>NZ_JBYVMF010000031.1:25715-69932 GCF_058145095.1 Pseudomonas sp. MDV22-iso1
CAGCCTGCAACCCCTTCTCCCCCGTCACCACCGCATATTCAACCTGCTGACCTTCAGCCAGCGAACGGTGACCTTCGCCGCGGATCGCGCGGTAGTGCACGAACACGTCCACCCCGTCTTCGCGCTGAATAAAGCCGTAGCCCTTGGCGTCATTGAACCACTTCACATTGCCGGTCTCGCGCGCAGCCATAACTCAGTACCCCTTCTTTTTATTGTTGAGCGGGCGAGTATATGACAGACGCAAAAACTCTCAACTCAAGTTTACTTAGCCGCTTTTTTGCCGATTTTCGATGAATCCGGCACACTATCCACCGCCCGAGCACCTGCTCGGTTTTATTCACTCATGCAGAAGCCGTATGACCCGCTCCCCGTTCCGTCGTCTTGTGTTTGGCACCTTGCGCCGACTGCTGTACCTCTGGGTTCGCTCGGAGACGATCAACCAGTCGTCCTTTACCCTCAACCTCGACCGCAGTCGTCCGGTGTTCTACGTCCTGCAAAACCCTTCGCTGACCGACCTTGCCGTGGTCGATACCGAATGCACCAAAGCCGGCCTGCCGCGCCCGGTGCTGCCCGTATCGGTGGGCAACCTGCTGGAACCTGCGGCGTTCTTCTACCTGACGCCGGAACCGGACTGGCTTGGCCGTCAGGACAAACGCGGCGCACCGCCCACCCTCACCCGCCTGGTCAGCGCACTGAGCCAGAATGCCGCCGAAGATGCGCAGATCATTCCGGTCAGCGTGTTCTGGGGCCAGTCGCCGGACAGTGAGTCGAGCCCGTGGAAACTGCTGTTCGCGGACAGCTGGGCGGTCACCGGGCGATTGCGTCGCCTGCTGAGCATCATCGTGTTGGGGCGCAAGACGCGCGTGCAGTTCTCCGCGCCGATCCACCTGCGCGAACTGATCGATCACAACAAAGGCCACGAACGCACCGTGCGCATGGCCCAGCGCATCCTGCGGGTGCACTTTCGCAACCTGAAAGCCGCCGTGATCGGTCCCGACATTTCCCACCGTCGCAACCTGGTCAAAGGCTTGCTCAACCAGCCGCTGGTGAAACAGGCGATCCTCGACGAAGCCGAGCGCGAAAACATCTCGCCCGAAAAAGCCAAGGCGCAGGCCCTGCGTTACGGCAACGAGATTGCCTCGGACTACACCTACACCGCGATCCGCTTCCTCGAAGTGGTGCTGAGCTGGTTCTGGAACAAGATCTACGACGGAATCAAGGTCAACCACATCGAAGGTGTGCAGAAGGTCGCCCAGGGCCACGAGGTCATCTATGTCCCCTGCCACCGCAGCCATATCGACTACCTGCTGCTGTCGTACCTGCTGTTCCGCAATGGCCTGACGCCGCCGCACATCGCCGCCGGGATCAACCTGAACATGCCGGTGATTGGCAGTCTCTTGCGCCGTGGCGGGGCGTTTTTCATGCGCCGTACGTTCAAGGGCAACCCGCTCTACACCTCGGTGTTCAACGAATACCTGCACACGCTGTTCACCAAAGGTTTCCCGGTTGAGTACTTCGTTGAAGGCGGCCGCTCGCGCACCGGGCGCATGCTGCAACCGAAAACCGGGATGCTTGCGATCACCCTGCGCAGCTTCCTGCGCTCCTCGCGCATGCCGATCGTTTTTATTCCGGTGTACATCGGTTACGAGCGTGTACTGGAAGGCCGGACTTACCTGGGCGAACTGCGTGGCGCCACCAAGAAGAAAGAATCGATCTTCGACATCTTCAAAGTCATCGGCGCCCTCAAGCAGCGCTTTGGTCAGGTGGCGGTGAACTTCGGTGAGCCGATCAAACTCGCGGAATTCCTCGACAGCGAACAGCCAGACTGGCGCCAACAGGAATTAGGGCCGCAATTCAAACCGGCGTGGCTCAACGAAACCACCAACCGTCTCGGGGAAAAAGTCGCGCAGCACCTGAACGAAGCGGCCGCCATCAATCCGGTCAATCTGGTCGCCCTCGCCTTGCTGTCCACCACCCGCCTGGCCCTGGACGATCGCGCCATGGCGCGCGTACTCGACCTCTATCTGGCGCTGCTGCGCAAAGTGCCATATTCGCCGCACACCACCCTGCCGGAAGGTGATGGACGAGCGCTGATCAAACATGTGAAGGACATGGACCTGCTGTCCGAGCAGAGCGATGCGCTCGGCAAAATTCTGTATCTGGACGAGCAGAATGCAGTCCTGATGACCTATTACCGCAACAACGTGCTGCACATTTTTGCCCTGCCGGCGCTGCTCGCGAGTTTCTTCCAGAGCGCGTCACGCATGAGCCGCGAACAGATCCTGCGCTATACCCGGGCGCTGTATCCGTACCTGCAATCGGAACTGTTCATTCGCTGGTCCCTGGACGAGCTGGACGCCGTGGTCGATCAATGGCTCGAGGCCTTCGTTGAACAAGGGTTGCTGCGCTTCGAGAACAACGTGTACCTGCGTCCTGCGCCAAGTTCGCGGCATTTCGTGCTGCTCACCTTGCTGTCGAAGAGCATCGCCCAGACCCTGCAGCGCTTTTACATGACCGTGTCCCTGCTGCTCAACAGCGGCCAGAACAGCATCAGTGCCGAAGAGCTCGAGGACCTGTGCACGGTCATGGCCCAGCGCCTGTCGATCCTTCATGGGCTGAACGCCCCCGAGTTCTTCGACAAGAGCCTGTTCCGCCACTTCATCCAGACGATGCTGGACCTGGACGTCTTGCGCCGCGATGAAGCCGGCAAGCTGAGCTATCACGAGCTGCTGGGCGAATTGGCTGAGGGTGCGGCGAAGCGTGTACTGCCGGCGGAAATTCGCTTGTCGATCCGTCAGGTGGCGCTGCATCGCAGTGAAGATGCGGCGGACCAGATCGCCGTACAACCCGAGATTTGATGAAAACGTGTGGGAGTGAGCCTGCTCGCTCCCACAATGATTGGAGATACCCGATGAAAAAACTCACTCTATTGGCCGCCGCCACCCTGCTGAGCGCCTGTCAGTCGATGGCACCTGCCACCAAAACCAGCCTTGATGGCGAAGTCTTCTACCTTCAACGCATCGCCCTGCCACCGAACGCGACCCTGACGGTGAGCTTGCAGGACGTGTCGCTGGCCGACGCGCCCGCGCTTGTCCTCGATGAACAGAAAGGCCCGGTCAAGGGTCAGGTGCCGCTGCCATTTCATCTCAGCTACGATCCGGTCCAGGTCAATCCTGGCCACCGCTACTCGGTCAGTGCGCGCATCGAAGTGGATGGCAAGCTGATCTTCATCACCACCGAACACCACGCCGTGCAACTGAATGGCAGCGATCCGCAGCCGTTGAAAATCCGTGTCGACGCCGTTCGCTAACGCTATTCAAGTACAAGGAAGCCGCCATGCTCCGCCCCACCCTTCGCTTCGCCGGTCTGTGTGCAGGTTTGCTGATCTGCACCAACGCCCTGGCGCTGTCGCTCAGTGACCTGTCACAAAAAGACGCCACCGGCGGTCTCAAGGATGCCCTGACGCAAGGTGCTCAAGTGGCAGTCAAACAACTTGGCACGCCCGGTGGGTTCAGCAACAACCCCGAGGTCAAAATCGAACTGCCGGGCAAGCTGGGCAAAGTCGCCAGCAAAATGAAACAGTTCGGTATGGGCAGTCAGGTCGATCAGCTGGAAACCAGCATGAACAAAGCGGCTGAAACGGCTGTGACCCAGGCCCAGCCGATTCTGGTGGATGCCGTGAAAAAAATGAGTGTTGAAGATGCCAAAGGCATTCTCAGCGGCGGCAACGACTCCGCCACTCAGTACCTCAACAAAACCAGCCGCGAGCAGATTCGCGCGAAGTTCCTGCCCATCGTCAAACAAGCCACCGATCAGGTTGGCCTGGCCAAGCAGTACAACTCGTTCGCTGGGCAAGCGGCCACCTTGGGTGTGCTGGACGCCAAGAATGCCAACATCGAGAGCTACGTGACCGAGCAGGCGCTGAACGGCTTGTTCGAGATGATCGGCAAGCAGGAAGAAACCATCCGCAACAACCCGGCCGCCGCCGCGACCAGCCTGGCGAAGAAAGTTTTCGGCACGCTGTAAAACGAATCTGTAGGAGCTGCCGCAGGCTGCGATCTTTTGATCTTGTTTATTAAAAGCAAGATCAAAGATCGCAGCCTGCGGCAGCTCCTACGGGGGTCAGGTGGTTTCTTTCTTGATTCGGAACCATGCGGCGTACAGCGCCGGCAGGAACAATAGCGTCAATGCTGTCGCCACGATCAGGCCGCCCATGATCGCCACTGCCATCGGCCCGAAGAACACGCTGCGAGACAGTGGAATCATCGCCAGCACCGCCGCAAGCGCGGTCAGCACGATCGGCCGGAAGCGTCGCACAGTGGCTTCGATGATCGCTTGCCAGGGCTTCAGACCAGCGGCGATGTCCTGCTCGATCTGGTCCACCAGAATCACCGAGTTACGCATGATCATCCCGGACAGCGCGATGGTGCCGAGCATCGCCACAAACCCGAACGGCTGTCGGAACACCAGCAAGAACAGGGTCACACCGATCAGTCCCAGTGGCGCGGTGAGGAACACCATCACCGTGCGAGAGAAACTGCGCAGTTGCAGCATCAGCAACGTCAGCACGACCACGATGAACAACGGCACGCCAGCCTTCACCGAGTTCTGCCCCCGTGCAGAATCTTCCACAGTGCCGCCGACATCCAGCAGGTAGCCGTCCGGCAATTCTGCGCGAATCGGATCGAGCGTCGGCATGATCTGCGCAACCAATGTCGCCGGTTGTTCCTTGCCGTAGATGTCAGCGCGGACTGTCACGTTCGGCAGGCGATTGCGGTGCCAGATGATGCCCTCTTCGAAGCCATACTCCAGGGTGGCGATCTGCGACAGGGCCACACTGCGGCCATTGTCGGTGGGCACTGCGAGGCTTGGCAGCAATGACAACTCGGTGCGCTCGTGCAAGGTGCCGCGCAGCAGAATCTCGATCAATTCATTGTCTTCGCGGTACTGGCTGACACTGGAACCGGTCAGGGAGCTTTGCAAAAACTTCGACAGGTTCGCGGTACTGACGCCAAGCGCCCGGGCACGGTCCTGATCGACGTTCAGGTACACCACTTTGCTCGGCTCTTCCCAGTCCAGATGAACGTTGACCACATGCGGGTTCTCGCGAACCTTCGCCGCGACTTTGCGTGCCAGTTCGCGGACTTCCTCAATGTGTTCGCCGGTCACACGGAACTGCACCGGATAGCCCACGGGCGGACCGTTTTCCAGGCGTGTGACCCGCGAGCGCAACGCCGGGAATTGTTCGTTAAGGGTTTCGATCAGCCAGGTGCGCAGGCTTTCGCGCTCCTCGATGGTTTTGGCCAGGACGACAAATTGCGCGAAGCTCGCTGCCGGCAGTTGTTGATCCAGCGGCAGGTAAAAACGCGGTGAACCGGTGCCCACGTAGGCGACATAGTTGTCGATGCCGGCCTTATCCTTGAGCAGGGTTTCAAGACGTTTGGCCTCCTCGGCGGTGTTGCTCAGCGACGCGCCTTCGGCCAACTTCAGATCGACCATCAACTCCAGACGACCCGATGCCGGAAAGAATTGCTGCGGCACGAAGCGAAAGAGCGCGATGGAGCCGATAAACAACACAATGGTCAGCACGATCACGGTCTTGCGCCAGCGCACACACCACTCCACCAGGCGTCTGACGCGCTGATAGAAAGGTGTGCCGTAAGGGTCCGGTTGGCCGGCACCGTGTTTGGCAGCATGAATCTTCGCCAGGTCCGGCAGCAGCTTTTCCCCCAGATACGGCACGAACACCACGGCGGCGATCCATGACGCGATCAACGCAATGGTCACGACCTGGAAGATCGAACGGGTGTATTCGCCCGTCCCCGATTGCGCGGTGGCGATCGGCAGGAAACCGGCCGCCGTGATCAAGGTGCCGGTGAGCATCGGGAATGCGGTACTGGTCCAGGCATAACTGGCTGCCTTGATCCGGTCGAAACCCTGCTCCATTTTGATCGCCATCATTTCCACGGCGATGATCGCATCGTCCACCAGCAACCCCAGCGCCAGCACCAGCGCGCCCAGGGAAATCTTGTGCAGACCGATGCCCAGGTAATACATGCAGGCAAACGTCATCGCCAGCACCAGTGGAATCGCCAGCGCCACGACCATGCCCGTGCGCACGCCCAGGGAGAAGAAACTCACCAGCAAAACAATCGCCAAGGCCTCCACCAGCACCTGGATGAACTCGCCGACGCCGGTTTTCACGGCGGCGGGCTGGTCCGAGACCTTGCGCAATTGCATGCCCGCCGGAAGGTTTTGCTGGATGCGGTCGAACTCGACTTCCAGGGCCTTGCCCAGCACCAGAATGTCGCCGCCAGACTTCATCGCAACGGCCAGACCGATGGCGTCCTGCGCCATGAAGCGCATGCGCGGCGCGGGGGGATCATTGAAGCCACGACGCACGTCCGCCACATCGGAGATGCGGAACGTGCGATCACCGACGCGGATCGGGAAGTTTTTTATCTCGTCGACGGTCTGAAAATTCCCCGACACCCGTAGCTGTAATCGCTCGCTGGTGGTTTCGAAGAACCCGGCAGTGGACACGGCGTTCTGCTCTTCAAGGGCTTGCTGCACAGCCCCCAGTGGCAACCCGAGGGTGGCGAGCTTGACGTTGGACAGCTCGATCCAGATTTTCTCGTCCTGCAATCCCAGCAGGTCGACCTTGCCCACATCCTTGACCCGTTGCAGCTGGATCTGGATGCGGTCCGCATAATCCTTGAGCACGGCGTAATCGAAACCGTCACCGGTCAGGGCATAGATGTTGCCGAAGGTGGTGCCGAATTCATCATTGAAGAAAGGGCCCTGAATACCGGGCGGCAGGGTATGGCGAATATCGCTGACTTTTTTGCGGACTTGATACCAAAGCTCGGGAATGTCCACCGAGTGCATGGAATCGCGCGCGATGAACGTCACCTGGGATTCGCCCGGACGGGAGAACGACACGATGCGCTCGTACTCGCCGGTTTCCATCAGCTTCTTTTCAATGCGCTCGGTGACCTGGCGGGACACTTCCTGAGCCGTAGCGCCGGGCCAGTTCGTACGAATCACCATCGCCTTGAACGTGAACGGCGGATCTTCGCTTTGTCCGAGCTTGGTGTAGGAAAGCGCACCGACCACTGCCAGCAAAAGCATCAGGAACAGGACGATCTGGCGATTGCGCAGCGCCCAGGCGGAAAGATTGAAACCCATCGGGACCTACTCCTTGTCCGCCAGATTGACCACACGGTTGGAGCGATCCACCGGGCGCACTTGCTGCCCGTCGTGAAGCACATGAACACCGGCCGCGACCACCCAATCATTGACACTCAGGCCTTCGAGCACCGGTACGGTTTTCTCGCCGAATGCACCGATCCGAACCGGCGTTTTTTTCAGGGTGTTATTGGCACCCAGTACCCAAACGTAAGTAGCACCGTCCTGCGCGGTGACCGCCGAGAGCGGCACCGACAGCGACACCACGTCCGCCGCCTGGATGAATACCCGGGCACTCTGACCCAGTTCGGCAGGTACCTTGCCAGCAGTAAAGGCGATACGCGCGGCAAAGGTGCGCGACCTTGGGTCAGCAGCAGGCGACAGCTCGCGGATCCGTCCGGCGAACCGTTGATCCGGTTGCGTCCAGAGTTCCACGGACACCGGCTGGCCCACCTTGAAGCGGCCAAAGTTTTGCTCAGGCAGGCTGATCAGCACTTCACGCTCGCCATCAGTGGCGAGGGTGAACAGGGTTTGCCCGGCCGCCACGACTTGCCCGACTTCCACCGCGCGCTTGGCCACCACACCGTCCTGTGGCGCACGCAGCACGGCGTAGCTCGCCTGGTTGGTCGATACGTTGAATTCGGCTTTTATTTGCTTGAGACGCGCCTCACCGGATCGGTAAAGGTTTTCGGCATTGTCGTACGCCGAACGGCTGATCATCTGACGCTCCATCAGCGTCTTGTAGCGATCACGCTCGGCTCGGACCAGGTTGAGGTTGGCTTCGGCCGCCGCGACCTGGGCGCGGGTAGCTTCCAGTTGCAGGCGCACGTCCTGCGGATCGAGTTCCGCCAAGGGCTGATCGGCCTTGACCCGGTCCCCTTCTTCGACCAGTCGTCGGCTGACTTTACCGCCAATGCGAAACGCCAGCTCCGGCTCGTAGCGAGCCCGCACTTCACCGGGATAACTCTCCATGGCCTGCGCCGATGGCTCTGGCTGCACCACCATGGCCGGTCGGATGGTGACCTGGGGCGCCTCTTCGTGCCCACACGCGGACAATAAAAAAGCCAGAGTGACTGGCAACGCGAGGGGCAAGGCATAGCGGAACATGGTGAAGGACCTTTCGCTAATGGTGCTTGGAATAATTATACTGGCCAGTATGTTATTAATAGCAAACTCACCAGTCCAGTATTAAAGCGAAAAATGTCGAACAATCTTTCAGCACCCAATGGTCCGGGCCGTCCCAAGGATCTGGCCAAGCGCCAGGCGATCCTCGATGCGGCGAAAATCCTGTTCCTGAGCAATGGCTATGCGAACACCAGCATGGACGCAGTGGCAGCCGAGGCTGGCGTGTCGAAGTTGACGGTCTACAGCCATTTCAATGACAAGGAAACGCTGTTCTCTGCCGCTGTCGTCGCCAAATGCGAGGAGCAATTACCGCCGGATTTTTTCGAGTTGCCGGACGGCATCGCGGTGGAAAAGGTGCTGCTGAACATCGCGCGCGGCTTTCATCAGCTGATCAACAGCGATGAATCGGTGAACCTGCATCGATTGATCATGACCCTGGGCAGCCAGGACCCGAAACTCTCACTGATTTTCTTCGAAGCGGGACCCGAGCGCATGCTGCATGGCATGGAGCGCTTGCTGGCCAAGGTGGATCAGAGTGGCGCGCTGCACATCGAAAAACCGCGCAACGCGGCCGAGCACTTCTTTTGCCTGCTCAAGGGCGCGGGGAATTTTCGTTTGCTGTATGGCTGTGGTGAGCCGCTGACCGGGGATGCGGCGGAGAGCCATGTGCAGGAAGTGGTGGGGTTGTTTATGCGGGCGTATCGACCGGCGACAGCCTGATAGTTATTGGGTGACTGATCAGGCGCCATCGCGGGCAAGCCCGCTCCCACGATGATCTGTGGTGTGACGCAGACCTTGTGGGAGCGGGCTTGCCCGCGATGGCGCCGACTCGATTTAAGACTTCAGCGCCTTCTTCGGATAAAGATCATATCGGCTCGATTTCCCGTCCAGCGCATGGCTTGGCTTGGGTCCCTCGATACACGGTGCCTTGCGCGGACGCTTGACCACCACCCGATGGCTGGCTAACGCTAACGCCGCTTCAAGCAAGGCCGGTGCATCCGGATCGTCCCCTACCAACGGCCGGAACAGGCGCATTTCCTTCTTCACCAACGCCGTTTTCTCACGGTGCGGGAACATCGGGTCGAGGTAGATCACCTGCGGCGGCTCGCCTTCCCAGTTGCGCATCACCTCGATCGAATTGCCCTTGAGCAAACGCATGCGCGCCACAATCGGCGCCACGTCGAAATCTTCAGCACCGCGCAGCAGACCGTCCTCCAGCAAGGCACCGATCAATGGCTGCCGTTCGATCAGGCTCATCTCACACCCCAGGCTCGCCAGCACGAATGCGTCCTTGCCCAGGCCCGCCGTGGCGTCCAGCACGCGAGGCCGCACGCCTTGAGCGATGCCGACTGCCTTGGCAATCATCTGCCCGGTGCCGCCGCCGAACAGCCGGCGATGGGCCGCCCCGCCTTCCACGAAATCCACACGCACCGGCCCCGGGGCGTCCGGGCCCAGCTGTTGAAGCTGCAAGCCCTGCTCCCCGACCTGCAGCGCGAACTCAGCGTCATCCACCTGCATTGGCAAGTCCAGGCGCTCGGCCCATTGTTCGGCCTGTGGCTGATAGGTCGCGCTCAGGGCTTGGACATGAATGCGGCAGGCCGCGGGTTGCTCAATCATGGGAAAAAACGCTCAAAAAATTAATGATCGGCAAAAACGGCCGATAACAAAACTATCGAGCATTTTGCCAGAGCTGAGCGTCGACCGAGAGAAATGTCAGACATTCAACCCACCATCACAGGTTTTATCTCGCCCTACGGCGATTACAGCCTGCGAAACTCCCAAGCACTGAGCGGCGTCAGTCACCTCTGGCAGGATTTTTTTGCCCGGGCCCTGGCCGATCAGTCGAAGGAGGCGGTGCTGCCCGCTTCGCTGGATTTCCCACCGGTGGACCTCGACAGCCCGGTCGAACCTACCGTCGGCAGCGACCTGCTGGCGCACATCATGTCCCAGCGTGAATGTGACGTGAAAGACACCGAAGTACGCCCGCCAGAGCCGCTCTTCCTGCCGATTGCCGAGTTCGAGATGGACCTGGCAGACAAGCCCTTCCCACCGTTTCCAGACGACGAAGTTGTGGCTCAGCAGAAACAGCAGGACTTCGAGAGCGGCTGGGTTCGACCGCTCGTGCTCACCGCCGGCCAGCCCTTGCCAGCGCCAGGCCCGGCGCCACAGCCGCGCGCGCTGCACCTGCCAATCGCCGAATTCGAACTCGATCTGCTGGACAAACCGTTCCCGCCGTTTGCGCCGCAGGAGCTGGTTGAACAGCAAAAGAACTTTGACTTCGATATCGGCTGGGCTCGCCCGATCGTCCTGCAAAACCTGCGCATCGCCGCATAGCCCTCAGCGACACACCCACCACGGGCCAACATCGACATGAAAGTGATTGCGATGGGCAGCGTTGTAGTCCGGGCTCAACACCACACTGAACATCTCGCAGGCGCTATCCCGGACCTGGCGTAAAAACCGCGCATCCTGATTGTCCTTCGGCCAATCCTTCAGCACGCTGATCGAGCGACCGTCCGCCAGCCGAAAACCGGCAATGTCCAGGGCATCGGCCGATGCGTGCTGACTGCGTCGAGCGTTCTCGCGCCCGTAGACATTGCGGCAGGCAAAACTGCCGAGGTGGTCGACACGCGTCACTGCCTGCCCATAGACGGCTTGAGCCGCAGGCTGCAGGGCGTGGTGCTCGAACAGCGCGTACGAGACGGCCAGTCGGCAACTCGCGAGGAAGCTGCTGCTCAGGGCCGCCTGACCGCCCTGCACACGCAGGGTATTGAGCAGCGGACAGGTCGCGCCGGGGCTGTCGGCTTGTCGACTCACCCGCAGGCCCGAGCTGGCGAGGGCTTGATCACACAGCTGGGGATCATCACGCAGGCGCATGAGTTTGTAGCGGGTCAACACATTGGGCGCCGCTTTCACATCCAGCGGCGCCCAAGGGTTCCACTGCGGCGCAAGCGAGATCCAGCCACGCCAGACACCCACGGCCCCCGCACCGATGATCAACAGCAGCAACAACAGCCACCACCGAAACCGCACCGTCAGCCTTTGAACAACTGATTGGCCTTGGCGTAGGGCATGGACCTCGAGGTGAACCCGAATGTGCCAGACGTCTTGATTTCTTCGGCTGCGCGGAAAAATTCGCCATACGCCGCCAAGGCCAGTGCCGAACCGACACTGATGCGTTTGACGCCCATTTCGCTCAACTCCTCGACCGTCAATTTGAGCCCACCGGACATCAATACATTGACCGGTTTTGGCGCGACGGCACGGACCACCGCCAGCACATCTTCAGCGCTGCGCAGACCCGGCGCATACAACACGTCGGCGCCCGCCTCAGCAAATGCCTGCAAGCGGCGGATCGTGTCTGCCAGATCGGGATTGCCATGCAGGAAGTTCTCGGCCCGGGCCGTCAGCATGAAAGGAAAAGGCAAACTGCGCGCGGCGGTGACGGCAGCTTTGACGCGTGCGACGGCGTGTTCAAAGCAATAGATCGGCGCGTCTTCGCGCCCGGTGGCGTCCTCAATCGAACCGCCGACAGCACCGGCCTCTGCAGCACGCAAAACACTCTGCGCGCATTCAGCAGGGTCGTCAGCGAAGCCGTTTTCCAGATCGACCGCCACCGGAAGGTCCGTCGCCGCAACGATCGCTCGGACATTTGCCAGGGTGTCGTCCAGCGTTAATCCGCCATCGGGGCGGGCGTTGGAGAAGGCGTAACCGGCACTGGTGGTCGCCAGCGCCTCGAAACCCAGGCTGGCGAGCATTTTCGCCGAGCCGGCGTCCCACGGATTGGGAATGACAAAAGCCCCATCACGTTCATGCAGCGCTTTGAACGCTTGGGCTCGAAGGGTTTGCGCATCCATTTGGCAGGCTCCTGAGAAGGACGAAAAACCCGCCTCAGAGCAAACCAAGTTGCTCCGCAGCGGGCTCTCTATATAGCTCAGGCAGCGCCGGCAAGCCAGGCAAACGCAGCATCAGTTGCGCGTGAAACCGCTGTGCGAGTCTCGCGGCCTGCAGATTGTCGGCGGTGTGCAGGAAGATATAAGGCGTGCGCCCTTCCTCGATCCACTGCGCTATTTTTTCGACCCAAGGCACCAGGAATGAATCATTCGCCTCAAGCTGCGGGTGGCCAATGAAGCGCACCTGCGGACATTGCGTGAACGCTGCCGGACGGGTCGGGACGTTGGGCTTTTTGGATTGGGCATGCAGCACCGAAGGATCGGTCGAAGTGCAACTGAACAGTGCACGGGGATCAAGGCAGATGCGCTCGACACCGCGATCCAGCAACAGCCGATTGAGCAGGCGCTCGCCGTCACCCTTGGCGAAAAAATCCCGGTGCCGCACCTCGACAGCCAGTGGTCGATCCAGCGCATCGATGAAACCGGCCAGTTCGGGCAATCGTTGAGGCGTGAAGCTTTTTGCCAATTGCAGCCACAGTGGCGACACCCGCTCACCGAGGGGGCTGAGCAATTGCACGAAGGTTTCAGCGGCGGTCAGTTGATCGCGCAGGTCCCCGTTGTGGCTGATGTCGCCGGGAAACTTGGCGGTGAAGCGAAAGTGCTCAGGCATGGTGTCGGCCCAGCGCTGCACGGTGTCGGCAGCCGGGCTCGCGTAGAAAGTCGTATTGCCTTCCACGGCGTTGAACACTTGAGTGTAGAGATTGAGAAATTCGGCGGGTTTAGCGTCTTGCGGATAGAGGTAGTCGCGCCAGGCGCTTTCACTCCACGATGGGCAACCGAGGTAGTACGGCAACAACATCAGATGTACAGATCGAGGCCCAGCACATCCGCATCCCAATCGACAAAACCGGCAGTGCTGAGATAGCTGGCCAGGGCCATCGAGACGCTTTTACTCATGGCTCGGTGGTAAAGCATGTCTTGCTGACGGGCAGGGAGATTGCTCAGGCGTTGTGCGGAGGCTTTGGCGGCGCGGGCGGCCAATTGCTCTTCGGAGGGAAACTCCAGCTCACCGTCGATATCAACGGTCTCGTCTTCCACCACAGTGCCTTTGCGCGGTTGGCGCTTGATGGGGTAGGACTGAGAGGAGAAGCCGTCTATACGCATAAAGTCATGCTCGGTATCGATGATGGCAGTTTAGTGGCGCGCAACGCCCTTCGCAAACCGCCGAGTGATAACTAGAACACATAAAAGGCAAAAGGTTTAAAAGCGGGGGCTGGAAACTGACGATTGGTTCTATGCGAGACCCGTTTTTGTGGCGAGGGAGCTTGCTGGGAGCTTGCTGTGGCGAGGGAGCTTGTCGAATCGTCGCACCGTCCCGCTGGGCTGCGAAGCAGTCGCAAGTCCAGGCTGCGCGGTGCAGTTGCCGGTCACTGGGGGCCGCTTCGCAGCCCAGCGGGACGGTGCGACGATTCGACAAGCTCCCTCGCCACAGAATAAAGGGTAAATCAACGCGCCTTGGGAGTGGCCACCTTATCGCGCAGATAAACCGGTTGCGCCTCATCCGCCACAATCGCCTCACCACGCGCCCACGCGAAACGCGCCAGGGTCAACAGGTCTTCGGCGTGTGGCAACATGCCCTCGTCCTGGCCGTTCAGGCTGACGCCGATGCGCTCGGCATATCCCCAACCGGTCCCGGCGCCGAACCATTCGCCACTGGCATCGGCAGGCAATGCCGCAACTTCCGGCGGCAACACCGCTTCGTTGCCGACCAGGCGCATCTCCCCTGCCGTCTCGCGGTAGCAGCCCCAATACACTTCATCCATCCGCGCATCGATTGCCGACGCGACCTGGCTCACGCCGTGTTCACGGAAGGCCCGCTGCGCCAATACGGCCAAGTTCGATACCGGGAGCACCGGGCGCTCCAGGGCAAACGCCAACCCCTGCACCACACCAATGGCAATGCGCACGCCCGTGAACGCACCAGGGCCTCGGCCGAATGCGATGGCGTCAACCGCTTGCAGCGTGATTCCGGCGTCAGCCAGCAATTGCTGAATCATCGGTAGCAACTTCTGCGCATGCAGGCGCGGGATCACCTCGTAATGGCTCGTAACCTTGCCGTCATGCAGCAATGCAACGGAGCAAGCTTCAGTCGCGGTGTCCAGGGCCAGCAAGGTGCTCATCGATGTTTCCGTAAGAGAGGTCAGAAAAAGTGCGCCAGTATAAACAACTACGGCCCGCAAGCGGGCCGTAGAAGATCAAGCGGTTATCAGCTCAGCGCTTCAAGCACCTTGCCAGTGATCGCTTCAACCGAGCCGACGCCAGCGATGTGGCTGTATTTCGGCTTGCCGTCGGTAGCGGCAGACAGCGCCTGGTAGAACTCAACCAGTGGCTTGGTCTGGGAATGGTAGACCGACAGACGATGACGAACCGTTTCTTCAGTGTCGTCCTTGCGCTGTACCAGTTCTTCACCGGTGATGTCGTCCTTGCCCGCGACTTTTGGCGGGTTGTAGACGGTGTGGTACACGCGACCGCTGGCTTCGTGAACACGACGACCGGCAATACGCTGAACGATTTCTTCATCGTCGACAGCGATTTCGACCACGTGATCCAGCTCCACGCCGGCTTTGACCAGCGCTTCAGCCTGAGGGATGGTGGGCGGGAAACCGTCGAACAGGAAACCGTTGGCACAATCAGCCTGGCTGATGCGTTCCTTGACCAGGTTGATGATCAGGTCGTCTGAAACCAGACCACCGCTGTCCATGACGCTTTTGGCGATCAAGCCCAGCTCGGTGCCGGCCTTGACCGCTGCACGCAGCATGTCGCCGGTGGAGATTTGCGGAATGCCGAATTTCTCGGTGATGAACTTAGCCTGAGTACCTTTACCGGCCCCGGGAGCTCCCAGCAGAATGACGCGCATCGATGTGCTCCTCAATTTTTTATATAGATAACGTCAGATTCGCCTCGTGGGGCCAATCTCAAAAATAGGGTCGTGACCGCCCAAACGGCCAAAGGCTGATCAAGATACACAGCAGTTCCTGCCCACACAAGCCGCCGAAAGTCGGAGAAACCCGCGCCGGACCTGAGCTTGCGACGCGGTACTCCAAGTCGCAACCCCATCATTAACTGTCGCCTGCCCGCACTTTTTAACGCCTGTCATGCCGCCGTCCGACACCCGATACGGGTGTCGGACACCACGGCAAAAATGTTAGCCCGTGTTACGCAAACCAGCCGCAATCCCCGCCACAGACACCAGTAATGCCTGTTCTACCGGGCTGCCTTGCGCCACCTCCTGCTGCCGCGAACGGGCCAACAGTTCCGCCTGCAATAGATGTAGCGGGTCAAGGTACGTGTTGCGTAAACGAATGAACTCGAGGGTTGCGGGGCTATGTGCCAGCAGCTGCGACTGGCCGGTCAGACCCAGGACCACCGCGCATGCCTGCGACAATAGGTCGCGTAAATGCGCGCCCAGCGGTAGCAGATCCGGTTCGACCAGGCGCTCATCGTAGGACCGGGCAATATCGGCGTCCGCCTTGGCCAGGACCATTTCCAGCATATCGATCCGGGTCCGGAAGAACGGCCACTGTTCACGCATCTGCCCCAGCAGCTCGCCCTCGCCTCGCTCCAGCGCCTTGCTCAGCGCCGCTTCCCAGCCGAGCCACGCCGGCAGCATCAGGCGGGTCTGGGTCCAGCCGAAGATCCATGGAATCGCCCGCAGGCTTTCGATACCACCGGCACGGCGCTTGGCAGGTCGACTGCCCAAAGGCAGACGTCCAAGCTCCTGTTCCGGAGTGGACTGGCGGAAGTACTCGACGAATTGCGGGTTCTCCCGCACCACGGCGCGATAGGCGCTTACCCCGTCAGCGGCCAGTTCGTCCATCAAATGACGCCAGGCAGGCTCCGGTGGTGGCGGTGGCAACAAGGTCGCCTCCAGCACCGCCGCCAGGTAGAGATTGAGGTTTTGTTCGGCGATGTCCGGCAGCCCGAATTTGAAACGGATCATTTCCCCCTGCTCGGTGGTACGGAACCGCCCCGCCACCGAACCCGGTGGCTGCGACAGAATTGCCGAGTGAGCCGGGCCCCCGCCACGTCCGACGGTGCCGCCACGACCGTGGAACAACAGCAGTTCCACTTGCTGCTCGCGGCAGATATCGACCAGCCGTTCCTGCGCTCGATACTGCGCCCAGGCCGCTGCCGTGGTGCCGGCATCCTTGGCCGAGTCGGAGTAGCCGATCATGACTTCCTGGGGCCCTTGCAGGCGTGCGCGGTAGCCGGGCAGCAGCAAGAGTTTTTCGATCACGGGACCCGCGTTATCCAGGTCGGCGAGTGTTTCGAACAGCGGCACCACGCGCATCGGCCGCAACACGCCCGATTCCTTGAGCAACAGTTGCACCGCCAAGACATCGGAGGCGGCACCCGCCATGGAGATCACGTAAGAGCCCAGCGACGCACCCGGCGCTGCGGCCACTTCCCGGCAGGTCGCCAGCACTTCGGCGGTGTCAGCGGACGGTTTGAAATACGCTGGCAGCAGCGGACGCCGATTGTTGAGTTCACGCATCAGGAACGCGATGCGCTCTTCTTCGCTCCAGTCTTCATAACGACCGAGGCCCAGGTAGTCGGTGATTTCGGTCATGGCCGCCGAGTGCCGTGACGAATCCTGCCGCACATCGAGACGCACCAGGAACAACCCGAACGTCACCGCGCGGCGCAAGCAATCGAGTAACGGCCCGTCGGCGATTACGCCCATGCCGCACTCATGCAGCGATTGGTAGCACAGCTCCAGCGGGTCCAGCAGGTCACGATTGTTTTGCAGCACATCGGCGGTTGCCGGTGTGGTCGCCGTCAAGGAAGCGTGTGCCCAGTTACGCGTAGCGCGAAGCCGATCACGCAACTGCTTGAGCACCGTCCGATAAGGTTCTGCGCTGTCCCCGGCCTTGGCCTTGAGTGCATCGCTGGCTTGCTGCATCGACAACTCGGCCGCCAGATGATCGATGTCGCGCACGTACAAATCCGCCGCCATCCAGCGCGCCAGCAGCAGCACTTCGCGGGTAACGGCAGCGGTCACATTGGGGTTGCCGTCGCGGTCGCCGCCCATCCACGACGCAAATCGGATAGGCGCCGCTTCGAGGGGAAGGTGCAGGCCGGTGGCGTCATGCAGGGCTTTGTCGGCCTTGCGCAAATAGTTCGGGATGGCTTGCCAAAGGGAATGCTCGATCACCGCGAAACCCCACTTCGCCTCGTCCACCGGCGTCGGACGCGTGCGGCGGATTTCTTCGGTGTGCCAGGCTTCGGCGATCAGGCGTTGCAGCTTCGACTGGATCTGCTCGCGCTCGGCGGTCGTCAGGTCGCGATGATCCTGAGCCGCCAGTTGTGCGGCGATGGCGTCGTATTTCTGAATGAGCGTGCGACGCGCGACTTCGGTTGGGTGGGCCGTGAGGACCAGTTCGATTTCCAGTCGCCCCAACTGCCGCGCCAGGGATTCTGCGCCGTGGCCTTCGGCGCGCAAGCGAGCCAGCAACTCCGGCAACACCCGGGACTCGAACGGCGCGGGTTGTGATTCCTCGCGACGGTGAATCAGTTGGTACTGCTCAGCGATGTTGGCCAGATTGAGAAACTGGTTGAAAGCCCGCGCGACCGGCAACAGCTCGTCTTCGCTCAATTGATTGAGGCTGGCGCTCAGCTCAGCGTCCATCGATCCACGTCGGTCCGCCTTGGCGCCCTTGCGGATCTGCTCGATCTTGTCGAGGAAGCCGTCCCCATACTGCTCACGAATGGTGTTGCCCAACAGCTCACCCAGCAGGTGAACGTCCTCACGCAAGCGTGCATCAATATCGGTCATCAGCAGTTCTCCAGGGAAAAATCCGGTCGGCCACGAACATCAAGAGTGCCGCTCCAGACCCGTTCTTACAAGCAAACGACGAAGGGACTTTAAACCTACCGGGTAAAAGCTAGTCTGAAGAGTAAGCCGTACAACGGCTTACCGCCGACTACAGGCGGACACTCCCCGGCCTGCCACGAGCAGGCGCGTAATGAGGTCGTTATGAAAATTCGCGAGCTTGCCCAGCATTGGGAAGAAAACGCCAAAGGTCGTCTGACTGATACGGGCTACAAGATTCATCTGGACATGGAGGCCGCAGCCCGATTGGCGGCGATCACCGAGATGTACCCGAAACGCCAACCCGAAGAACTGCTCGGCGAGTTGATCGGCGCCGCGCTGGAAGAGCTCGAAAAAAGCTTTCCGTATGTGAAGGGTTCGACTGTCGTGGCCACCGATGAAGAAGGTGACCCACTGTACGAAGACGTCGGTCCGACCCCGCGTTTTCTCGCGTTGTCCCGTCGGCATTTGCACGATCTTGCATCGGGCAGCGACGAGCAAAAACACTGATCTTTCCCCGCATCACCTGTGGGCGTTCACCTGCTCGCGATGGCGTCAGTTCAATCAAAACACGGGTTGGCTGAACAACCGCTATCGCGAGCAGGCTCACTCCCCCATTGGCTTTCACATCCTCCAAAATTGCGTTATCTCAGGCGCCAAGAAGGCTGGGGATACCATTGCGCACCGCCAAAGTTCCCGATCTAGAGCCTTTTCGGCTCTCTCAATGTATTTTCGGGCGATAGGCCATCTTTTCTGAACTTTTGAAAAATCACTCGGGTCGTACCCTGTAACCACACCTGGGACGGCCGTTTCAAAAGCCCTCGCAAATGAATGGTACGGCTCCTTGCCCAGGATGGATTTTTAAGTTTTTCAGGAGTAATTCCAATGGAGTTGAAGACCATGACGACCAGCACTGCCAAATCTTCGTTCACTCACCTGCGCGGTCTGAAAATGGCTGCCCTTGCGATCGGCACCAGCTTCGTTCTGGCCGGTTGTGCCGGCAACCCGCCGACCGAACAATTCGCCGTGACTGAATCTGCAGTCAACAGCGCCGTGAGCGCTGGCGGTACCGAATTCGCCGCTGTCGAAATGAAATCTGCGCAGGACAAGCTCAAGCAAGCCGAGCTGGCCATGCACGACAAAAAATACGAAGAAGCCAAAACTCTGGCCCAACAGGCTGAGTGGGACGCTCGCGTCGCTGAACGCAAAGCTCAGGCGATGAAAGCCGAACAAGCTGTGAAGGACTCTCAGAAAGGTGTTCAGGAACTGCGTCAGGAAAGTCAGCGCACCGTGCAGTAAGCGCGCATCACGACCCCGGACCTGAAGCTCTAATCGATAGAAAGGACGAATTATTATGCGTAAACAATTGATGATCCCTGCTCTCCTGGCCGCAAGCGTTGCACTGGCTGCCTGCTCCACGCCGCCGAACCAGAACCTGGAAAATGCTCGCACCAATTACAGCGGCCTGCAGACCAACCCGCAAGCGAGCAAAGTCGCAGCGTTGGAAACCAAGGACGCCAGTGACTACCTGGACAAGGCCAACAAGGCTTACCTGGATAAAGAAGACGCATCGACAGTTGATCAGTTGGCTTACCTGACCAACCAGCGTGTTGAAGTGGCGAAGCAGACCATCGCTCTGCGCACGGCTGAAGCGAATCTGAAAAACGCATCGGCCCAACGTGCCCAGGCCCGCCTGGATGCTCGCGACCAGCAGATCAAACAGCTGCAGGACAGCCTGAACGCCAAGCAAACCGACCGCGGTACGTTGGTGACCTTCGGTGACGTGTTGTTCGCCACCAACAAGGCTGACCTGAAATCCAGCGGTCTGGTGAACATCAACAAACTGGCGCAGTTCCTCCAGGAAAACCCGGACCGTAAGGTGATTGTTGAAGGCTATACCGACAGCACCGGTGCAGCGAGCTACAACCAGTCGCTGTCCGAGCGTCGCGCCAACTCCGTGCGTA
Organism: Pseudomonas sp. MDV22-iso1; assembly: GCF_058145095.1. Taxonomy (NCBI): domain Bacteria; kingdom Pseudomonadati; phylum Pseudomonadota; class Gammaproteobacteria; order Pseudomonadales; family Pseudomonadaceae; genus Pseudomonas; species Pseudomonas sp. MDV22-iso1. The sequence goes on from NZ_JBYVMF010000031.1 coordinate 45,758, forward strand.
TGGCTCTGGTGAAAATGGGCGTTGATCCAGCGCGCATCGTTGCCCAGGGTTATGGCAAGGAATACCCGGTTGCTGAAAACGGCAGCGTCTCGGGTCGTGCGATGAACCGTCGTGTGGAAGTGACTATTTCCAACGACAACCAGCCAGTGATCCCGCGTTCGGCTGTCAGCTCGAACTAAGCCTCACGCTGTAACTAAAAGCCCCGCCTGATCTGATCAGGCGGGGCTTTTTGTTGAAGATCAAAACGAAGTTACTGCTCCAGCTTCTGCGGCGTTTCCTGCCCCATGCACCGCACCGCTTTTTTCTGGCCGTTGATCAACACACCTGTCAAACCTTTTTGCTCGGTGTCGAACAGCACCAGCACTCCATCGATGCACTGCGCGACTTGCGGAGCCGGGTCCAGGGAGACCTTGTAGTCTTCGCCCGGCACGGTCTTGAGCATGGTGAAGTCGCTGAGCAGCAGCGCATCTTCGGGTTTGGCGAAGTGCAGGTAGCCGTACCACCACAGGGCGGCGACGGTGCCGAGGATGCTGCAAATACCGGTGATGATCAGCGGGATGGCGTTACGTTCTTCACTCATTGCGGACTCTCTGGTGGTTCATCTTCAGAATTCGGGGTTGCCGGGTAATTGGGGATTTCACCCAGGCGGCGCAGGCCGTTGAAATGCTGCGGATCGTCAAGGTAGCGCAGCATGACTTTGCGCCAGACCGGGTCGGCGAACGTCTGCACATGACCGCCACGGGTCAGTTGCAGCACTCGCGGCGGCGGCGCAGCTTGATACAGTCGGATGCCGTTGGAAAGGGGCACGATCGGATCGTCGATGCTGTGGTAGATCAGTTTCGGCACGCCATTGAGCTGAGCCATGGAGTTGATCGCACTGTCACCGTCCGGCACCAGCCAGGACAATGGCACCTGAAACGCCCAGGTCAGCCAGGAGGTGCTCAAGGCGAACTGGCCGACGCTGCGGTAACTGGCGGGCACTCCGTCGAGCACGAACGCCTTGAGTTGTTTCTGGCGTTCCGGGTGCTGGACCAGGTAATGCACGGCCATCGAACCACCGAGACTCTGGCCGAGAAGGATCAGCGGTTTACCTTTGACCTCGGGCGCTTGGTCGAGCCATTTGAACGCGGCATCGATGTCCTGATAGATCGCCGGCAAGCTCGGCTCACCCTCGGACAAGCCATAACCGCGATAGTCCACCAGCAACACCTGATACCCCTCTTCAGGCAACCACCAGCTCCCGCCGAGGTGCATCGGCAAGTTGCCGCCGTTGCCGTGCAGGTGCAGCACCGTGCCTTTGACCTCGACACCTTGTTTGGCGGGCAGCCACCAGGCGTTCAGCGTGAGGCCGTCGGCGGTGGTCAGGGTGACTTCACGGTAATCGAGTTTGGCTTTTTCCGGCGTGAACAGCTGGCCTGGCTCGGGATAGAACAGCAGCGAACTGCAACCGCCCAGGGTCAGGAGAAGGCAGAGGATGCCGAGGATTCTCATCCGTTGAAACCTCGTATTAAAGGATTGAAATACTAAACCCTGTAGGAGTGAGCCTGCTCGCGATAGCGGTCTGTCAGCCAACATCAATGTCGAATATTGAACCGTAATCGCGAGCAGGCTCACTCCTACAGGGAATTTCGTGATCATTAGAGGATATTGGAATAATCCGCTTCGATCCGGTCCAGGCTCAGGTGGTTCAGGAAGTTGGAGAAGCACATCCACGCCGACAGCGCGTTCATGTCGCGGAACTGTTCAGGCAAATACTTGGGCGGCACCACCAGGCCTTCATCCACCAACTGGCGCAGGGTACGCATGTCTTCCAGCGTAGTCTTGCCACAAAACAGTAGCGGAATCTGCTCAAGCTTGCCCTTGCGCACGGCCAACTGAATGTAGTTGTAAACCATGATAAAGCCCTTGAGGTAGGACAAGTCTTTGGTAAATGGCAAACCGTTGGGCACCGAGCCACGGAACACGCGACTGGCGTTGCCGTAGCTTTCCGGCATTTCGAAGCCTTGCTCACGGAAGAATTCGTACACCTGCAGGAAGTCGGCCCCCTCCTCCACCATGTGAATGGCGCGGGTGCGGTTGGTCAGTTTGCGCAAGCGACTCGGGTACGAGGCGAAGGTGATGATTTCCATCAGGATCGCCAGGCCTTCCTGGGTCACCGTCGAAGAAGGCGGGCCCTTGGAGAGAAAGGTACAAATCGGCTGGTTCAGGCCGTTCAGCGTGGTGCCGACATGCACCAGACCTTCATGAACTTCCAGAGCACGCACATCACGCTCGTTGAACATCGCGTCAGTGCGGATCTTGATGTAATCCGCGCCCGCCGCCGCGTCCGCGACAATGCCATCGGACTCGAATACGCGAATGGTTTCCTCGGCCTCGCCAAACACTTTGCTCAACCGGGTTTGCAATAAATTCACGGCGTCCTTGGCGGTGAGCGTTTTCGGCTCGTCCTTCAGGTCGCCGCGGCCGTCGATATTGTTCAGGTAATCGGAGAGCATCAAGCCCAGATCGGACAAAGTCGGGTCGCCGGCGTGGAACGCGTCGGACGCCGCGCCGTACAGCTCTTGGGAAATAAGCCCGAAATCCTCGGTACCGCGTGCTTCGAGCATGCGCACCACCATGCGGTATTCCTTGCACATGCGTCGCATGATTTGCCCGACCGGGTTGAACTGGCCAAGCTGGCGGGTGATGTCGCGCTCGATGTTCTGGAACTCCAGCTTCACTTTGCTGGAGTCGAAGGAAAGCGGCCGATTAAGGTAGTAATCGCGGTCCACCGCCGGCATTTCCTTGCCTTTGGCCTTGAGGAAACCCTTGCGGATGCTGTCATCCCATTTGACCGCATCGAGGACGCGAATCGGTGTCTGTGCCAGCACAATGCGATCGGACAATATGCGTATCGTCTGCTGGTAATCGTCCACCCGAAACTCCTGTAGTCAAACCGTAAACACTGAATTTATTTGGCTCTGGCCAGGCGCTGATAACGCACCGCTTCGACGAAGACATCGGAATTGGCCGGATCATCGAGCCAGGCGAAAACCTGATCCATGCGGGAGTCGATCAGTACTCCCTCGCCGTCGTCGGTCTGGAAGCCTTCGCCGCTGAAGACTTTCTGGCCCAGAGCTTGTTTGATCTGATCGAGATCGAGGTTGTAGACCACCAATTCATGCTGATCGTTGAGTTCGAAGCCGGCAATGATGAAATGCCCGCCAAATTGCGCCGGGACTTTAGCTGACAGGTACCAGCGATCACCATGGCGCGACACGGTGAAAGCATAGGCTTCGCGGGTTTTGGGTTTGGCCTTGAAATAGCTGACGGCCTGATAACGGCTGTCGCCCAGGCGGCTGAGCTCCAGGTTCATCGGCTCGCCCCAGGCGTTGGTGCTGGTCCATTTGCCAAGCAAACCTTTAGGCGCGGGATCGCTTTCGGGCAGCGGCTCCTTGAAGGTCACCAGGCAGCCACTGAGCAGCAGGAACGACAAGGCGATCACAACGACACGCCAGGTTTTCATTCAACACTCCCTATGAACAAAACACCGATCAGTGGGAGCCGGGCTTGCCCGCGATGACGGTGTGTCAGACGACATCCATGGTGAATGTCAGATCACCCTCGCGGGCATGCCCGGCTCCCACAGAGTTATACCGACGCCAATACCAAATGCATGTAGCGATTGAGAATACCGAGCATTTCCGCTTCGGCAGCAGGCTCGGCGTCGTTGAGCAGGCCCTGATATTCCATCCGTCCGATAATCGCCGTCAACACCTTGGCGTCCTGTTGTGGCTCTCGTGAACCCAGCACCTCGAAAAGCTGACACGTACCCTGCAGGAGAATTTGCTGATGCGAGCGCACCAACTGCGCCAGGCGCGGGTTCAACAACGCCTCCTGACGAAACGCCTGCTCGGCCATCAGATGTTCGCGGCGGCTCACCAATTGGTGGTGAACATAGTCCGCCATCAACCGCGCAATATCATCCGCCAACTGCGAGCGAGACTCGGGGCTGCCGTCGCCGCTGACCACCATCTCGCGCAGCAGGCCTTCGTTGTTCACCCACAGCTTGGCCATGAACGCCGCACTACGCTCCACATACTGAGCGAAGGTATCGGTGAGCAAGTCGTCGATGTCTTTGAAGTAGTAGGTCGTCGCCGATAACGGCACGCCCGCTTCAGCAGCCACTGCTCGATGACGTACAGCCCGCACGCCTTCGCGCACGACAATGCGCATGGCCGCATCGAGAATGTCCTGTCGACGCTGCTCGCTGCCCTGTCGGCTGGCCTTGCGACCCTGGTACTGAACACTTTCAGCGACCGCAGTGGCGATACCCGCTGCACCTTCTTGAGCCATTGCACGAATCACGACAGGTATTTCCTCTCACATGAAAGTAACAAGTTGATACGTTTGTACCAGACAGGCAATAAAAAGCCGCCTTGAAAGGCGGCTTTTTAACTAAAACACTTACGCTTGCGGCCGCATGTGCGGGAACAGGATCACGTCGCGGATCGACGGGGAGTTGGTCAGCAGCATCACCAGACGGTCGATGCCGATACCTTCGCCGGCCGTTGGCGGCATGCCGTACTCCAGCGCGCGAACGAAGTCGGCGTCGTAGTGCATGGCTTCGTCGTCGCCGGCGTCCTTGTCGGCTACCTGCGCCATGAAGCGCTCGGCCTGGTCTTCCGCGTCGTTCAACTCGGAATAGGCGTTGGCGATTTCACGACCACCGATGAACAGCTCGAAACGGTCGGTGACGTTCGGGTTGTCGTCGTTGCGACGAGCCAGCGGCGACACTTCGAACGGGTACTGGGTAATGAAGTGCGGCTGCTCCAGCTTGTGCTCGACCAGCTCTTCGAAAATCATCACCTGCAGCTTGCCCAGGCCTTCGAAGCCCAGCACCTTGGCGCCGGCTTTCTTGGCGATGGCGCGAGCCTTGTCGATGTCGTTCAGGTCGTCAGTGGTCAGCTCAGGGTTGTACTTGAGGATCGAGTCGAACACCGACAGACGCACGAACGGTTCGCCGAAGTGGAACACCTTGTCGCCGTAAGGCACGTCGGTGCTGCCCAGAACCAGCTGCGCCAGCTCACGGAACAGTTCTTCGGTCAGGTCCATGTTGTCTTCGTAGTCGGCGTACGCCTGGTAGAACTCCAACATGGTGAATTCAGGGTTGTGACGAGTCGAAACGCCTTCGTTACGGAAGTTGCGGTTGATCTCGAACACTTTTTCAAAACCACCTACCACAAGGCGCTTGAGGTACAGCTCCGGCGCGATGCGCAGGAACATGCCCATGTCCAATGCGTTGTGGTGGGTTTCGAACGGCTTGGCTGCCGCGCCGCCCGGAATGGTTTGCAGCATCGGCGTTTCCACCTCCAGGAAGTCACGCTGCATCAGGAAGGTGCGGATGTGAGCAATGACTTGCGAGCGCACGCGGAACGTCTGGCGCACGTCTTCGTTGACGATCAGGTCAACGTAACGCTGGCGGTAGCGCTGCTCGGTGTCGGTCAGCCCGTGGTGCTTGTCCGGCAGTGGACGCAGGGACTTGGTCAGCAGGCGCACGTTGGTCATTTCGACGTACAGGTCGCCCTTGCCGGAACGGGCCAGGGTGCCTTCAGCGGCAATGATGTCGCCCATGTCCCAGGTTTTCACCGCGGCCAGGGTTTCTTCGGACAGGGTCTTGCGGTTGACGTAGACCTGGATTCGACCGGTCATGTCCTGGATCACCATGAACGAGCCACGGTTGAGCATGATACGACCGGCAACCTTGACCGGAATCGCAGCCTCGGCCAGCTCTTCCTTGGTCTTGTCCGCGTACTGCTTCTGCAGCGCATCGCAGTAGTTGTCGCGGCGGAAGTCGTTCGGGAAGGCGTTGCCCTTGGCGCGCTCGGCAGCCAGCTTTTCCTTGCGCAGTGCGATCAGGGAGTTTTCTTCCTGTTGCAGGGCTTGCGGGTCGAGTTGTTGGTCGCTCATGTCTTTAAATATTCCATCAGGTTCGTTGTCCCCAGCCTTCGGCTGGGGATCGCGGGCAAGTCGGATGCTGCACCGCCGTTACCACAGGGATCGCCTGTGTCAGCGCGATCCGGTACTGCATGCTTTACAAGCCTTGCTTCAGGCTCGCCACCAGGTATTCGTCGATGTCGCCGTCGAGCACCTTGTCGCAGTCGCTGCGTTCGATGTTAGTGCGCAAATCCTTGATCCGCGAGGCATCGAGCACGTACGAGCGAATCTGGTGACCCCAGCCGATGTCCGACTTGGTGTCTTCCAACGCTTGCGAGGCAGCGTTGCGCTTCTGCACTTCCTGCTCGTACAAGCGCGCCCGCAACATTTTCATCGCGGTATCTTTGTTAGCGTGCTGGGAGCGTTCGTTCTGGCAGCTCACCACGGTGTTGGACGGTACGTGAGTGATACGTACGGCCGAGTCGGTGGTGTTTACGTGCTGACCACCGGCACCGGAGGAGCGGTAGGTGTCGATGCGCAGGTCCGACGGATTGATGTCGATTTCGATGTTGTCATCGATTTCCGGCGACACGAACACAGCCGAGAACGAGGTGTGGCGACGGTTGCCAGAGTCGAACGGGCTCTTGCGAACCAGGCGGTGCACGCCGATTTCGGTACGCAACCAGCCAAAGGCGTACTCGCCCTTGATGTGCACGGTAGCGCCCTTGATCCCGGCGACTTCACCGGCGGACAGTTCCATGATGGTCGCGTCGAAGCCGCGCTTGTCAGCCCAGCGCAGGTACATGCGCAACAGGATGTTGGCCCAGTCCTGGGCTTCGGTACCGCCAGAGCCGGCCTGGATGTCCAGGTAGGCGTTGTTGGCGTCCATCTCACCGCTGAACATGCGACGGAATTCGAGTTTTTCCAGGGATTCGCGAAGGCGCTCGACTTCGGCGGCGACGTCATCGACGGCAGCCTGGTCTTCTTCTTCGGCGGACATCAGCAGCAGGTCTTTGGCGTCAGCCAGACCGCTGTGCATTTCGTCGAGGGTTTCGACGATCTGGGCCAGCAGGGAGCGCTCGCGACCCAGTTCCTGAGCGTACGACGGGTTGTTCCAGACAGACGGATCTTCAAGCTCGCGATTGACTTCGGTCAGACGCTCATGCTTTTGATCGTAGTCAAAGATACCCCCGAATAGTTTCGGAGCGCTCGGACAGGTCCTTGATACTGTTAAGGATCGGGTTGATTTCCATGGCGGGCAGCACTCGTTGGCGAACTTTTGAAAGCCGGCGAGTATACCGTAATCAGGCTGTCAAGGCAGCCCGCCTGGCGGCTTTAGGGGGGAATGATTCAATCGAATGCAGGGTGTTCTGTGGTGAGGGGATTCATCCCCGTTCGGCTGCGCAGCAGTCGCAAGTCCGGTCAACTCAATCTATTTGGCCGGATGCTGGGGCCGCTTCGCAGCCCAACGGGGATAAATCCCCTCGCCACAGGGGATTTTCCCGGTCTGGGGCAGCGAGTTCAAACTCCCCATCTATCTCTACGCAATCCCCACCTGATTACGCCCATTGTTCTTCGCCGCATACAGCCCCTTGTCCGCCGCCAGGATCAGTTGCCGGCAATCGCTGCCCTGCTGCGGGGTGATGGTCGACAGGCCGATGCTGATGGTCAGGCTCGAGCCTTCTGCCGGTGCGTTGTGGGGGATTTTCAGGGCCGCGACGGTCTGCCGGAGTTTTTCCGCCACCAGTCGCGCGCCACCCGGTGAAGTGTTGGGCAGCACCAGCGCGAACTCTTCACCGCCGTAACGGGCCGGCAGGTCAGAAGGACGGGAGCTGGCGTCGCGAATCGACGTGGCGACCTTGCGCAGCGCCTCATCGCCTTCCAGATGACCGAAGCTGTCGTTGTAGGATTTGAAGTAATCCACATCAATCATCAACAACGACAGCTGAGTCTGGTCACGCAACGAGCGTCGCCATTCCAGCTCCAGGTACTCATCGAAGTGACGACGGTTCGACAGTCCGGTCAGGCCGTCGGAGTTCATCAGCCGCTGCAGGACCAGGTTGGTATCAAGCAACTGCTGCTGGCTCACGCGTAATGCGCGGTAAGCCGCGTCACGCTGCAACAGGGTCATGTAGGAGCGCGAGTGATAGCGGATGCGCGCCACCAGCTCGATGTTGTCGGGCAACTTCACCAGATAATCGTTGGCCCCCGCCGCGAAGGCCGCGCTTTTGATCAGCGGGTCTTCCTTGGTCGACAGGACAATGATCGGAATGTCCTTGGTCGCCGGGTGATTGCGGTACTCGCGCACCAGGCTCAGGCCATCGAGACCGGGCATCACCAAATCCTGCAGGATCACCGTCGGCTTGATGCGAATCGCCTGGGCGATCGCCTGATGTGGGTCCGCACAAAAGTGGAAGTCGATATTTTCTTCATTCGACAACCCACGTCGCACGGCCTCGCCGATCATCGCCTGATCGTCCACCAACAACACCATGGCGGCGTTTTCATCGGTCTTGAAATCGTCGAGCTGTAAATCATTCATGTGCGATCACCTGAGTACTGCCGAAGCCAGGATTGCTGCCAAGAATAGTCATTTAGCGAAAATCTCCAGCAATCGTGGCGCTATCTTGTCCAGTGGGCGAATTTCCGAGGCCGCGTCGATAGCCGCTGCTGCCTTGGGCATTCCGTAAACCGCACTGCTTTGTTGGTCCTGAGCAATCGTCAGGTAGCCCTGCTGGCGCATGAGCTTGAGGCCCTGCGCGCCATCGCGTCCCATGCCCGTGAGCAACACGCCGACGGCATCACCGTTCCAGTAATTGGCCACGCTTTCGAAAAACACATCGATCGAGGGCCGATAAATCTCGTTGACCGGTTCGGCGGTGTACGCCAGCGTACCGTTTTTCAACAAGCGAATATGATGATTGGTGCCGGCCAGCAGCACTGTTCCGCTTTGCGGTGGCTCGCCTTCCTGGGCCAGGCGCACGTTGAGGCCGCTGGCACTGCTGAGCCACTCGGCCATGCCGGCCGCAAACACCTGGTCCACGTGCTGCACCAGCACAATGGCTGCCGGGAAATCCCGTGGCAGCCCTTTCAGCAGCACTTCCAGCGCAGCCGGCCCGCCCGCGGACGAGCCAATGGCGATCAGCCGCTGCCGCGAACCCGAACTGCGCAGCGGACTCGGCGCCGGACGTTCCCGGTTGCCTTTGTCGCCGATCAGCCAGCCAATGTTCATGATCTTGCGCAATAACGGCGCCGCCGCTTCCTGGGCGTTACCGGCACCGAGCGCCGGGGTATCGACGACGTCCAGCGCGCCATGCCCCATGGCCTCGAACACCCGATGCACATTCTGTTGGCGATCGACGGTGACGACCACGATGGCGCACGGGGTCTCGGCCATGATCCGTCGTGTGGCTTCGACGCCATCCATCACCGGCATGATCAGGTCCATCAGGATCAGGTCCGGCGTGTTTTCAGCGCAACGCTGTACCGCCTCGGCGCCATTGCTGGCAACCCAGATCACCTGATGCGCCGGTTCGAATGCCAGGGCGCGGCGCAGAGCCTCTACCGCCATGGGCATGTCGTTGACGATTGCGATTTTCATGTCCGCGCTCCTCCGATGAGCTCAACCACTGCATCAAGCAGGGCGTCGTCATGAAAACTGGCTTTGGCTAGATAATAGTCGGCTCCCGCGTCCAGTCCACGACGGCGGTCTTCTTCGCGATCTTTATAGGACACCACCATCACCGGCAGCGATTGCAGGCGGTTGTCCCGCCGCAACAACGACACCAGTTCGATGCCATCCATGCGCGGCATGTCGATGTCGGTAATCAGCAGATCGAAATCCTCCGAGCGCAGGGCATTCCAGCCATCCATTCCGTCGACCGCCACGGCCACATCGTAGCCGCGATTGAGCAACAGTTTGCGCTGCAGTTCGCGCACCGTCAGCGAGTCGTCGACCACCAGAATCCGTTTGCGAGCCGCTTCGACGACCTGATTGCCCTGACGCGCAATGCGCTCCAGGCGACCGGTATTGAGCAGCTTGTCCACCGAACGCAGCATGTCTTCAACGTCGACGATCAACACCACCGAACCGTCGTCGAGCAAAGCCCCGGCGGAGATGTCCTGCACCTTGCCCAGCCGCTCGTCCAGCGGCAGCACCACCAGGGTGCGTTCGCCGATGAACCGCTCGACAGCCACGCCGTAAATCGCCTCGCGCTCGCGGATGACCACGACCTTGAGCGTCTCCTGCGCACTCTGGCTGGCCGGCCGCTGCAGCAATTGACTGGCCGCGACCAACCCGACATGTCGGCCTTCGTGCCAGAAATGCTGACGGCCCTCGACCTGAACGATGTCCGCAGGTTCGAGATCGCACATGCGTTCAATGTGAGCCAGCGGAAACGCATACGCCTCGTCACCGACCTCCACCACCAGGCTGCGCACCACTGACAGTGTCAGCGGTACTTCGAGATGGAAATGACTGCCCTCGCCCGCCGTCTGCTCAAGCACCACTGCGCCCCGCAATTGACGGACCATATGCTGGACCGCATCCAGACCGACCCCCCGCCCGGAAACCTCGGTGACCTTGTCGCGCAAGCTGAAACCCGGCAGGAACAGGAACGTCAGCAGTTCTTCTTCACTCAACTGCGCGGCGGTTTCCGCCGGGGACAATTGACGCTCGATGATGCTGCGGCGGACCTTTTCCAGGTCGACGCCGTTGCCATCATCGCTAAGTTCCAGCACCAGCAGACCGGCCTGGTGCGAGGCGCGCAGTCGGATCAAGCCCTCAGCAGGCTTGCCGGCCAACAGACGTTGCTCCGCAGATTCGATGCCATGGTCGACAGCGTTGCGCAGCAGATGAGTCAGCGGCGCTTCGAGTTTTTCCAATACGTCGCGATCGACCTGGGTTTTCTCGCCCTCGATCTCCAGCCGCACCTGTTTGCCCAGGCTGCGACCCAGGTCGCGGACCATGCGTACTTGCCCGGTCAGCACGTCGGCGAAGGGTCGCATGCGGCACGCCAGCGCCGTGTCGTACAACACTTGGGCGCGTTGACTGGCTTGCCAGGCGAATTCGTCCAGCTCGGCGTTTTTCTCCACCAGCAACTGCTGGGATTCCGCCAGCAACCGACGAGCATCCTCAAGGGCTTCCCGGGCTTCGAGGCTCAGGGCGTGGTCCTTGAGGTGCACATTGAGATTTTCCAGCGCGCGCAAGCCGTTGCTTTGCGTGCGTTTGAGGCGCTGCATGGTCGCCAGATGCGGTTTGAGCCGCAGGGTTTCCACCAGGGACTTGCTCGACAGATCGAGCAGGCTGTTCAAGCGTTCGGCCGTGACCCGCAGGACTCGCTCGCCATTTTCCGTGGTGCGCCTGTTTTTCGGTGGCGACTCGGTGGGCGCCACCGGCAGCGGCTCGACGACCGGGATCGGCACCTCGATCGGTGCAGCAGGTGCTTCGGGTTCAGGCTCGGCCATGAACGGCGCGATCGGTGTGCTGATGGGTGGAGCCAGTGCCAGCGGGTCCAGCAACAGTGTCATCAGCGCCACATAGGCTTCAATGTCCGCTGGGCTCGGCGCGTGATCAGGCGTCGCAATGCGCATGAGCAGATCGGTGCCTTGCAGCAAAGCGTCGATGTGTTCTGGCCGAAGGTACAGACGCCCCTCCTGCGCGCTGACCAGGCAATCTTCCATGACGTGGGCAACACTGACACCGGCATCGACGCCAACGATCCGCGCCGCGCCCTTGAGCGAGTGCGCGGCACGCATGCACGACTCAAGGTGATCGGCCTGAGTCGGGTCGCGTTCAAGTGCCAGCAAGCCCGCGCTCAGCACCTGCGTCTGGGCTTCGGCTTCCAGGCTGAACAGTTCCAGCAACGAGGCGTCGCGCATCTGTTCAGGGGTCATGTAAGGCTCCGGGTCACGGCGGACAACAGCTGCTCTTCATCGAGCCAACGCAGGCTGCGACCTTTGAACTGCAACACGCCATGGGTGTATTTGCTGCTGGCCTGTGTACCGGAACGCGACGCCGCGTCGAGGATTCGCTCGTCGATGGCATGAATGCCATCGACCTCGTCCACCGGCACCACCACGGGACCACCGTTGGCGGCGATGATCAGCATGCGCGGCATCACCCGTGCCCCGGACGCCACGCTGCCAACCGCATCGAGCCCCAACAGCTCGACCAGCGACAGGCAGGCCACCAGCGCGCCGCGCACGTTGGCCACACCGAGCAAGGCCCGGGAGCGTTGATGGGGTAACGAGTGAATCGCCTGCAGCGGCGCCACTTCCACCAAGGTACGGGTGGCCAGACCAAGCCATTCTTCGCCGAGGCGGAACATCAGTAGCGATCGGGTTTTGACATCGCTTTCGACCGCGCTGGACACCTGTCCGCGGTCTTCCTGCTGCAAGGCGTAGCGATCGAGCAAACGCGTGGCAGCGGTCGAGTAGACAGCGCAGTTGCGGCAATGAATGTGTTCGCTCAGCAGCGGGCAGGACCTGTCGCCATGGACACCGATGCGGTTCCAGCAGTCATCGATGGCCTGGGCATCGTCGTGAGTTACGCTCAAGGCGTCGGAGGCGTTCATCGTTTGCGCTCACTGTCAGCGGCGCGCTCGCTACGGGCGGCGCGGTCCTGCAATCGTCTGGCGCCCGCCGTGTCGCCCTGGGATTGCAGCAAGGCTGCCAGGTGCATCAACGCGTCGGGGTGTTGGGGTTCAAGGTACAGCGCCTTGCGATAAAACCCTTGGGCTTCAAGGGCGCTACCGGCGACATCGCTGAGCAATCCCAACCAGTAAAACACTTGGGCAACCGGTTCGTGACTGCGCAAATAACGTTCGCACGCGGCCCGGGCCTCGGCGCTTTTGCCTTCGTTGGCCAGGACGGCGATGTTCGCCAGCAGTGCGGCGGCATCCGAATGACCGGTTTTGGCAACAACCGGCCGCGGCGCCACGGCGGCAAAAGGCCGGCTGCGAACCGGTAACGGTGTCACGTTGCGGACAGGGCGCTGCACCGGCAGCGGCGTCGGCGTCGGCACAAAAACGGGCGGCAGTTCGGGCGCGTTTTGGCGACTGAACGCAAAAGACTGCGGGATGCCGATCGAACGCATGCCGAAACGTCCCAACAGACTGCCTTCGGCCGGGCCGATAAACAGTACGCCGTCAACGTGGGTCAGACGCTTCAAGACTTCAAAGACCTGTTGTTGCGTCGGCAGGTCGAAATAGATCAGCAGATTTCGGCAGAACACAAAATCATAGGGCGGCTCGTTGGCCAGCAAGACTGGATCCAGCAGATTGCCGACCTGCAATCGCACTTGCTCCAGAACACGCTCGCTGAGGCGAAAGCCTTCATTGTCGGGCGTGAAAAACCGATCGCGAAACTCGATGTCCTGACCGCGAAACGAGTTCTTGCCGTACAGCGCGCGCCGGGCTTTTTCCACCGAGAGGGGGCTGACATCCATTCCTTCGACTTTGAACTGATGGGGCTTGAGGCCGGCATCAAGCAACGACATGGCAATGGAGTACGGCTCTTCACCGGTGGAACACGGCAAGCTGAGAATCCGCAGGGCGCGCATGTTGTTGATGTCGCCCAGCCGCTTGATCGCGAGCTTCGCCAACGTGGCGAAGGACTCCGGATAGCGGAAAAACCAGGTCTCGGGAACGATCACGGCTTCGATCAACGCTTGCTGCTCGTCCCGCGAACCTTGCAGCCTGTGCCAATACGCATCGGCAGTGAGGTCACTGTTCGCGGCGCTGCGTTGGCGCACTGCTCGCTCAATGATCGCCGGCCCCACCGACGTCACGTCGAGGCCGATGCGCTCTTTGAGGAAATCGAAAAAACGCTGATCGCTGCTCATGGTCGCTCCTCAAGCAGTGCCGGATCCAGCGGTGGCGAGGGAAACAACAACCCGCGCACCCGCTCATCCAGCAAATCGGCGACCCGCACCCACTGCAGCAAACCCTGGGCATCTTCCCTCACTGGCCCCAGATAAGGCGCCTGGCGATTGTCCAAACCGTAGGGTTGAAACTCGGTCGGGTGGCAGCGCAAGGTATCAGTGGCTTGTTCCAGAATCAGCCCAAGCAATTGTGGGGCAACGGCTTCATTCGGGCGGTAATGAACAAGCACCAGTCGGGTACTGGTGCGAACCTGCGCCGGTTCGCCGAACGTCAGTGCACTGAGGTCGATCACCGGCACCACCGCACCGCGATAGGCAAACACCCCTGCGACCCAGTCCGGCGCCTTGGCTATCGGCTTCAACGGCAGGCGCGGCAGCACTTCAGCCACCTCGATGGCCTGCAGGGCATAGCGCTCGTTACCGATGCGAAACACCAGAAACAGGGACTGTTTGGCCGGCATCACGGTGCCGCGCCTGGCCGCGAGTTCGCTCATCAGACTTTGAATCGCGAAACGCCGCTGCGCAGACCCACGGCCACCTGGCTCAGCTCATCGATGGCGAAGCTGGCCTGGCGCAGGGACTCGACGGTCTGGCTGCTGGCATCGCCCAATTGCACCAGCGCGTGGTTGATCTGTTCCGCGCCCGTAGCCTGGGCTTGCATGCCTTCGTTGACCATCAACACTCTCGGTGCCAACGCCTGAACCTGATGGATGATCTGCGACAACTGCTCGCCAACCTGTTGCACTTCGGACATGCCACGGCGCACTTCTTCGGAGAACTTGTCCATGCCCATGACGCCGGCCGACACCGCCGACTGGATCTCGCGCACCATTTGCTCGATGTCATAGGTGGCCACGGCGGTCTGATCCGCCAGGCGGCGCACTTCCGTGGCGACCACGGCAAAGCCACGGCCGTATTCACCGGCTTTCTCTGCTTCGATGGCGGCGTTGAGTGACAGGAGGTTGGTCTGATCGGCCACTTTGACGATGGTCACGACCACCTGATTGATGTTGCCGGCCTTCTCATTGAGGATCGCCAGTTTGGCGTTGACCAGGTCGGCGGCGCCCATCACCGAGTGCATGGTGTCTTCCATGCGGGCCAGGCCTTGCTGACCAGAGCCGGCCAGCACCGACGCCTGATCGGCGGCGGTGGAGACTTCCGTCATGGTGCGCACCAGGTCACGGGAAGTGGCCGCGATTTCACGGGAGGTCGCGCCGATTTCAGTGGTCGTCGCCGCTGTTTCAGTGGCAGTCGCTTGCTGCTGCTTGGACGTGGCAGCGATTTCGGTCACCGACGTGGTGACCTGCACCGACGAGCGCTGGGCCTGGGAAACCAGCGAGGTCAGCTCGGTCATCATGTCGTTGAAGCCGGTTTCGACAGCACCGAATTCATCTTTGCGATCCAGGTTCAGGCGGCCGCTGAGATCGCCGGTACGCATGATTTCGAGGATTTTCACGATACGGTTCATCGGCGCCATGATTGCGCGCATCAGCAGCAGGCCGCAGAGGCCGGCAGCCAGCACTGCAATCAGCAGGGACACGCCCATGATGACTTTAGCCGTGACCACGGCGTTATCGATGGCCACCATGTCATCGTCGGCGACCTTCTTGTTCTCGCGAATAATGTCATTGAGTTTGACGCGTCCTGCGGTCCAGGCCGGGGTCAATTGCTCATTGAACATCTTTGTCGCGTCGTCTACCTGTTGCCGTTTATGCAAGTCGAGAACCGCCGTCAGGATCTTGTTGTAATCCTCATGAAATTTTTCAAACCGGGCGAATTCGACCTTGTCTTCATCGGTGGTGACGGTGTTGCGATAGTTGCTCATCTGCTCTTGCAGGCGCGTCTCGAAGAGTTTGAACTCGGCGTCATCCTCCGCGGTAACACCCTGCCCCTCTTTGAGGCCAAGCATCTCCTGGATATGCAGGAAACTGTCGGACCAGGCCCCCCGAATCGCCGAGCTGAAGAACACACCAGGCAGCGCGTCGTCACGGACGCTGGCTTCGCTTTCTTCGATTTTCAGCAGACGGGAATAGGACACGATGACCATCAGAAACATGATGGCGATAATTACCGCAAAGCTCGCCAAAATGCGTTGGCGCAACGTCCAGTTCTTCACAGTCATTCCTCGGGGCCGTTTCAAATGTTGCGGAGTATAGCCGAGGGCGGTGTTTCATTTATAAGACGGATGCGCACCACTTCTCATCCTGGCCATGCAAACACCGGGATTGGCTCTGGAATGGGACTTTCCGCTATTTGGGAAGAGGAGTGTTAGTGTCGATTTGGTAGAGATGAGTGCTGGATGGGTCATTGATGGTGAAGAAGCTGCCGATAACCGCAAACGATCAAAAGATCGCAGCCTCGGCAGCTCTTAAACGGGGAAGACGATTTTCACGGGCGTTGCTTAAACCGAAGCCTGGCGCACCTGCTTTTCCAGTTCAGCCTTCAAGCCCGGCTCCAGCTTGAGCTGGCGAGCCAGTTCATCAAGGTAGGACTTCTCCATGAAGTTCTCCTCATCCACCAGCATCACGCTGGCGATGTACATCTCGGCGGCCATTTCCGGGGTTCTGGCGGCGCGCGCGACATCAGCAGGATCCAGCGGTTTGTTGAGTTCGGCATGCAGCCAGTGCTGCAACTCCTGGTCGTTGTCGAGCTTGGTGAACTCACCTTCGATCAGCGTCCGCTCGCGCTCATCGACATGGCCGTCGGCCTTGGCAGCCGCAACAAGGGCCTTGAGGATTGCCTGGCTGTGCAGTTCGACTTGCGCCGGCGGCAAGCGGTCCAGGGTTTGCGGTTCAGTCTTCGCCCCGCCGCCCTGCTGTGCCTGCCAGTTGCCGTAAGCCTTATAGGCAATGACGCCCAGCGCCGCGAGGCCACCGTAGGTCAGGACCTTGCCACCCACATTGCGGCCCTTCTTGCTACCCAGCAACAGGCCCATCGCGCCAGCGGCCAACGCACCGCCACCGGCGCCTGACAGCAGGCCGCCAAGACCACCCGAGCCAGCGGATCCGCCCAGCAAACCGCCCAATCCGCCGCTGGATGCCTTGTTATGGGAGCCACCAGCCTTCTTTTGCAACATATCCTGACCCGACCTGAGCAACTGATCGAGCAATCCACGGGTATTCATTTTCCGCCTCCAAAAATGGGGTTAACCGGACCATTAAGGCCACCAGCCTAGATCGAAAGTGCCCGGCGTCCGGAAGCGAGAGTGCTTCGAGATGTTGCGCGTGAAAGAACAGGCCACCGCAGACCATCGAAAAAAAAGATATACACTCATGTAAATATATAAAAACCGCCCACCGGGTAATTTTCCATGATGACCTTGCGTCAGATTCGTCATTTCATCGCAGTAGCCGAAACCGGCTCCATCTCCGCCGCCGCACAAACCGCCTTCATCTCCCAATCAACCCTTACCCTGGCCATTCAGCAATTGGAGCAGGAAATCGGCGTCAGCCTGTTCAATCGCCACGCCAAGGGCATGACGCTGACCCACCAGGGGCACCAATTCCTGCGTCAGGCGCACCTGATCCTGGCGACGGTGGACAATGCCAAACGCAGCCTTCAACAAAGCACCGACCAGGTGGCCGGACAACTGATCATCGGCGTAACCAGTCTGGTCGCTGGCTATTACCTGGCGGATTTGCTCACCCGTTTCCAGCGCGCTTACCCCAATGTCGAACTGCGCGTGATGGAAGATGAACGTCCTTACATCGAGCATTTGCTGGTCAGCGGCGAGATCGATGTGGGGGTGTTGATCCTCTCCAACCTGGAAGATCGCCACGCACTGCAAACCGAAGTACTGACCCACTCGCCCCATCGCCTGTGGCTGCCCGCCCAGCATCCACTGCTGGAACACGACAGCATCAACCTGGCGGACGTCGCCCGCGAGCCATTGATTCAGCTGAATGTCGATGAAATGGACCGCAACGCTCACCGCATGTGGAGCGGCGCCGGCCTGCAACCACGCATCACGCTCAAAACCGCATCGACGGAAGCGGTTCGAAGCCTCGTTGCCGCTGGATTGGGCGTGTCCATTCAGCCGGACATGACCTACCGCCCCTGGTCGCTGGAGGGCGACATCATCGAAGCGCGCCCCATTGCCGACTTGAGCCAGACCCTCGATGTCGGCCTGGCCTGGCGCCGAGGCACCGCGCGACCGGCCCTGGTCGACCCCTTCCTGACCGTGGCGCGGGAACAACCCCACGGCGGGCGCAAGCCATCTATTTAATCGAACGCCACCTTCAGTATTTAGTATTTGTCGACCTCGGGGCCTCGGACTAGTCTTGTTACATCTATATAAGACGGCCGGGCCTCAGTCACTGGGAGCACCATGGCCACACAAGAAAAGAGAACCCGAAAAATGGCTGGCGCGCAGACCCCGTTGTTCACCGCGTTGTTGATCGACGGCGAATTGGTCGCAGGACAAGGCTTTGTCGAGCCAATCCTTAACCCGGCCACTGGCGAAGTCCTGACCTCCATTGCCGAAGCCAGCACCGAGCAGGTCGAAGCAGCCATTCTCGCGGCCCATCGCGCATTCCCCGGCTGGTCGCGGACCACGCCGCAGCAACGCTCGGTGCTCTTGCTGGACATCGCCAACGCGATCGAAAAAAACGCCGACCTCCTCGCCCGCCTCGAATCCCTGAACTGTGGCAAGCCTTTGCACCTGGCCCGTCAGGATGATTTGAGCGCGACTGTCGACGTGTTCCGCTTCTTCGCGGGTGCCGTACGTTGCCAGACCGGCCAGCTCAGCGGCGAATACCTGCCGGGTTACACCAGCATGGTGCGCCGCGATCCGATTGGCGTGGTCGCCTCGATTGCGCCGTGGAACTACCCGATCATGATGGCCGCGTGGAAAATCGCCCCGGCCCTCGCCGCCGGCAATACCCTGGTCTTCAAACCTTCCGAACACACCCCGCTGTCGATCCTGGCGCTGGCACCTGCACTGGCCGAGATCCTGCCGCGCGGCGTGATCAACATCGTGTGTGGCGGCGGTGAAGGCGTCGGCAGCCATTTGGTCAGCCACCCGAAAGTGCGCATGGTGTCGCTGACCGGCGATATCGTCACCGGGCAGAAAATTCTCCAGGCCGCGGCAAAAACCCTGAAGCGCACGCATCTCGAACTCGGCGGCAAAGCTCCGGTGATTGTCTGCAACGACGCGGACATTCAGGCCGTGGTCGAAGGCGTGCGCACCTACGGTTATTACAACGCCGGTCAGGATTGCACGGCGGCGTGCCGAATCTATGCACAAGCCGGCATTCATGACCGACTCGTGGCTGAACTCGGCGCCGCTGTCAGCAGTTTGCGCTTCGCCGGCAAACGCGACGCCGACAACGAGATCGGCCCGCTGATCAGCACCCGTCAGCGCGACCGCGTTGCCAGCTTTGTCGAACGCGCTCTCGGCCAACCGCACATTGAGCGCGTAACCGGTGCGGCGGTGCACTCCGGTGCAGGCTTCTATTACCAGCCAACCTTGCTGGCCGGTTGCAAACAGAGCGATGAAATCGTCCAGCGCGAAGTGTTCGGGCCGGTCGTCACCGTGACCCGTTTCGATGAGCTTGAACAAGCGGTGGACTGGGCCAACGATTCGGAATACGGCCTCGCGTCGTCGGTCTGGACCCAGAACCTCGACAAGGCGATGCAGGTTGCCGCGCGCTTGCAATACGGCTGCACCTGGATCAACAGCCACTTCATGCTGGTCAGCGAAATGCCCCACGGTGGCCTGAAACGTTCGGGCTACGGCAAGGACCTGTCCAGCGATTCGCTCCAGGATTACAGCGTGGTGCGGCACATCATGGCCCGCCACGGACAGCATTTATGAAAGCGCACTACGCTAACAATTAGCCGTAAAGGCATTGGCTTCACCCCGTTCAATACTGCCCCGACCATAATTAAAGAAGAGGGAAACCCCATGTTCGTGCACAAGACCGCACTGCTCAGTGCAATCACCACAGCGCTGCTGGCCAGTGCCAGTATCCAGGCCGCCGAACCGCTGAAAGCCTTGGGCGCCGGCGAAGGTCAGCTGGATATCGTCGCTTGGCCCGGCTACATCGAACGGGGTGAAAGCGACAAGGCTTACGACTGGGTGACCGGGTTCGAGAAGGAAACCGGCTGCAAGGTCAACGTCAAAACCGCTGCCACCTCCGACGAAATGGTCAGCCTGATGGCCAAGGGCGGTTACGACCTGGTCACCGCATCGGGCGATGCCTCGCTGCGCTTGATCGTTGGCAAACGTGTGCAGCCGATCAACACCGACCTGATCCCGAACTGGAAAAGCATTGACCCGCGCCTGAAGGATGCGCCGTGGTACGTGGTCAACAAACAGACCTACGGCACCCCGTATCAGTGGGGCCCGAACGTACTGATGTACAACACCAACGTCTTCAAGACCGCGCCAACCAGCTGGAACGTGGTGTTCGACGCGCAGGACCTGCCTGATGGCAAGCCGAACAAGGGTCGCGTGCAGGCCTATGACGGCCCGATCTACATCGCCGATGCGGCGCTTTACCTGAAAACCACCAAGCCGGAACTGGGCATTCAAAGCCCGTACGAATTGACCGAGACCCAATACAAGGCGGTGCTCGAACTGTTGCGCGCACAGCAGCCGTTGATCCACCGCTACTGGCACGACACCACCGTGCAGATGAGTGACTTCAAGAACGAAGGCGTGGTCGCGTCCAGCGCCTGGCCTTATCAGGTCAACGGCCTGATGAACGAGAAGCAGCCGATCGCCTCGACCATCCCCAAAGAAGGCGCCACCGGCTGGGCGGACACCACCATGCTGCACGCCGAAGCCAAGCACCCGAACTGCGCCTACAAGTGGATGGACTGGTCGTTGCAACCGAAAGTCCAGGGTGATGTAGCCGCCTGGTTCGGTTCGTTGCCAGCCGTCCCGGCAGCGTGCCAGGGCAGTGAATTGCTGGGCGCCGAAGGCTGCAAAACCAACGGTTTCGACCAGTTCGAGAAGATCGCCTTCTGGAAAACCCCGCAGGCTGAAGGCGGCAAATTCGTGCCGTACAGCCGCTGGACCCAGGATTACATCGCGATCATGGGCGGCCGTTAAGCCTCGAGAACCTGTTCGGCAAAAACCTTGTGGCGAGGGAGCTTGCTCCCGCTGGGTGGCGAAGCCGCCCCAAAACCATTTTGTAGCGGCAGCCGAGGTACGAGGCTGCGCTGGGCTGCGAGGCGCCCCGTGAGGGCGTTCCTGCGGACGCGCAACGCAGCCTCGTACCTCGGCAGCTGCTACAGGGTTATTCATCAAGATCCAGATTTTTCAGAAGTCCAGGCAGGGCCGCTGTGACGACCCTCGCCTTTTTGGAGCACCGCACCATGACGCTTGCAGTCCAGTTCACCAACGTTTCCCGTCTATTCGGCGAAGTGAAAGCCGTAGATCGGGTTTCCATCGACATCCAGGACGGCGAGTTTTTCTCCATGCTGGGGCCTTCCGGCTCGGGCAAAACCACCTGTCTGCGCCTGATCGCCGGGTTCGAACAACCGAGCGCAGGCTCTATCCGTATTCACGGCGAAGAAGCCGCCGGGCTGCCGCCGTACCAGCGTGACGTCAACACTGTTTTCCAGGATTACGCACTGTTCCCGCACATGAACGTACGCGACAACGTCGCCTACGGTTTGAAGGTCAAGGGCGTCGGCAAGGCCGAACGCCAGAAGCGCGCTGAGGAAGCTCTCGACATGGTTGCCCTGGGCGGCTACGGCGATCGCAAACCGGTGCAACTGTCCGGTGGTCAACGCCAACGTGTGGCCCTCGCCCGTGCCCTGGTCAATCGACCTCGCGTGCTGCTACTCGACGAGCCCCTCGGCGCGCTCGATTTGAAGCTGCGCGAGCAGATGCAGAGTGAACTGAAGAAGTTGCAACGCCAGCTAGGCATCACCTTCATCTTTGTCACCCACGACCAGACCGAAGCGCTGTCGATGTCCGACCGTGTGGCGGTGTTCAACAAAGGTCGCATCGAACAGGTCGATACGCCGCGCAACCTCTACATGAAACCGGCAACCACCTTCGTCGCCGAGTTCGTTGGCACCTCGAACGTGATTCGTGGCGATCTGGCGAAGCAGCTGAGCGGCAATCCACAGCCATTCTCGATTCGCCCGGAACACGTGCGTTTCGCCGAAGGCCCGCTGGCGAGCCATGAGATTGAAGTCAGCGGCCTGCTCCATGACATCCAGTACCAGGGCAGTGCCACACGCTATGAACTGAAGCTGGAAAACGGCCAGACCCTGAACATCAGTCAGGCGAACAATCAGTGGCTGGACACCAGCGCCCAGCACCAGACCGGGCAGCGCATCAATGCTCGCTGGGCACGGGAAGCCATGATCCCGCTGCACGACAACGTAGTCGGCGGGGTATGAGATGAGCACCTTGGCTATCTCCCGGAACCCATCGGGTGGCTCGGCATTGCGCAGGTTCTCCAACCTGTTGTATCGCCGCCCCAACCTGTACCTGTCGTTGCTGCTGGTGCCGCCGCTGATCTGGTTCGGCGCCATTTACCTGGGCTCGCTGCTGACGTTGTTGTGGCAGGGTTTCTACACCTTCGACGACTTCACCATGGCGGTCACACCCGACTTGACCCTGGCGAACTTCGCGGCCCTGTTCCAACCGTCGAACTTCGACATCATCCTGCGCACCTTGAGCATGGCGATCGTCGTTTCGATTGCCAGCGCCATCGTCGCGTTTCCGATTGCTTACTACATGGCGCGTTACACCACCGGCAAGACCAAGGCGTTTTTCTACATCGCGGTGATGATGCCGATGTGGGCCAGTTACATCGTCAAGGCGTATGCCTGGACCTTGCTGCTGGCCAAGGGTGGCGTGGCGCAATGGTTCGTTCAGCACCTGGGGCTGGAACCGGTTCTGCAGTTCGTACTGGGCATTCCCGGCGTCGGCGGCAGCACCTTGTCGACCTCGCATCTGGGTCGCTTCATGGTGTTCGTCTACATCTGGCTGCCGTTCATGATCCTGCCGATACAGGCCTCGCTTGAACGCTTGCCGCCTTCGCTGCTGCAAGCTTCCGCCGACCTCGGGGCCAAGCCACGCCAGACCTTCATGCAGGTGATCCTGCCCCTGTCGATCCCGGGGATCGCCGCCGGTTCGATCTTCACTTTTTCGCTGACCCTGGGCGACTTCATCGTGCCGCAACTGGTGGGGCCGCCGGGTTACTTCGTCGGCAGCATGGTCTACGCCCAACAAGGTGCGATCGGCAACATGCCGATGGCTGCAGCGTTCACGTTGGTGCCGATTGTGCTGATTGCCATCTACCTGACTATCGTCAAACGACTGGGGGCCTTCGATGCACTCTGAGAAAGCTTCTTTAGGCCTGAAAATCGCGGCCTGGGGCGGGTTGGTATTTCTGCACTTCCCGATCCTGATCATCTTCATGTACGCCTTCAACACCGAAGACGCGGCGTTCAGCTTTCCGCCCAAGGGTTTTACCCTGCACTGGTTCAGCGTGGCGTTCTCACGTCCCGACGTTCTGGAGGCGATCAAGCTGTCGGCGCAAATCGCGGCGATTGCGACCTTGATTGCAATGGTCCTCGGTACGCTGGCGTCGGCGGCCCTGTACCGACGTGATTTCTTCGGCAAACAAGGCATCTCGTTGATGCTGATCCTGCCGATTGCACTCCCGGGGATCATTACCGGTATCGCTTTGCTGGCGACGTTCAAGACACTGGGGATCGAGCCGGGGATGTTCACCATCATCGTCGGCCACGCGACCTTCTGCGTGGTGATCGTTTACAACAACGTGATCGCCCGTTTGCGCCGCACCTCGCACAGTTTGATCGAGGCCTCGATGGACCTCGGCGCCGACGGTTGGCAGACCTTCCGCTACATCGTCCTGCCGAGCCTGGGCTCTGCGTTGCTGGCCGGTGGCATGCTTGCCTTCGCGCTGTCGTTCGACGAAATCATCGTGACCACCTTCACCGCCGGCCATGAACGCACGCTGCCCCTCTGGCTGCTCAACCAGCTCAGTCGGCCGCGGGATGTGCCCGTGACCAACGTCGTCGCGATGCTGGTGATGATCGTGACCATGCTGCCTATCCTCGGCGCCTATTACCTGACCCGTGGCGGCGAAAGCGTTGCGGGCAGCGGCGGGAAGTAACCGAATAACTGGAGGAACCCGCCCCCCTGTAGGAGCGAGCTTGCTCGCGATGATCTCGCACACACCGCGAGCAACCAGTCTGAACGCGTCATCGTTCACGTCCATCGCGAGCAAGCTCGCTCCTACAGGGGGCGGTTTACACAGAGAACAACAACAGGTTCGAAGAGGACATAGAGATGCAAACCAAACTCCTGATCAACGGCCAGCTGATCAATGGCGAAGGCCCCGCCCAAGCCGTGTTCAACCCGGCGCTCGGCCGCGTTCTGGT
>NZ_JBYVMF010000032.1:0-69472 GCF_058145095.1 Pseudomonas sp. MDV22-iso1
CTGAATGCGACCGCTTCGCCGTCGAACGCAGCCTTCGGCAGCTGCTACACAGAGCCCGCGCAGAGACTTATTAATCCTCCTCGCGAACCGTGGCCACTTCATCGGCTCGAACCTTCACTTTCGACCCGGAAATGTCTTCGAATTCGTAGAAGCCATCCTTGGTCTTGGTATTCGGCATGTCCTTGGTCAAATACTGGGTGCCGTTCTGCAGGGTGACGACCGTTGCCGTCGAGCAACCGGCGAGGGCCAGGAAGGCAGCTACTGCTAATGGCAAACCCAGGGTCTTGATGTTCATAACCACCTCTCATAATCGAAAAAAAACAGCCGAAAGACTGTGCCTGTAACGCGGTTGGTGCGATGGAACGACGAAAAGTTCGGCGGGCGCCCGAAAAATCGCTGCCGCCGCTTATCTTTTTCTAATTGCGTCGGAAGGGACGGAACTGGTATCTGTACGCATAACCAGTACTCCCTCGCCTTGGCCCTTATTTCCCGTGACTGCAAATCCGCTCGACGACCCGTTCTATTACCTCAACAACTTCAAGCAAGTGCTTGATTGGCTTGAGCATCGTTACGCCGATGTGTTGAGTGTAGAGGAGCAGCGCTTTATCCATGAATTTAACCAGTTGCCCCGGGAGTCCAGGGCACTGCTGGTCCGATTGGTGATGCGCAAAGGGGTGCACTTCAGGGCGAGCAAACTGCATTACGTCGAAATCGGCGACATCGGTTGCGCCGTCGTTCCCTTGGTGGCATTGGGCTGGATTGATGAGCAGTGCCCGCTGTCCATCGACGCGTTGTTCAACGTGCTGCTCAAGTCAGAAGTGCTCCAGTGCTTTGGTGTCGCCATTGATCAGCCGAAAGGAAAAAAGAGCGATTGGCTAACGGCGCTGACCGAACAATTTCCCGAAGCCAAAAGCTTCAACCACTGGTGCGCTGCCCTCAATGAGCGATTGTTCAGCCTGACCATCATGGGCCTGTGCGACCGTTTGCGCCTGATGTTTTTCGGCAATCTTTATCAAGACTGGTCCGAGTTCGTATTGGCGGACCTGGGCATCTTCACGTATGAAAAAGTCGACATTGGCGCCGACTCTCGAGGTTTACGCAGCCGCGACGACGTGGACGCCTGTTTCTTCCTCCACGACTGCCAGGTTCGGTTTGAATCGGGCGAAGACATCGCCGACATCGTTGAGCAGATCAACAGCCTGACGCTGCCCAATCCCTGGTTGCAACGACGTCGCGGCAAATTGATGTTCCAGATCGGTCAACACTGCGAGCGTGTGGCGCACTTTTCTACCGCCATTTCGCTCTATCGCGACTGTGCCTACCCCGGTGCACGCGTTCGGTTGATTCGTGTACTCGAGCGCTGTGCTGAATATCAGCTGGCATTGGAGCTCGCCACCCACGCCGAACACGCCCCCGAGAGTGCCGCCGAACGCCAGCATTTGCTGCGCGTGCTCCCCAGGTTGCGCCGCAAACTGGGCGGTCCCGCGATGAAGCGTGCCCCCGCCCGGCAAATGCTGCGTCTGGATCTTCAATTGCCCAGGATCGACCCGTCACTGTCGGTGGAGAGCCATGTTCTGGCGCACTTGGCGCAAACGTGCGCACCGGTTCATTACGTCGAAAACAGCCTGATCAATTCGCTGTTCGGCTTGCTGTGCTGGCCCGCGATTTTTGCGCCTTTGCCGGGATCGTTTTTCCACCCATTCCAGCGCGGCCCCGTTGACCTGCATGCGGAAGATTTCCACGCACGCCGCGCCGATCTGTTTCAGGCCTGCCTGGCGGAACTCGACAATGGGCGCTACATCCAGACCATCCGCGACCGTTACACCGCCAAATGGGGGGTGCAATCACCTTTCGTGTTTTGGGGCGCGTTAAGCGAGGAGCTTCTCGATCAGGCACTCGATTGCCTGCCGGCGGAGCACCTCAAACACTGGTTCAATCGCTTGTTAATGGATATCAAGGCCAATCGTGCCGGCATGCCTGACCTGATCCAGTTCTGGCCGCAGGACAAAACCTACCGCATGATCGAAGTCAAAGGTCCGGGGGATCGTCTGCAAGACAATCAACTGCGCTGGCTGGAGTTCTGTCACGAGCATCAGATGCCGATTGCCGTCTGTTATGTGCAATGGGCGGAGCAGAGCGCTTGAGCTACCGTGTCGCCGTGCGGGCGCTATGTGAGTTCACCGCCAAAGTGGGCGACCTTGACCTGCGATTCACCCCGTCGCCCACCGCGCTCGAAGGCATTGTCGGCCATCGCACGGTGGCCTCGCGCCGTAGTGAGGGCTATCAGAGCGAAGTGGCGCTTGAGGGCCAGTATCAAGCGCTGAGCGTCAAGGGCAGGGCGGATGGTTATGATCCTGCGCAAAACTGCCTGGAGGAAGTCAAAACCTATCGCGGCGACCTGACCCGGCAACCCGCCAACCACCGGCTATTGCATTGGGCCCAGGCGAAGGTTTATGGCTGGTTGATGTGCCAGAAACTCGACCTGGCGCAGATCAATCTGGCGCTGGTGTATTTCGACATCGTCAGCGAGAAGGAAACCTGCCTGGTCGAGCGTTTCGACGCCGCGACACTGCAACAGTTTTTCGAACACCAATGCCGGCTGTTTCTACTGTGGGCCGAGCAGGAAATGGTTCATCGCGAAGCGCGCAATCGGGGTGCGCAGAACGTCGCGTTTCCCCACATCGATTTCCGTCCGGGCCAACGGCACCTTGCCGAATCAGTGTTCAAGGCCGTCAGCACCGGCCAGTGTCTGATGGCCCAGGCGCCGACGGGTATCGGCAAGACAGTAGGCACGCTGTTCCCCATGCTCAAGGCGTTGGCACCGCAGCAACTGGACAAGATCTTCTTTCTGACGGCGAAAACCCCGGGTCGCAAACTGGCCCTGGACGCGGCGCAGGTGATTCTGGGGCGCGTCGACGCACCGCCGCTGCGCGTACTGGAAATGATCGCTCGCGACAAGGCATGTGAACACCCGGACAAAGCCTGTCACGGAGATTCCTGCCCGCTGGCGAAAGGTTTTTATGATCGTCTGCCAGCCGCTCGCCAGGCGGCCAGCGAACTGACGTTGTTGAACCAGGGCGCATTGCGTGAAGTCGCGCTGAACCACGATGTCTGCCCTTATTACCTGAGCCAGGAAATGGCGCGCTGGGCCGACGTTGTGGTTGCCGACTACAACTATTACTTCGATTTCAGTGCGCTGTTGTTCGGTCTGGCCCAAGCCAACAACTGGCGGGTTGCCGTACTGGTGGATGAAGCTCACAACCTGGTGGAACGCGGACGCCAGATGTACAGCGCCACACTGGATCAATCGATCTTGAACGGTGTGCGAAAAACCGCGCCTGAGCCGTTGAAGAAGTCCTTGCAGCGCGTCAACCGCGAATGGAACGCCCTGCATGATCAGCAACTCGGTGCGTACCAGGCGTATGACAGGGCTCCGGAAAAGATGCTCCAGGCCCTGTTCTCCTGCAGCGCGAGCATCGGCGATTACCTGAACGATCATCCGCAGGGCCTGGACAGCGCCCTGCAGAACTTCTATTTCGATATGCTGCAGTTTTGCCGGGTGGCGGAACTGTTCGATGAACAGTTTTTGTTCGATATCACCAAGCGCGATCTTGATCGCAAGCGCAACCTGTCCCGGCTGTGCCTGCGCAATGTGGTGCCTGCCGGGTTCATTCGCCCGCGGTTGACGGCCGCGCGCAGTACCGTTTTGTTCTCCGCCACCTTGAGCCCTCGTCATTATTACGCTGACTTGCTGGGGATGCCGACGAATACCGTATGGATCGATGTGGAATCGCCGTTTCACGCCGATCAACTGCAGGTTCATATCGTCAACCAGATTTCCACGCGTTTCGTGCACCGCCAGGCGTCTCTGGCGCCGATCGTTGAGTTGATAGCCCGGCAGTTCAATGAAAGTCCCGGCAACTACCTGGCGTTTTTCAGCAGCTTTGATTACCTGCAGCAAGTCGCTCAATTGCTGGCTGAAACGCATCCTCATATCACTGTGTGGTCGCAGTCCCGAGGCATGGGAGAAGGGCAGCGTCAGGATTTTCTCGATCAGTTCACCACTCACAGTCAGGGCGTCGGCTTTGCGGTGTTGGGCGGGGCGTTTGGCGAAGGGATCGACCTGCCCGGAGCGCGGCTGATCGGCGCGTTCATTGCCACGCTCGGGCTGGCGCAACTGAACCCGGTGAATGAACAACTGAAACACCGCATGTCCGCCATTTTTGGTGCCGGTTATGACTACACCTACCTGTATCCCGGCGTGCAGAAAGTCGTCCAGGCCGCAGGGCGCGTGATTCGTACCCAACAGGATCAAGGGGTCGTCATGCTGATCGATGATCGATTCGGCGACAGCAAGGTCAAGCAATTGCTTCCGCGATGGTGGTCGATCAGGCCGGGGATTGCTCACTCTTGAAAACCGCCACCTATGACACGCTAACGCCTGACCCTGTCTACAACGACCTGTACGCCTGCATCATCAAATACATGTATCGATGAGCCATTACGTCCGATTGTGTTTTTGTGTCTTCCCAAATTCCCGGTTTGTCTCATACTCCTGAAAACAGAATTGACGTGAGGGTTGAATGAGCGAGGATCGGAGAAAAGCTGGCGCCATCGCGGAAAAGCGTTTTCGCCTGTTGATCGATGCCGTTATCGACTACGCGATCTACATGCTTGATCCCGAGGGCATCATTACCAGCTGGAACGCCGGTGCCAAGCGTTTCAAGGGCTATGAAGAAGCCGAGATTCTCGGTGAACACTTCTCGCGTTTCTACACCGACGATGATCGCCGTGCCGGTTTGCCTGAGAGGGCGTTGGACACGGCCATCCGCGAAGGGCGTTTCGAGGGAGAGGGGTGGCGTGTTCGCAAGGACGGCTCACGTTTCTGGTGCCACGTGGTGATCGATCCGATTATCGATCCTTCGGGTGTTCTGCTTGGGTTCGCCAAGATCACCCGTGATCTCACTGATCGAAAAATGGCCGAGGAAGTCCTCAAGCAAAGCGAGCAACAGTTCCGGCTGCTGGTCCAAAGCGTCACCGACTACGCGATCTACATGCTCGACGCCAACGGTCGCCTGACCAATTGGAACCCGGGCGCGCAACGTATCAAGGGTTACTCACCCGAAGAAGTCGTTGGTCAGCATTTTTCCCTGTTCTACACCCCCGAAGACCGTGCCGCCGGCGAGCCACAACGGGCGCTGGAAACAGCAGTGCGCGAGGGGCGGTTCGAAAACAAAGCCTGGCGAGTACGCAAAGACGGTACGCGGTTTATGGCGCACGTGGTGGTCGACCCCATTTGGGGAGATACCGGCACGTTGCTGGGCTTTGCCAAAATTACCCGGGACATCACGGAGGCGACCCTTGCACAGCAGACGCTCGAGCAAACACGCGAAGCCTTGTTCCAGGCGCAGAAAATGCAGGCCATCGGTCAACTCAGTGGCGGCATCGCCCACGACTTCAATAACCTGCTGACAGTGATCCTCGGCAACCTGGAGATCATCCGCAAACGCTCGGGTAACGAACCTAAAATCACTCGCCTGGTGGACAACGCCACTCAAGGTGCCTTGCGCGGTGTAACGCTGACCCAACGCATGCTGGCCTTTGCCAGGCGCCAGGAACTGAAGACCGAGCCGGTGCAGATTCCAGCGTTGGTGCAGGGAATTATGGGGCTGATGCGCAGTGCTCTGGGGCCTTCGGTGAAGCTGGATACGCGTTTCCCGGATGAGCTGGAACCGGCGCTGGTCGACGTCAATCAGCTTGAACTGGCACTGCTTAATCTCATCACCAATGCTCGGGATGCAATGCCTGCCGGGGGCCGAATCGTCATCAGCGCCGAGATGGAAGATGTACGTGCGCAGTCCAGCCTGGCACTGGCGGCTGGACGCTACGTCTGTCTGAGTGTCAGTGACACCGGTGAAGGCATGGATGAAACGACGCTCGCTTCAGCGATGGACCCATTCTTCACCACCAAAGGCTTGGGTAAAGGGACTGGCTTGGGACTGTCGATGATCCATGGCTTTATCGAGCAGCTAGGGGGGCGATTCATTCTCAAGAGCGAGAAGGGTAAAGGCACGAGCGCGCAACTGTGGCTACCCGTCGCGTCGAGTGGCGTTGCCACTCAACCTGCAGTTGATGCAGAGCCGCCGGCTCCGGTGGCACGTCTGCGCGTCCTGGTGGTGGACGATGACAGCCTGGTCCTGACCAGTACGTGCCTGCTGCTTGAAGACCTCGGCCATCAGGTTACCGGTGCCGCGTCGGGTGCGAGGGCACTGGAGTTGATCAGCAGTGAGCCGGATTTCGACCTGGTCATCACCGACATGGCCATGCCCCATATGAGCGGTACCCAGTTGGCGCACTTTATCCAGATGAAAAAACCCGGCATGCCGATCATCCTTGCCACGGGCTATGCCGAACGCCTGGAGGGGGGCGCTTCCAGCCTTCCGCGCTTGTCCAAACCCTTCAATCAACTCAATCTGGTGGACATTATCGCGGCGACACTCAAGTGATATTGGGCTGAACTTGTCTGGAGGCGTTTCTTCTAACTGTTTTCCCTCCTGATGTGACGCCCGTGCCAAGAATACTCACTGAAGCCACGCCTGAAGAAGCCCTGACCGAACACAACGCCAAGATGTTTGGTTCTCCCAAAGAGCGCCTTGATTTCTACCGCCGGGAGATCCAGTACGAAACCAGCATCCTGGCCAACCGCACCGATGCCTACCTGGCGGCTCAATCGTTCCTGGTGATCGCCTTTGCGTCTTGCATGGCCAATTTGAATCCGGAATGGGGGAAGCTGTTCACACTGGTCGTTCCCCCCTTCCTGGCGCTGTTGGGGCTACTGAGTTCACTGAACGCCTGGCCAGGCATTCGTGCGGCGTACGACATCATTGATCACTGGCATTTCAAACAGAGTGAGTTGCTGCGCAGTGAACCGTTGATGGGGTTGGCATACGATGAATCGCCGTTGTTCAGCGAAATGGAATCGTCACACAAGGGGTACCGAAAATCGTTGCTGTTTTCGGTGCGGACTCCCTGGATCTTCGCGACATTCTGGGTACTGCTGGGGGCCTATGCCGTTTTCATTCAGGTGACGAATCCGGGTGGGTGAATAACCCGGATTTTATCAGGATGGTTTTTCGATGCGGTGTCGGTGTTAAATCCCGGGGGGCTTCGCCCCCAACGCAGGCTGCGCCAGCTGCTACAGGGGGCGCGATTTCACACTGACCTTGTAGCAGCTGCCGAAGACTGCGTCCGACTGAGAAGCAGGCGCTGGCCTGATACCTCAGGTCAATCAAGCCGCCAGGTTCCCCGCACTCATTTCCTTCTTGTACTGTGCCTTCAGCGCTTCCATCTGTGCGCCCAACTCTTCCAGCTCAGCTTTACCCAGCAACTTTTTCGCCTGAGGAAACATCTCGGTTTCTTCCTCTTCGATGTGATGCTCCAGCAGCTCCTTTACCACTTTCACCCGACCGGCAAATTCCGGTGTGGAGGGGTCGGTGACCTTGAGATCCGGCAGCACAAGCGAGTCGACGGTGCGGTGTTCTTCCTTGGCTTCGTAGTACATAATTTCCTGCTCTTTACCGCCGGCCTTTTTATAGGCGGGATACAGCACTTCCTCTTCCAGTCGGGTATGGATGGTGATTTCCATTTCCAGCTTGGCAATCAGCTCGGTGCGTTTTTTAACCCCACGTTCGGTGGACTCACTCAGTTGGGTCAGGATGCCTTTCACGCGTTCATGGTCGGCTTTCAACAGGTCGATGGCGTTCATGGTCGGTTCTCTCAAATAGTCACGGATTAGGCGCTTGCGGTTTCGATGCCGAAGGTCGCTCGTAGTCCCGGAGCATTTGTCGTGCCGGTTTTGATGAGTGGATAGATATCAATTAAAACAACAGGTTAATCACGCCTCCAAAGACCTGGAGTCATGCAGCCTGCATGAGTGGCAAACATTCTTCATGCAGTTCGCAGTGCAGGCAGAATCCACACAGATCGCCGGAGATTTACAGGCTGACCGCCGATCAGAATGAACCGCCACCTGACTGAACTCACGGCTTGCCGTCGCTCCCTTAATACAGACACCCGATGTCTTTAATAATGACCAGCGAGGATGCAGCCATGCGAGCAATGACTTATCACGGTGCCCATGATGTCAGGGTTGAAACCGTCTCCGATCCCACTATCGAAGCCGCTGACGACATCATCTTGCGGGTCACGGCGACGGCTATTTGCGGGTCTGACCTGCACTTGTACCGAGGCAAGATTCCCACGGTCGAGCATGGCGATATCTTTGGTCATGAGTTCATGGGCATCGTTGAAGAAACCGGGTCCGCCGTGACTGCCGTCCAGCGCGGTGATCGTGTAGTGATTCCCTTTGTGATCGCCTGTGGTGACTGTTTCTTTTGTCAGCAAGAGTTATTCGCCTGCTGCGAAACCACCAATGAAGGGCCTGGCGGCAGCCTGAATAAAAAAGTCATCCCGCCACCGGCAGCCTTGTTCGGTTTCAGTCGGCTGTATGGCGGCATTCCGGGCGGACAGGCCGAGCTTGTCCGCGTCCCCAAAGCCAACACCGGGCCTTTCAAGGTCCCGGGGTTGCTGGCCGACGAGAAAGTGCTGTTCCTCTCGGACATCTTGCCGACCGCGTGGCAGGCGGTTATCAACGCCAATATCGTGCAGGGTTCCAGTGTCGCGATTTTTGGCGCCGGGCCGGTGGGGTTGTTGAGTGCCGCGTGCGCGAGAATGCTCGGCGCCGAGCAGATCTTCATGGTTGATCACCACAACTATCGGCTGGCTTATGCGCAAAGTGCTTACGGGGTGATTCCGATCAATTTCGATGACGACGATGACCCGGCCGACACGATCATTCGTCAGACCGCGGGCAGCCGTGGCGTTGACGCGGTCATCGATGCGGTTGGATTCGAAGCCAA
This sequence comes from Pseudomonas sp. MDV22-iso1, assembly GCF_058145095.1. Taxonomy (NCBI): domain Bacteria; kingdom Pseudomonadati; phylum Pseudomonadota; class Gammaproteobacteria; order Pseudomonadales; family Pseudomonadaceae; genus Pseudomonas; species Pseudomonas sp. MDV22-iso1. The sequence goes on from NZ_JBYVMF010000032.1 coordinate 8,919, forward strand.
GGGCAGCACCACTGAAACGGTGCTTGCGACCTTGAAAATGGAAGGCGGGAGCGGCAAGGCGTTACGTCAATGCATTGCGGCAGTGCGCCGGGGAGGGGTGGTCAGTGTGCCGGGTGTCTATACCGGTTTCATCCACGGCTTCCTGTTTGGGGACGCCTTTGACAAAGGCCTCACGTTCAAAATGGGCCAGACGCACGTCCAGCGGTATTTACCGGAGTTGCTTGGGTACATCGAAACGGGGCGTTTGCAACCGGAAGCCATCGTCACCCACAGAATGTCCCTGGAGCAGGCGGCTGAGGGGTACAAGATTTTCGATAAAAAACAGGAGGAGTGCCGCAAGGTCATTCTGACGCCAGGTTCCAGCGATGTGCCATTGGCTCAGACATTTGAAACTGAAGCGGTACCCGTGATGTAGCAACTCCCCTTGTACGAGCAAAGCTTGGTCTGGGCGGCGTTCCAACGATGCCGCCCAGACGAACATTTCCTTCAGGTGTATTTGCCGATTTACACGCCTGGTCTCATACCATCATCGCGAGCAAGCTTTGCTCCTACAGGTCCCGGCTGCGGCATCTGTGGAAAATCTTCATTGAGCACCCGCAGATGCTCGATAGCTTCCGCGAATTTGACATCAGCCTTCCTGCGCATCGCCTGATAGCGGTCAAACTGCTCCCCATCCAGCTCACTGCCTTCAAGCAATGCGAAGGCACACTGATTCAATGTTTCAGCTTCTTCAAACATCTGACGATTACGTTGCAGGGCGAATTCGCGACAGGCTTTGAGTTCATCGCGAGTGGAATAGTGAATCATGACCGGCACCTTAAAGTCGGAGGAGGTTGAGTAATAGGCACCGGCAATGCAAAAGGATTTCAAAATTATGATCGCCAAATTTCGATCATCAACCCCTTCAAAGCGCGTGCGAAAAATCAGTTTTTTCGTTGCTTGCGCCGTTCATAACGCGCCAGGATCGGTTGGGTGCTGATGCCATGCACCAGAATGCTCAACGCCACCACCGACAGGGTGAGGTTGGCACAAAGCGTCGCCACCGATTGATCCAGCCCGTGGTTCAACGCATAAAACAGGTAGTACAGACTGCCGATGCCGCGAATGCCGAACCAGCCGATCAACAGTCGTTGCCGTCCTTCAAGCAATCCACCCCAGGGCATGGCTGCCACACTCAGTGGCCGGATCAGAAAGAATAACGCTGCACCGACAGGCAGCGCCCGCCAGTCCCAATGGGCGATGAGTACTACACCCAGCAACGTCACCAGAAACACTTCCATCGCCCGTTCGACCAGACCGCCAAAAGCAAGCATATCGCCCATCATGATCCCGGCTGCCACCTGGGAATCTTCAAGCTTGTCGGTGTCGCCGTGAACGGCATGCTGCGGGTCGACGTTCTGATGGCCGACAACTGGCTGTACAAGATGCTCGGCGGGTACCGGGGCGTCGCCCGTGGATTTGACCTCTGCCTGGCGCAGACCGAGCCCGGCTGCAAACACGGACAAGAAGCCGTAAGCATGAACCGACTCGGCCCCGACATACGCCAGGGCGATCAACGCGAGGGCCAGGTAATCGTTGGGCGACAGGGTGCTGTCTTCATTTTTTATCCGCAGTGAAAGGGTCACCAGACCAATCCCGCGCCCCATCCAATAACCAATCAACAAACCCGCAGGGACAGCCCAAAGCAGTCGGTAAAGCGCCCAGTCGCCCAACCAACCCGGGTTGTCATCGTGCAACAACAAGACCAGCCCCAGGATCACGAAAGGAAACGCAATCCCGTCATTGAGCCCCGCTTCGCCGGAGAGCCCGAACCGGACACTGTCGTCATCACGGGCATCGTTGACCGACACCAGCGCGGCGAGCACGGGGTCGGTCGGCGCCAGGATCGAGCCAATCAACACCGATACGCCCCACGGCAGCTCGAACCCGAAATGCAAAAGCAGGCTGACCCCCGCGATAGTCAGCACCATGACGGGCCCCGCCAGCCCAAAAGCAATCCGCCATTTCTTCGCTTTAAGCGGGGCGCGCAGTTTCAAACCGCAGACAAACAGCGAAAACAGCACAGCGACTTCGGTCAGATGCTCCATCCAGACGGAGGCGTCATCCAGGTCGAGTTTCAATAGACCGAACCCCGCGGGTCCGATGGCGATGCCCAGCACCAGGCACACGGCTGAAGTGGTCACGGGCATCCATCGCAGGTACGACGATGTCAGTGCCAGTGTCAGCAGTACCGCTCCCAGCACTGCCACCCATATGATGAAACTCATGTCTTGGTACTCGCCAAATGGGTGGCAACGGGGCAGCGCTTGATAATCAACCGACGGTCGCGCGCAGGTATTCAGGGGTCAGGACGTTGAACCAGACCAGGATCATTTCCACCAGAATCGTGACCAGCACCAGCAGTCCTACGCCCCAGACGCAGGCCGAGTTCAGCAGACCTTGTTCCTTGCGCTCGTGCATGAACGTGGGCAAACCGACAAACAGCAAAAATGTCGAATAGACCGCGGCGGCCCCCAGGACAAGGACCGCCAGCCAGCGGCTCGGATAAAGCCCGGCGAATCCGGCGAGGAAGAATGGGGTCGCGGTGTACGCGGCGAAACCGATGCACTGATTGATGGTAGGCCGTGACTCGAAGGTGCGGGACATCCACCGGATGAACAGCCCCATCACAGCCACACCCGCGAGAATGGTCAGGTAGAGCAGCACACACAGCTGCAATGCGCTGCTGGTACTGAGCTTGACCGTTTCATTTTCAGCCAGGCTCCAGCCGACGTAGGTCGTCCCGATAAACAGGCACACGGCGGGAATCAGGGCGAGCAACAGTAAGTGAGCCAGATAATGACGAGGGTGTGCTTCCTCTTCCCTGCGAATATCCGTCCACGCGAAGTTGGGTTGGGTGAAGAGTTTGATGATAGGTGCGGACATGACGACCTCCAGATAACGGAAGGCCCGCCACTGGGGCCTATCGTTTTGGAGGTCGGTTTTTTGTGAGGGGTTCATTTTTTTGCATGGTTTTCGACATCACCCCTCGCTGTCCTTACAGCATTGGCTTGCCTCCCGTCACGCCATACCGTTGTCCGGTGATGTAACTGGCTTCGTCCGACGCGAGCAGCACATAGATCGGCGCGACTTCCACCGGCTGCCCCGGCCGTCCGAGGGGTGTTTGCGAGCCGAAATTCTGCACTTCCTCATCAGGCATCGTGGAGACGATCAGTGGAGTCCAGATCGGCCCGGGCGCCACGCAGTTCACCCGGATGTTTTTCGGTCCGAGCATCTGCGCCAGGCCACCGGTGAAGTTGGCAATGGCGCCTTTTGTGGTGGCGTAAGCGAGCAGGGTGGGTTTGGGCATGTCCGAGTTGACGGAGCTGGTGTTGATGATGGAGCTACCAGGTTTCATGTGTTTCAGGGCAGCCTGGCAAATCCGGAAAATGGCGGTGATGTTGACGTCGAAGGTCATTACCCATTCTTCATCCGGGATGTCTTCGAAGTTTTCATGGGTCATCTGGAAGGCCGCGTTGTTGACCAGCACGTCGATACGCCCAAAGCGTTCGACGGTTTTATCGACCAGGGCCTGGCACTGGGCTTTTTGCGCCAGATCACCGGGCAATAACAAGCATTGCCGGCCAGCCTGTTCAACCCAGCGAGCCGTTTCCCGCGCGTCTTCATGCTCGTTGAGATAAGCAACGACGACATCAGCGCCTTCACGGGCAAACGCAATCGCCACGGCCCGGCCGATTCCGCTGTCAGCGCCGGTGATGAGGGCAATTTTGCCGTCGAGTCGACCAGACCCTTTGTAGCTTTGCTCGCCACAGTCCGGGTAGGGCTCCATCTTTTTTTGTGAACCCGGTACCGGTTGGCTCTGTTTGGCGAACGGTGGTTTTGGATAGTCGATCATCATGAATCTCCAGTCTCAAGGCGAAAGAATCAAAGGGTTGACCTTGGCCTTTTGCCTGGAGTTCGGTTGGATGTTCGACGTCATCGGTAAACGCGATTCCGTAGGAGCTGCCGCAGGCTGCGATCTTTTGATCTTGTCATTAAGGTCAAAAGATCGCAGCCTGCGGCAGCTCCTACAGGGGAGGGCATTGCCGGAGGATCGGGTTAGAAATCACAGCCCCAGGTCGCTAAGCCCTGGATGATCATCCGGCCGTCGCCCCAGTGGCCAGCGGAACTTGCGCTCGCTTTCCTTGATCGGAAGGTCGTTGATGCAGGCAAACCGATTAGCCATCAGGCCGTTCTCGTCAAATTCCCAGTTTTCATTGCCGTAGGAGCGAAACCAGTTACCCGAATCATCGTGCCATTCATAGGCATAACGCACTGCGATCCGGTTACCGGTGAACGCCCAGAGTTCCTTGATCAGACGGTAATCCAGTTCCTTGGCCCATTTGCGCGTGAGGAATGCCTTGGCTTCTTCACGGTTATGAGCAAACTCCGCGCGGTTTCGCCATTGGGTGTCCAGGGTATAGGCCAGCGAGACGCGCGCCGGATCACGGGAGTTCCAGCCATCCTCGGCCAGGCGTACTTTCTCGATGGCCGATTCCCGGGTGAAGGGTGGCAATGGCGGACGAACTTCAGGGTTTGACATATAACGTCTCCTCTCGAATTAACGTACAGGCGGTTGTTGCATTTGAATTAAGGGTTACAGGTCCAATAACTTGCGCGCCACGCACTGCGCGTTATCGGCAGCACTGTGATCGCCCATGACCAGCGCGACGGTGATGGCACCGTCGATCAGGATCAGCAGTTGCCTGGCCAGCGTCTGCGGGTCGTCAGCGCCAAATTCGGTGCAGAGCTCGCACACGTAATCGAGCAGCTTCTGTTTGTGCTCCTTGGCCAGCAGGCGCACCGGATCCTGCGGGTCGCCCGTTTCGCCACTGGTGTTGATGAAGGCACAACCGCGAAAGCCTTCGCTGGCAAACCACGCGTTGAGCACAGTAAACAGGTTGAGCAGGCGATCGGCCGGGGTATCAGCCTTACCGACCTCGCTGGTGTACCAGCGCATCCAGCGCAGGTCACGCCGTCGTAAAGCCGCGATGGTCAGCTCCTCCTTGTTGGCGAAGTAGCGGTAGATACTTTTTCTGGAGACGCCGGCGGTTTTCACCAGAAGATCCATCCCGGTGGCAGCGATACCACTTTTGTAGATCAATTTCTCGGTGACATCCAGAATGATGTCGCGCGTAGTGTTGTTAGTGATTTCGTTCATGTGATTACAGTAGAACGATCGTTCTCCTTTATCAAGCGGGATATGTGGTGCAGCGCACACAGTCATCGCGAGCAGGCTCGCTCTCACAGGGGGCACGCATCTCGACTCTGCTCGCGAAGGGGTCTTTACAGACGCTGACAAGACCCCAACCGATCCATGGTGTAAGCTCTCGGGTTCTTCGGATTCGACCTTTTGCGAGCCCTATGCCGTCGCTTTTCAAACGCCCCCTGCTGCCTAAACTGCGCAGTTTTCCGCTGACCGCCGATGCCGTCACCATCCTTTCCGGTGCAGCCGAATTTCGTCGCTGCCTGCTGGAAAAAATCGCCAGTGCAACCCAGCGCATCTATATCGTTGCGCTGTACCTGCAACAGGATGAAGCCGGTCAGGAAATCCTCGATGCCTTGCACGCAGCCAAACTGGCACGTCCTGAACTGGACGTCGTGGTGGTAGTTGACTGGCTGCGCGCCCAACGCGGCTTGATCGGTGCCGGCAAGCAGCCGGGCAATTCGGCCTGGTATCAGGACATGACCCGGACTCACGCCAGTGAAGTCCCGGTGTATGGCGTTCCGGTGCAGAGTCGCGAACTGTTTGGCGTGCTGCACTTGAAAGGCTTTGTGATCGATGATTGCGTGATCTACAGCGGCGCGAGCCTGAACAACGTCTATCTGCACAAGTTCGACAAGTACCGCTACGACCGTTACCACCTGCTGCACAACCGCGCTCTGGCCGATTCCATGCAGCACCTGATTCAGCATGGTCTTATCGCGTCCAAAGCCGTCAACCGACTCGATTTGCCCAACCTGCCGACCACCCGCAGTCTGCGCAACGATATCGGTGACCTGCGCAGCCGCCTCAAGCATGCGGCCTACGACACCACGGCGGGAACGATCGAGAAGGGCGGATTGTCGGTCAGCCCGTTGCTTGGCGTCGGCAAAAACAACCCGCTCAGCCGGGTGATCTGCGAGTTGATCGCCAGCGCTCAACATCAACTGACGATTTGCACGCCTTACTTCAACCTGCCGCTGGCCGTGACGCGTGAAATCAACCGGGCACTGGGGCGGGGTGTGAAAATCGACATCGTCGTCGGGGACAAGACTGCCAACGATTTCTACATTCCGCCCAGCGAGCCGTTCAGAGTGATTGCGGCGCTGCCGTACCTGTACGAAATCAGCCTGCGCAGGTTCGCCAAACGTCATCAGCGCACGATCGATAGCGGACAGTTGAACCTGCATCTGTGGAAGGAAGGCGACAATACCTACCACCTGAAAGGCATGTGGATCGATCAGCGTTACACCCTGCTGACGGGCAATAACCTGAACCCACGGGCGTTCCGACTGGATCTGGAAAACGCTTTGTTGATTGATGATCCGAAAGGTGAGCTTTTAGAACCGCGCCGCGAAGAGCTGGGGCAGATCTTTCAGCACACTACGCGTATCGAGCGTTATCAGGATCTGGAAACGCTTCTGGAGTATCCGGCAGCGGTGGCCAAGTTTCTCAAGCGCGTCAGCCGTGTGCGAATCGAACGATTGTTGTATCGGATTCTTTAGCGCGTTCGACCTTTGCGGAATACGCGTGGGCACTGTCGCGATTCATCTCGCGACAGTGCCCACGCGGTCAATGCAACCGCTTAATTCAGACCCAGCTTCCCACGCAGCATCGACAGATCTTCAGCCAGTGTATTCACCGGCCCGACCAGCGCCTTGCGGTCGTTTTCTTTCACTTTGTCGTAGGTTTCAAAACCACCGTCCCTGGTTTTGTACTTGGCCAGGATCTTGTCCACGGTTGCGAAGTTTTTGTCGACCTTGGCGATGAATGCGGCGTCCTGTTTGGCGATTTGCGGACGGAACAGGTCAACGATTTTCTTCGCGCCGTCGACGTTGCCCTGGAAGTCATACAGGTCGGTGTGGCTGTAGCGATCCTCCTCTCCGGAAATCTTGGTCGCCGCAACTTCTTCCAGCAGCGCCGCCGCACCACCCACCACCTTCTCAGGCGGGAAGGTCAGGCCGGCGACGCGGGTTTGCAGGTCCTTGACGTCCTTGTTCAGGCCGTCAGCCAGTTCAGTCAGTCCTTGGGTGCTGTTCTGCGAAAACAAGGAGTATTCGATACGGTGGAAGCCGGTGAAATCTTCGGCTTTCACGCCTTTTTCGTGGTCGTCGACACGGGAGTCAATGGACGCGTCCAGGTCGCTGAACAGCTCGGCAATCGGTTCGATCGACTCATAGAAAACCCGGGTCGGCGCATAGAGTTTTTTCGCCGTGTCCAGATCACCTTTTTTCACCGCGTCAGTGAATTGCTGAGTGTGGCTGGCCAGTTCGTCCAGTTGCTCGGTGACGTAGATTTTGTAATCCGACACCGGCCCCACCAGGTCCATCGGCGCCGTCGCCGCGAATGCTGAAAGCGGAGTGTTGAGCAAGCCAAGTGTCAGCAGTAAAGCGAGGGGCGACTTTTTCATGGGACGGTTCCGTGTGGAGGGTTGTTAGGCCGTAGCGGTAGGTTGTGTGGCTTTTAGCAAGGTGCGACCGATGTAGTCCTGGTCACCCGTGACGCCGGGCAGGGTGAAGAAGTACCCACCACCGACCGGTTTCAGGTATTCCTCCAGCGGCTCGCCGTTGAGTCGGGTCTGGACGGTAATGAAGCCTTTTTCGAGATCGGCCTGGTAGCAGATGAACAGCAGCCCCATGTCGAGCTGGCCGTTCTTGTTCACGCCGTTCGAGTAGTTGAACGGTCGGCGCAGGATCAGGTTGCCCGCCGTGGCGGTGGTGCGCGGGTTGGCCAGGCGAATGTGCGCGTCGAGCCTGGTCAGTTTGCCTCCCGGATCTTTGCTGTAGTCCGGCACTTGGGTTTCATGCTCGCCGCCCATGGGGGCGCCAGTGCTTTTGATTCGGCCGAGGATGCTTTCCTGTTCCTGCAGCGGGGTGCGATCCCAGCGCTCGACGAAGTTGCGGATGATGCGCACGGCTTGATAGCTGCCGTTCGCCGCCCAGGCGGGCTCGTCGCTGCCTGGCTGCACCCACACGAGGGTGTCCATGGCCCTGGCGTCGTTGGAGTCAGGGTTGGCTGAACCGTCGCGAAAGCCCAGGAAATTGCGCGCGCTCTGCGCCGGCACACCCGGTTTCGCAGGGGCTTGGGGCGGCACGCTGCCTTCCTGTTTCCAGCGCACCAACAACAAGTCCGGCAAGTTTTTCACGATGTCGCGCAGGGCATGGATGTTGGTGTCGGTGGTGTTGGAACAGAACTGCAGACTCAGGTCGCCGTGGCAGCAATCTGCCTCCAGCGCATCATTGGGAAAGCCGACCATGCGGATCAGCCGCTTGGGCTTGGCGCCTGTGAGGCCGAAGCGTTCGTCGAACAGCGACTCGCCGACCGATACGGTGATGGTCAGGTTGTCCGGGGCCACCACCGGGCCAAGAATCCCGGAGTCCACGGGCGGAAGTTTCGGGTCGATCTGCTCGACCGGGCCACCCTTTGTCAGGAACGCGATCCGCTCATTGAGTGTGCGAAATAACCGTTCAAGGTCTTCACGATCGCTGGCCAGGACGTCGAACGACACCAGCATTCCGCTGGCCGGGCGCGGGGTAACGATGCCGCTCTGGTGCTTGCCGTGGAACGGGTGGCGGTCCTCGGTCTTCTCGCTGCTGGGGGCTTCAGTGACTTGGGCGGGGCTGGCGGCCATGGCCGGGCAGGTCAACGCCGAGCCGGCCAGTGCCACACCGGCGGCGCCCATGCCCATCAGCACCCGGCGGCGCTGAAGGTTGAATTGCTCTGAATCGTTCATCGGTTTGAGTCTTCTGCTTACAGGCCGGAGAGGCCAAGGGCGGGATCGATTCCGTCGAGTGCATCGGCCAGGACCTTGGCCTTGTCGGCGATTTGTTTGCGCTGCTCGGCGCTCACGCTGTCGTAGCTCGCGTAGCCATCCTTGGTCTTCCAGCCGCTCAGGTCTGCGTCGAGTGCAGCGAGGGCGCTGTCGATCTTGGGCAGCAGGTCGGCGGCGGACTTGGTGAGTAGCGGTCGCAGCAGGTCGACGACCTTGTGCGTCACTTCCAGGTTGGCGGCAAAACCGTTCAGGTCAGTGTGGCTGTAGCGTTCTTCTTCACCGCTGCTGGCACGCACGTCGGCGAGGCTGTTGAGGGTGCGGATGACGATGCTCACCAGTTGTTCCGGCGGCAGTGATTGCGCAAGCAGCTGTTGTTTGAGCGTGGTCACGTCGGCGATCAAACGCTGAGCGACAGGCGCCAGGCCGTCGAGGTTGCGTTGTTGGAACAGCGCGTACTCGATGCGGTGGAAACCCGTGAACCCTGGATCCTGTTCGCGTTTTTCGAAGTAATCGGCACGGGCATTGATCGCGTTGTCCAGTTCTGCCAGTCGCTGGGATGCCGGTGCAAGGCGTTGATACGCGGCGCGGGCCGGCGCATACAAGGCTTGCGCCTGAGCCAGATCGCCGGTTTCGATGGCCTGTTCCAGCGCGGTGACGGCTTTGATCAGCGCCGTGCCCTGACTGCTCAGGTAAACCCGAAACTCCGACAATGGCCCGACGAAGGCGACCAGCGACGGTTTTGCCTTGGACGCGGCGTCGGAAGCCGCGGTGGGGGTGACGTGCAACGTGCCGCGAGGGTTGCTCAACAAACCGCAGGTGATCGCGTAATCGCCGGGCATGAGGTTGGCGTTGATCACCTGGCTCAGGCCCGGTGCGATGTTTTCCCGTTCTTCGACCACCAGCACACCGTCGAGGATTTCCCATTCCACCGCTCTATCCGAACGATTGACGATGCGGAAACTTGCGCGGCCGGCCGGAACCGTCAGGGCGTTCGGCTCGCAGCTGTGCGGGTGAATGGTGATCAGCACTTCGTTATGGTTGGTCTGGCGCTTGGCCGCCGCCATCTGCGAGGCGTAATAGAACAGACCACCGGCGGCGATCATCACCACGACGGAACCGGCCACCGCCCAGCGCAGCGCGCGGGGAGCAGAAACCGGGGGAGGGGCTTGGTTTGGCATGTGTGCCCTTACTGGCTGGAAACTGAATGGGGTTGCTTTGCAGGGGGCGATGCCGGCAGGAAAAACATCACCAGCGCCACCACCAGATACATCAGATAAGCCCCGAGGGTGCTGACGGTGGGTGCGTCCTGATAGCCGAACATGCCGGCCAGCACCGAGCCCAAGGGGCCGTCCATGGGCAGCGTGGCGCTGAAGTCGAACAGGATGGTTTGCAGGTGGTTCCACACGCCGGCCTCATGAAGCGCCTGTACCGAGTTGGCGAGAATGCCGGCAGCCACCACCAGGATGAACAGCCCGGTCCAGCGGAAAAATGCGCCGAGGTTCAGGCGCATGCTGCCGGTGTAGATCAGGAAGCCAACGATGATCGCCAGGATCAGGCCGAGCAGGGCACCGATCGGTGCTGCAGGGCCTTCGCTTTGCTGGAAGACGGCGAGCAGGAAGAACACGGTCTCGAGGCCTTCGCGGGCCACGGCGAAAAACACCATGGCGATCAGGGCGGTGACCTGATGTTTGGAACCGGTCAGTACCTGATCGAGGGAAGCATGCAGCGAATGCTTGATCGACCGTGCGACTTTGCGCATCCAGAACACCATGGAACTGAGGATGCCGACCGCGACCAGCCCGACCACGCCTTCGAACAGTTCCTGTTGTTTTTGCGGGAATTCGGCGCTGACCAGTTCCAGGCCGCCACCCACCAGCAGGGCCAGCGCGGCAGCCAGGAAGACGCCGATCCAGACGGCGGGCATCCATTGACCTCGTCCGGTCTGTTTGAGGTAGCTGGCGATGATGCCAACGATCAGTGCAGCTTCAATGCCTTCGCGCAGCATGATCAAAAATGGAACAAGCATTCAGCACCGGATCGAATTAGATAGGGTGCTAAGTTGTAACATAATGACACTCATTCGCATATGGTAAGCGTTGACATTAACCTGAACGCAGCCTGAACGACCTCGAGATAACGCCTCCTGCCTGTAGGAGCAAAGCTTGCTCGCGATGGCGGCTTCATAACCGATGAGTATTTCCCTGATGTACCCGATCAAACTGTGGGAGCTGGCCTGCCGGCGATGGCGACCTGGTCGGCGGTGAGATTTTTGCTGGTGTACATATCCATTCCTGCGGTCACGGCTTCTATTGGTTTCGCTTTTACAGCGAGTCACTTGGAAGAGCGCCAAGTAACCAAACGCTCTTGCCCCTTTCGTACGGTGCCTCGCCTGGGCTCGGCATACCCTCGCTCCGGTCCTGCTCCGTGGGCCCGCCGCGATCGGCCATCCATGGCCGTGCGCGGCTAACCCGGCATCCATGCCGGGTTGCCCACTGCGCAGAACCTGCGCTCGGCCTTCCCATGGGGCAAGAAGATCAAAATCAAAAGCAGATCAACAGCAGATCAAAAGCAGATCAACGGCGTTTCTCAGGCAGCTGCGCTAAGATGCGGCGACTCAAACCCACAATACGGTTCGCCTCACTCCATGTCGGAAAAAGACACCATTTCCATTCAACTGGTGCGCGAAGCGCTGTTGCAAAGTTGCGCCTCAGGCGCCGCGACCGATGAGGTGTTGAATAAGGTCGGTATCGATCCGGCGTTGCTGGAGACCACCAGCGCCCGGGTCCCGGCCACGTCTTATGCGCGGTTGTGGCGTTTGCTGGCCCGGCGTGGTGATGACGAGTTTTTCGGCATGGACCCGCGCAAGCTCAAATCCGGCAGTCTGGAGTTTTTGTGTCGCTGCGCCATGGTCCAGCCGAGTCTGGCGGCGGGGCTGACCTCCGGGCTGGGTTTCCTGTCGTTAATGCTGGAGCACTTGCCGGCGCAGTTGGTGCGTCAGCAAAGTCTGGCGGAAATTGTCTTGGTCGAGGACGAACAGGACCCGCGCCGAGCCTTCACTTATTTCACCTACTGGATGATCGTTCATGGGGTCGCCTGCTGGCTGGCCGGGCGACGCATTCCGATTCTGGCCATCGAGCTGCGTTGCCCTGAGCCGGACTTTTGCGATGACTATCAGGTGATGTTCTCCGAGAATCTGCGGTTCAACCGAGCACGCACCCGCATGATTTTCTCCGCCGAATGCCTGGATTTGCCGATCAAGCGCAGTCCTGAAGAACTCAAGCGTTTCCTTGCCCATGCGCCGGCCAATATCCTGGTGAAGTACCGTGATCCGCAAAGCCTGGCGAGCCGGATCAAGCATGATTTACGGCAATTGCCGGCGCAACACTGGCCAGAGACCGACCTGCTGGCGCAGCAGCTGTGCATGTCGGCGTCGACGTTGCGGCGGCGACTGGCAGAGGAAGGGCAGTCCTATCAAGGGCTCAAGGACAGTGTGCGAAAAGAATTGGCCATCGTCTGGCTGGCAGAGCCGAGCATCAGCTTCGCCGAGATCGCCGCGCGGCTGGGGTTTGCCGATGCCAGCTCGTTCTACAAGGCATTTCGCAAGTGGTCGGGGTCCAATCCCGGGCATTATCGGAGTTTGATTCTTAACGAGGCTGACTGATCCCGAAGTGATACGAAGGTCAGCCCCGAGACACCAGCCCTTGAGTCTTGGCCAAACCAGTCACGCAACTTGATAACTTTGACCATTGTCCCGCGCACCGCGCAGAGCGAAGATTTCCCTGTTGATTACGGTTCCCCCCCAACCTAATAACAATACGAGGGATTCTGGCAATGCGCGATTACTTGTCTGCCACTTCACAGTTCAATTATCAGGACATCGTTGACGCTGCACTCGCAGGCGACCTGACGGCCGTTAATGCCTGCGTCGAATGCTGCGACCGGCATGCGTTGCCGGGGCGCATTGCATTGTTCTGGGAGGGACGCGATGGGGCCAGCGCCACCTACACTTTCAGCGACCTGCAGGACAAAGCCGCGCGGTTCGCCAATTTCCTGCTGGCCCAAGGGGTGCAGAAGGGCGACAAGGTCGCCGGTCTGTTGCCGCGCAACATCGAATTGTTGATCACTGTGTTCGCCACCTGGCGCATCGGTGCAGTCTATCAGCCACTCTTCACCGCCTTCGGCCCCAAAGCCATCGAGCACCGGCTCGGCAGCTCTGGCGCAAAAGTCGTCGTCACCGACGCCATCAATCGCCCCAAACTCACTGAAGTCATCGACTGCCCGACAACCGTTACCGTCGGCGGCCCGAAAGGCCAGGGCATCGTGCGGGGCGATTTCAGTTTCTGGGCCGAACTGGCTAACTACTCCAACGACTGCGAACCGGTCATGCTGACTGGCGAAGACCCGTTCCTGCTGATGTTCACCTCGGGCACCACCGGTCCCTCGAAAGCGCTGTCCGTGCCGCTCAAGGCCATCGTTGCCTTCCAGAGTTACACCCGCGACGCGGTGGACCTGCGTCCCGAGGACGCGTTCTGGAACGTTGCCGATCCGGGTTGGGCCTATGGCATCTATTTCGGTGTCACCGGACCGATGTCGATGGGGCACCCGATCACCTTTTACGATGGCCCCTTCACCCTCGAAAGTACCTGCCGGGTGATCAATAAATACGGCATCACCAACCTCACCGGTTCTCCAACTGCCTACCGTTTGCTGATCGCAGGCGGCGACGAGTTCGCCCGTTCGATCAAGGGCAAGCTGCGCATCGTCAGCAGTGCCGGTGAGCCGCTGAATCCAGAAGTGATCCGCTGGTTTGCCGACAACCTCGGCGTGGTCATCCACGACCATTATGGCCAGACCGAACTGGGTATGGTTTTGTGCAATCACCATGGCCTGGAGCACCCGATCCACATGGGTGCGGCGGGTTTCACCTCTCCTGGTCACCGTATCGTGGTGCTGGACGAGGAGTACCAGGAACTGGACGTGGGGCAGCCGGGCATCCTGGCCATCGACCGCACCCAATCGCCGATGTGCTGGTTCGCCGGCTACGAAGGTGCACCCACCAAAGCCTTCGTCGGCAACTACTACCTGAGCGGCGATACCGTGGAGTGGAACCCGGACGGCAGCATCAGTTTTGTCGGGCGCAGTGACGATGTGATCACAACTTCTGGCTACCGGGTCGGTCCGTTCGACGTCGAAAGTGCGCTGATCGAGCACCCGGCGGTGGTCGAGGCGGCAGTGGTTGGCAAACCCGACCCTGAGCGCACCGAACTGGTCAAAGCCTTCGTTGTGTTGAGCTCGCAGTACCGCGCCGAACCTGCCCTCGCCGAAGAACTGCGCCAGCACGTGCGCAAGCGATTGGCAGCGCATTCCTATCCCCGGGAAATCGAATTTGTCAGCGAATTGCCGAAAACCCCTAGCGGCAAATTGCAGCGCTTTATCTTGCGCAACCAGGAAATCGCCAAGGCTCAAGAGGCCGCCGCGAAGAACGTTCAAGCTTGAATTCAAGGAAACAATGATGCAGATCGAAAACAAGGCTTTTCTCGTCACCGGCGGCGCCTCCGGACTGGGTGCGGCCACCGCTGAGATGCTGGTTGCGGCCGGCGCCAAAGTGATGCTGGTGGACATGAACGCCGAGGCTGTTGCAGCTCAGGCTCAACGACTGGGCGCGCAAAGCGTCGTCGCGGACATCAGCAACGAAGCCGCCGCCGAAGCTGCCGTGCAGGCGACCGTCAAGGCCTTTGGTGGCCTGAACGGTCTGGTTAACTGCGCCGGCATCGTGCGAGGCGAGAAAATCCTCGGCAAAACCGGCCCTCACGCGTTGGCCAGTTTCAGCCAGGTCATCAATGTGAACCTGATCGGCAGCTTCAACATGCTGCGTCTGGCGGCAGCTGCGATTGCCGAAACCGAGGCCAATGAAGACGGCGAGCGCGGGGTAATCATCAATACCGCCTCCGCTGCTGCTTACGACGGCCAGATCGGTCAGGCGGCGTACGCCGCGTCCAAAGGCGCCATCGTCAGTCTGACGTTGCCTGCGGCCCGCGAGCTGGCGCGTTTCGGCATTCGCGTGATGACCATCGCCCCCGGCATTTTCGAAACGCCGATGATGGCCGGTATGACCCCGGAAGTCCGGGCTTCTCTGGCGGCTGGCGTGCCCTTTCCGCCACGTTTGGGCAAACCGGACGAGTATGCTGCGCTGGTCAGGCATATCATTGAAAACAGCATGCTCAATGGCGAGGTGATCCGTCTCGACGGTGCCTTGCGCATGGCCGCCAAGTAAGGAGAATTTGTCATGACACTTGCCAACGATCCGATTGTTATTGTCAGCGCCGTTCGCACCCCGATGGGTGCTTTCCAGGGCGAACTGAAAAGCATGACGGCGCCGCAACTGGGTGCTGCTGCCATTCGCGCTGCCGTAGAGCGCGCGGGTATCAAGCCTGAATCCGTCGAAGAAGTGCTGTTCGGCTGCGTACTGTCCGCAGGCCTGGGCCAGGCACCTGCACGCCAGGCTGCGCTGGGCGCCGGGCTGGATAAGTCGACCCGCTGCACCACGCTGAACAAAATGTGTGGTTCGGGCATGGAAGCGACGATGCTGGCCCATGACATGCTCGTCGCCGGCAGCGTCGACGTGGTGGTCGCCGGTGGCATGGAAAGCATGTCCAACGCGCCGTACCTGCTGGACCGCGCACGTGCCGGCTACCGCATGGGCCACGGTCGTGTGCTCGATCATATGTTCCTTGACGGCCTCGAAGACGCCTATGACAAAGGCCGCTTGATGGGCACCTTCGCCGAGGATTGCGCCGAATCCAATGGTTTCACCCGTGAAGTCCAGGACGAATTCGCCATTGCCTCGACAACCCGCGCACAGCAGGCCATCAAGGATGGCACCTTCAAGGACGAGATCGTGCCGCTGACGGTGACCATCGGCAAAGAGCAGGTGCTGATCAGCAACGACGAACAACCCCCGAAAGCCAAACTGGACAAGGTCGCTTCGTTGAAGCCGGCATTCCGCGAAGGCGGGACCGTGACGGCGGCGAACTCCAGCTCGATTTCCGACGGTGCCGCAGCGCTCGTGCTGATGCGCCGTTCCGATGCCGAGAAACAAGGCTTGAAGCCTCTGGCAGTGATTCATGGTCACGCCGCGTTCGCCGACGCTCCGGGACTGTTTCCGGTGGCACCGGTGGGTGCGATCAAAAAGCTGATGAAGAAAACCGGCTGGTCCCTGGATGAAGTCGACCTTGTTGAGGTCAACGAGGCGTTCGCGGTGGTGAGTCTGGTGACCATGGCCCAACTGGAGATCCCTCACGAGAAGGTCAATGTGCACGGAGGCGCGTGTGCCTTGGGGCATCCGATTGGTGCGTCTGGCGCGCGGATCCTCGTGACCTTGCTCTCCGCCTTGCGCCAGAAGGGCCTGAAACGCGGTGTTGCAGCCATCTGCATCGGCGGCGGCGAGGCAACGGCTATTGCAGTTGAGTGCCTGTACTAAGGCTTGCTGATCACTCTGCGCGGTTTCTGTAGGCGCTGCTGCAAGCTGCGAACGTTTGATGTGGTGATGATGATTGCCAAAGATCAAGATCAAAAGATCGCAGGCTGCGCCAGCTCCTACAGGGGCGATTGCATTTTTAAGGATTCCGCATGATTCCCAATGACGAACAAACACAGATCAGCGACGCGGCCCGGCAGTTTGCCCAGGAGCGGCTGAAGCCGTTCTCCGCGGAGTGGGATCGCTTGCATCGCTTCCCGACGGAGGCCATCGGCGAGATGTCCGAGCTGGGCTTTTTCGGCATGTTGGTCCCGGAACAATGGGGCGGTTGTGACACCGGTTACCTGGCTTACGCCATGGCGCTGGAAGAAATTGCCGCCGGTGATGGCGCGTGCTCGACCATCATGAGCGTGCACAACTCGGTGGGTTGCGTGCCGATCCTCAATTACGGCACCGATGACCAGAAAGAGCGTTTCCTCAAGCCGCTGGCCAGCGGCGCAATGCTCGGTGCCTTTGCCCTGACCGAGCCCCAGGCCGGTTCCGACGCCAGCGGCCTGAAAACCCGCGCACGCCTGGAAGGTGACCACTACGTGCTCAACGGCTGCAAACAGTTCATCACGTCCGGGCAGAACGCCGGTGTGGTGATCGTGTTCGCCGTCACCGATCCGAGTGCCGGTAAGCGCGGCATCACGGCGCTGATCGTGCCGACCGACTCGCCGGGTTACAAAGTCGCACGCGTGGAAGACAAGCTCGGCCAGCATGCCTCCGATACCTGCCAGATTCTGTTCGAAGACGTGAAAGTGCCCGTGGCCAATCGGTTGGGCGAGGAGGGTGAGGGCTATCGAATTGCCCTCGCCAACCTTGAGGGCGGTCGTGTAGGCATCGCTTCGCAATCGGTGGGCATGGCCCGCGCTGCGTTTGAAGCGGCCCGCGACTATGCACGCGAGCGTGAAAGCTTTGGCAAGCCAATCATCGAACATCAGGCGGTAGCGTTCCGTCTCGCGGACATGGCGACGCAGATTGCCGTGGCCCGGCAGATGGTCCATTACGCCGCCGCGTTGCGCGATAGTGGCAAGCCTGCGTTGGTCGAAGCCTCAATGGCCAAGTTGTTCGCTTCGGAGATGGCCGAAAAAGTCTGTTCCGCGGCGTTGCAAACCCTGGGTGGCTACGGTTACCTGAACGACTTCCCGGTGGAGCGGATCTACCGTGACGTGCGGGTTTGCCAGATCTACGAAGGCACCAGCGATATTCAGCGCATGGTCATCTCGCGCAGTCTTTAACAAGGAACCCTACGGGGATTCGGCGTAAACAATACTTAGGAGTCCTGTATGAGTTACGAAACGATTTTGCTGGAAATCCACGGTCGAGTGGGCCTGATTACCCTTAACCGTCCACAATCGCTAAACGCGTTGAACGCGCAGATTGTCAGCGAGCTCAACCACGCTCTCGATGGCCTGGAAGCAGATTCGAACATCGGCTGCATCGTGCTGACCGGCTCGAAAAAAGCCTTTGCTGCCGGCGCCGACATCAAGGAAATGGCGGAGCTGACGTACCCGCAGATCTACCTTGATGACCTGTTCAGCGACAGTGATCGCGTGGCCAATCGCCGCAAGCCGATCATCGCTGCGGTTAACGGTTTTGCGCTGGGCGGCGGTTGTGAGCTGGCGCTGATGTGCGATTTCATCCTGGCCGGCGACAACGCTCGATTCGGCCAGCCGGAAATCAACCTTGGCGTGCTGCCAGGCATGGGCGGCACTCAGCGCCTGACCCGCGCCGTGGGCAAGGCCAAGGCCATGGAAATGTGCCTGAGCGGGCGGTTGATTGATGCAGTTGAAGCGGAACGCTGCGGGATCGTGGCGCGGATCGTGCCGGCTGATGAGCTGCTGGAAGAGGCGTTGAAGGTTGCCGAGAAGATCGCCCAGAAGTCGTTGCCGATTGCGATGATGGTCAAGGAAAGCGTCAACCGTGCGTTTGAAGTGAGCCTGTCCGAAGGTGTGCGCTTTGAGCGCCGAGTGTTCCATGCGGCGTTTGCGACGCAGGATCAGAAGGAAGGGATGGCGGCATTTATTGCCAAGCGTGACGCGCAGTTCCAAGGGAAGTGATGTAGCGTTTGCAACGACGTCATCGCGAGCAAGCTATGCCCCCACAGGGTTTCTCATCAGCACTGGAGATCTACTGTGAGAGCAAAGCTTGCTCGCGATGCTTTTAAGGGGTCAAACCAGGTAATGCTTGAGTTCTCGAGCAATCACCATCCGCTGTATCTCGCTCGACCCTTCATAAATTTGCGTGATCCGCGCATCCCGGTAGTAACGCTCCACCGGGTAATCCTCCAGATACCCATACCCGCCATGAATCTGCATCGCTGACGAGCAGACCTTTTCGGCCATTTCCGACGCAAACAGCTTGGCTTGTGAAGCCTCCGACAGACACGGCTTGCCGGCACTGCGCAGGCGTGCGGCATGCAGGATCAGCAAGCGCGCGGCGTTCAGGCGGGTATGCATGTCGGCCAGCAGGTTGGCAATGCTCTGGTGCTCAATGATCGGCTTGTCAAACTGCACGCGATCACGCGAGTAGGCCAATGCCGCTTCAAACGCCGCCCGTGCAATGCCCAGGGCCTGCGCCGCGATGCCAATGCGTCCGCCTTCGAGGTTGGACAGGGCAATCGCCAGCCCTTTACCACGTTCACCCAGCAGGTTGGCTTCGGGAATCGTGCAATTGCTCAAGGTCACCGCGCAGGTATCGGACGCACGAATGCCCATCTTGTGTTCGGTGCGATCGACGATGAAGCCAGCGGTGTCGGTGGGTACCAGGAACGCCGATATGCCGCGTTTGCCCAAGTCCGGGTCGGTGACCGCAAACACGATCGCCAGCTTGGCGCGTTTGCCGTTGCTGACAAATTGCTTGGCGCCATTGATGACCCACTGGCCATCGCGCAGTTCGGCGCGGGTGCGCAGGTTGTGGGCTTCGGAACCGGCCTGGGGTTCCGTCAGGCAGAAACAGCCGATGGCCTGACCGCTGGCGAGGTCCGGTAACCAGGTTTTTTTCTGCTCTTCGGTGCCGTAGTTCAGGACCGGCCCGCAACCTACGGAGTTGTGGATGCTCATCAATGCACCCGTGGCGCCGTCACCGGCGGAAATTTCCTCCACTGCCAGGGCATAGGCAACGTAGTCCACGTAAGTGCCGCCCCATTCTTCGGGCACCACCATGCCCAGCAGGCCCAGCTCACCCATCTTCGCCACCAGACCGTCATCGATCCAGCCGGCCTTTTCCCAGGCTTGTGCATGGGGCGCGATTTCGCCGCGGGCAAAATCCCGGGCCATGTCGCGGATCATTACTTGTTCTTCGCTCAATTCGATATCGTGCATGACTCAGCTCCCGCTCTGGTCGAAGCCTGTGAAGAAACTCGCGATATGCTCGGCGTCCAGCGCCTGCAAGGTCGGCGGATTCCAGCGTGGCATTTTGTCTTTGTCGATCAGCAACGCGCGTACGCCTTCGATCAGGTCACCGCGCTCGAACCACTGACGGTCCAGATGCAACTCAAGGGCAAAGCAGTCTTCCAGGCTCTGGTGCCGACCGCGTCGCAGCATCTCCAGCGTGACGCCCATTGCCAATGGCGAGCGGCTTTCCAGCAGATCTGCAGTGGCGAGTGCCCATTCATGACTGTCCGCAACCGTTACTTCACGCAGTTGCTCCACCATACTCGGCACATCGGGCAGGGCGAAGAAGTGGTCGATGGCCGGGCGCAACGTCGCCAGAGGCGCATCGGACAGCTGTTGTATCGCAAGTTGGGCGAGGACGCCCTGCAGGTCCTTGAGCGGCGAGTCTTGCCAATCCAGTTGATCGAGTTTTTCGTCGAGCAATTCCAGTTTGGCGCTTTCCAGGTACCAGTCCGCCAGCCCGCAGTAGAGCGCGTCGGCCGCGCGAATCTGCACGCCACTGACCCCTAGATAGATTCCCAGTTCACCGGGAATGCGCGGCAGGAAATAGCTGCCGCCTACGTCCGGGAAATAACCGATGCCCACTTCCGGCATTGCCAGGCGGCTTTTCTCGGTGACGACGCGTAAATCGGCGCCTTGTACCAGACCCATGCCGCCACCCAGGACAAAACCGTCCATCAAGGCCAGGATCGGTTTACGGTAGTGGTGGATCGCGAGATCGAGGGCATATTCCTCGACGAAGAAATCCTGATGCAGCGTGCCGCCGCTTTTGAAACTGTCGTACAGCGAGCGGATGTCGCCACCGGCACAGAAAGCCTTCTCGCCAGCACCGCGCAGCACCACGGCGTGCACGTTCTCATCGATCGCCCAGGCGTCGAGCTGGCGCTGAAGGTTGCGGACCATGTCGAGGGTCAAGGCGTTAAGCCCGGCGGGGCGATTGAGGGTCAGGTGACCGATGTGGTTGCGGACCTCGGCCAGCACCTCGTTTTGCGTGGCATCCATCGACTGAGTCGCTGGAGAAGAAACCTGAGCAGTCATCACTAACTCCCTGCTTTTATTGTTCTTTATCAAGAAGCTCGCACGCGAGCGATCCCGGATCGTACCAGTGCAAATTTGTGATGTACAACCGGGATATGTGCAGGCTCTGTTTGCATATTTACCTTAGGACGCAATGAGAAGATCGCAGCCTCCGGCAGCTCCTACTGTGGATCGCGTACACCTGTAGGAGCTGCCGAAGGCTGCGATCTTTTGATCGTCAATCCTGCCGAGAAAAAACGTCTCCAATACTGCGGCGCCTGGCGTGCAGTTCACTGGCATGGACTAGTTGCTCAAGGTCTTCGGGGGTGACGTCATAGAAGGCTTCCATGTCGGCCAGGGCCAGTTTCAGGTCCTCGGCGGTGATGGCCTGACTGTCGACGGGCAGGTGATCGGCCGGCAGCACGACGACCGGTTCTGCGGCCCGTTTGGGGTATCGAATCCGCGTCAGGTTGTTATAGGCCAATGCCCACAACAGCAGAATGGAGGCACCGAGCATTACCGGCGCCAGTGCTTTCCAATCCAGGGCAATGGTCGCCGGATCGGCCAGTACCAGTATCAGCGCCAAGGCACCGGCCGGTGGGTGCAAGCAACGCAGCCAGCACATCAGAATCAGTGCCAGACCGGCCGCCAGGCAAGCACTGGTCAGCGTCCGGCCCATAACGTGGGCCACCAGCAGGGCAACCACGGCTGCACTCAGGTAGCCGCCCAGAATTGACCATGGTTGCGCGAGGGCGCCGGAGGACACGGCGAACAATAGCACCGCCGACGCACCCAGCGGGCCGATCAGGTGTT
This sequence comes from Pseudomonas sp. MDV22-iso1, assembly GCF_058145095.1. Classification (NCBI taxonomy): domain Bacteria; kingdom Pseudomonadati; phylum Pseudomonadota; class Gammaproteobacteria; order Pseudomonadales; family Pseudomonadaceae; genus Pseudomonas; species Pseudomonas sp. MDV22-iso1. Next base: position 30,677 of record NZ_JBYVMF010000032.1, read on the forward strand.
GCGCCACTTCTATACCGAACACCTGGCTACACAACCAGACGCTAAACAATGTGCCTGATGCCATGCCAATCGCGGCTCGGCTCCATTCGGTAGGGCGGGTATTGATGGCGGCGGGTAACCAGCGAGCAAGCATCAGGCAAAAGGTCCGTTCAAAATCAGGGCAAAAAAAAGGCTCGGCTGGGAGACCCAGAAAGCCCTTGAAGGTGTTCCAACTGTTGGGGGAGGAACGCGCACAGTGTGCCGCGTCCGATGATCGCTGACAAATTCATATTAATGCTGTTTCAATGCATTTTATTTGATGTTATAGGGTGCGAAAAATCCTTTGGCCCATTGTGTGAGCTGCCGCAGATTGCGGTCTCCTGATCTTCATGAAGATCGCTGCCTGCGGCAGTTCCTACAGAGAGCGCAGGTTGTTCAAATTGCTCTAAAGTATGAACAAGTTGTTTAATGAACTGATTTCTCTTAGGGCCGTTTCGTTTGATTGACTTACCCGCTACCGATTCCAATTTTTCAAAACCCAATCCTCTGACCCTGTACCTGGCTCGATTGGCCCCCTCCAGCCAATTGACCATGCGCTACGTTCTGCAGGACGCGGCCGACCGCCTGGGCTTCGAGGACGTGAACATCGAGGAGATTCCCTGGCATCAGTTGCAGCCGGAGAATGTCGTTGCGCTCGTCGCCGCCCTGCGCGAGGACGGCTATGCGCCGAATACCTCTTCGCTGTACGTCAACGCCGTACGGGGCGTGATGAACGAAGCGTGGCGCATGAGCCTTATCAGTCAGGACCACTTGCTGAAGATGCGCTCGGTAAAGGGTATGGCCGGGACGCGACTTTCCCAGGGCCGTAACCTCAGGCGTTCGCTGATTCAGGAATTGATGGCCGTGTGCGCGGCTGATCCACGTCCCCAAGGTCTTCGGGATGCGGCAATCATCGCGATTCTGTATGGGTCCGGGATGCGCAAGTCGGAGTCAGTCAATCTGGACCTTGGCCAGGTTGATTTCAACGAGCGCAGCCTGCGGGTCACCGGCAAAGGCAACAAGCAATTGATCAAGTATGCGCCGGCCTGGGCGTTCGCCAAACTCGATGCCTGGCTTGAACTGCGTCGTTCGCACCTCAAGGAAGGTGAAGAGGACGACCCATTCCTGTTCAACCGCATTCGCCGTGGCAGCCATATCACCCGCGAGCGCATTACCAAACATGCGATCTATTACATTGCCCGGCAGCGGGGCGCTCAGGTCGGGGTTAACATCATGCCCCATGACTTTCGGCGCTCGTTCATCACCCGGGTCATCGAAGAGCATGACCTGTCGATTGCGCAGAAACTGGCGCATCACAGCAACATTCAGACCACTGCGAACTATGACGTGCGCGATGACAATGAGCGTCGGCGCGCGGTGGACCGTTTTGATCTGTGACGGGCAGGTCATTTGATCGATAGCGCTCAGGGTCGGCAGGACCAGTGCACTCCACAGGGGATCTGTGCTCGACGCGGATTTTGTGTTGCCCGCTGATCAAAGGTAGGAGCGAGCCTGCTCGCGATAGCGGTGTGTCAGGCAGCATTGATTTCGTTTGATACTCCGCCATCGCCGGCAAGCCAGCTCCCACAGGGGGTGTGAGTTTGCCGCAGATTTTGTGTTGCCCGCTGATCAAAGGTAGGAGCGAGCCTGCTCGCGATAGCAATGTGTCAGGCAGCGTTGATTTCGGCTGACCCGACGCCACCGCGAGCAAGCTTTGCTCCTACGACGCGGGGCATCCTCTTTGTGTGCCATTGGCTGCCTGGCTGATCAGCGCGGCCAGGCGTTTGATGTTGTTTTGCTGGGCCGCCACCAGGTCATCAATCGTCGGTCCGGACGGTGTCTGCAGGGAACTACGGCACGTCACCATCGAGTTTTCGCTTTGACCCAGCTCGCGCAGTCGCCACTTGACGTCGATCAACCCGTATTGCCCCGGAATCGAGTCAAATCGTTGTATATCCAGGCGCACCGACATCTTGCGTTGCGGATTGCTGTTGACCATCTGATCGACCAGTGCGCTGCGCAACTCGTCTGCCAGACTTGCCCCCCACCAGTCGGTCTCGAGAATCGCCATGCCGGTGTTGCCCTGGCGTACAACGATCTGCGGACGATCGACCTGTGGCGGGACACTCAGGCTCTCAATCCTGATGTCCGCGTTGGTCCTTGAATTCACGTTCGGCTGGGCCGGCGTCAAGGTATGGAATTGAATAGGGTCGCTGCGACAGGCGGCGAGCAACGCCAATGCGGCGATCAACGTCATCTTCAGCGGAAAAGCCATGGGTGATGCTCCTGTGGTCATTTGCTCGGCGGCCCTTGCAGATCAATAGGTGCGGCATTTTCCGGGCGGCCGCGGATCAGCGATTCCGGATGCCGTCCCAGGTAGTCCGCAAGGTCGCGCAAGGAGCGCGATGTGCGGCCGAGATCGTCCAGGGTCTCGGACAGTTTTTCCCGTTGCGGTGAGTCTTCAGCCAGGGTCGAGTTGGCTGATTGCAGGGTCTTGCTGACATCCGCGAGGGTGTTCTGCACGCCAGGCAACGTCTTGGCATTAAATTGCGTCAGGCCTTTGCGCAGCTCGACGAGGTTGCTGTCCAGGTTGTTGGCGATGCGCTCGATAGGCAGTTTGTTGATCTTGTCGACCATGGCCTCCAGTTTGCCCTGCAACTCTTCGAGACTGCCCGGCACGGTCGGAATGCTGACAGGGCGGGCCGTCGCGTCGAAGGCGACTTTTTCAGCTTTGGGGTAGAAATCCAGTGCGATGTACAGTTGCCCCGTCAACAGGTTGCCGCTACGCGCCTGGGCGCGCAGACCGTTTTCGACAAACGTGCCCATCAACCGAATGCTGCCGGCCTCGTCGTTGGGATCATGATTCAACGCCTTGATCATTTTGGTGTGCGCCGTGCCGAGTCGCTGCGGGTAGATCACAATGCCGACATTGACCGGAAAGCTGCGTTTTTTTGCGTCGTAATCGAGGTTGATCGAGACGACCCGACCAAACTCCATGCCGAGGAATTCCACGGGTGCACCGACTTTCAGCCCGCGCAACGCCTGGTCGAAGCGCAGTGTCAGGTACTGCGCCTTGCCATTGGGAGGGGCGAGGGCGGTTTGCTGATCTTCAAACAGGTCATAGGCATACTCCTCCGGGGCCGGTTTATCGTCGGGGCTGTATTGCGGCGCACGAAAGGCAATGCCGCCAACCAGCATCGAGGACAACGATTCGGTTTTCAACGCAAAACCGTTGGCGCCCACACTCACGTCGATGCCACTGGCGTTCCAGAAGCGGGTGTCTTGCGTGACATAAGCGTCATTGGGCGAGTGAATGAACACTTCGATATTCACGCCCTTGCCATCGGCATCCAGGGCATAAGCCACCACCTGACCGACCTGTATCTTGCGGTAGTAAATCGGGGAACCGATGTCCAGCGACCCCAGGTCGGCGGAGTGCAGGGTGAAGCGCTTGCCCGGCTCACCGTAGGTAATCGGCGGCGGGTTCTCAAGCCCCTGGAAATTCTTAGCGCGGCCGTTGGCCTGGCCGATGTCGGCACCGATGTAATCACCGGACAGCAGGGTGTCGATACCCGATACGCCGCCAGCGCCGATACGTGGACGCACGACCCAGTACTGCGAGTCCTCACGGGTAAAGCTTTCAGCCTGCTTGGCCAGTTTGATCGTGGCGTTGACGCTCTTCTGGTCATCGCTTAATTCGACGTCCGAAACATGCCCGATGACCACGTTGCGGTATTTGACTTCGGTCTTGTTGGCGACCAGGCCGCTGCCGGTCTTGAAGTTGATGGTGATCGTGGGCCCTTCCTGCATGAGGCTGTGAACCACCAGTGAAATGCCCACCAACACGGCAACGATGGGCACGATCCATACCAGTGAAACACTGAAACGACGCGTCTTTATCGGGGCCTGGCCAGGGGGCTGGGCCCCATCAGTGACTTGCGACTTCATCCATGACCTCCTCGTTAATGTTCTTTTCGGTCCAAATCAGCCGCGGATCGAAACTCATTGCCGACAGCATGGTGAAGATCACCACCAGCCCGAAAAACAGAATGCCCGGGCGCGGCTCGATATCGGCCAATGCTTGAAACTTCACCAGCGCGGCCACCAAGGCGACCACGATCACGTCGAGCATCGACCAGTAACCGATGACTTCGACAAAACGGTACAACTGCGAACGCTCTTTGCGTGCCCACTGGCTGTCACGCTGAACCGTCACCAGCAGCAGCGTCAGGGCGACAAACTTGATGCCTGGCACCGCGATGCTGGCGATGAAAATAATCAGGGCGATGTCCCAGGCACCGGCCTCCCAGAACTCGATGACGCCGGTCATGATCGTACTGTCGGCGCCGTTGCCGACCATCTTGGTGTTCATCACCGGCAGCAGATTGGCCGGTACGTAAAACGCCAGCGCGGTGAACATGTAGGCCCAGGTACGTGTCAGTGAGTTCGGTTTATACCGATGCAACGGCGCGCCGCAGCGTTCGCATTCATCCGGCTCGTGGGTCATGTCACAGGCCAGTCCGCAGGTGTGACACAGGCACAGGTTGAGTTCGCTCGCCACTGGAGGTCGGTTCATAAGGTATCCCACAGATCACGGACGTCGCGCCCGGCGATGCGGATCATCATCAAACTCAGCACGGCCAGCGCAAACAGGCCGATGCCGGGCAATACGTCGAGCAGTCCCGCGAGTTTGATCACGGCGACCATGGCGCCCAGCAGGCAGACTTCGAGCATGCTCCAGGGCCTGAGGGTTTCCAGCCAGCGCATGCAGAATTTGAAACCGGGCGCTCGCTGGTGGGCCAGGCCGAAACTCAGCACCCAGATCAACAGCAACAGCTGGAAAATCGGCGCGATGATCATGGCGATCGCCGCCACCATCGCGATAAAGGTGATCGGTCCCTGGCTGAGCGCCAGGACTGAATCCCAAAGCGTCGCGCTGTTTTTCAGGCCCTTGAGGCTGATGCTCATCACCGGATAGAAGTTGGTAAAGATCCACACCACCAGCGCGGTCAGGCTCAATGCCAGGCGCTGTTCGATCGTCAGGCCGTTATAACGCTGAAGCACCCCGCCGCAGCGTGTGCACAGGGTTTTCTGGTGCTTGGCGAGCGTCACTTTTTCATACACGCAGTCACAATGCTCGCAGATGATCAAATGGTCAGTGGTGGCCATGGGTCGCGCTCAATAGGAGGCAGGAAAGGCAGAGCACCTCATCAATATAGAAGTGAGTGGCGATTGAGCAAATCGAAAGGTGAGTAAAAGGCAGGAACGCAAGCGTATTGGTAACGAATTTCCCCCTGTAGGAGCTGTCGAGTGAAACGAGGCTGCGATCTTTTGATCTTGTTTTTAAAGTGCAAGATCAAAAGATCGCAGCCTCGTTTCACTCGGCAGCTCCTACACAGCTCCTACGGGAAGGGTGGTGTTTCAGACACAGCGGCTCAGCCCAACACCTCTCGCAAGCGATACCAGAGCATCCCCATCGCCAGCAATGGCGAGCGCAGCAGCGGGCCTCCGGGGAAGGTCATGTGCGGCACGGCGCTGAACACATCAAAGCCCTGGCTATGCCCGGCATGAATCGCTTCGCCCAACAGCCTGGCGCACCAGTGGGTCACGTTCAGGCCATGGCCGGAGTAACCCTGGGCGTAGAACACGTTCGGGTGCTGGCTCAAGCGGCCGACCTGCGGGAAGCGATTGGCCGAGATGCCGATCTTGCCGCCCCATTGATAATCAATGCGCACATCCGCCAGTTGCGGGAACACCTTGAGCATGTGCGGACGCATGTAGGCGGTGATGTCTGCCGGGTCCCGTCCGGAGTAATGACAGGCGCCGCCGAACAGCAAACGCCGATCCGCCGAAAGCCGGTAGTAATCCAGCCCCACCTTTTGATCGCACAACGCAAGGTTGTGCGGGATCAATTGCGCAGCCACTTCAGGCGCCAACGGCTCGGTGGCGATGATGTAGCTGCCGGCCGGTAGCACCTTACCGCTGAGTTTGGGTTCGAGTTCGTCCAGATACGCATTGCACGCGAGCACCAACTGGCCGGCGCGGACTGTGCCGCCGGCGCAGCGAACCTGCACCGTGTCGCCATGGATCAGCTCCAGCACCGGGCTCTGCTCGAAGATCTGCACACCGAGGGCGTGAGCCACCCGTGCTTCACCCAGGATCAGGTTGAGCGGGTGCAGATGCCCCGAGCCCATGTCGACCAGACCACCGGCATATACCCCGGCATTCACCACTTGCTCGCGAATCTGTTCAGGCCCGACGAGGCGGGTCTCATGGGCATAACCGGATTGCGCGAGTGCCTGCTGCTCGACGTTGAACGCCGCAAATTGCGCCGGGGTATTGGCCAGTTCGCAAAAGCCCCAGCGCAGGTCGCAATCGATCGCGTGTTCGCGGATCCGAGCGCCGACCAGTTCCACCGATTCCGTGCCGGCACGCTCCAGATAGCGCACACCTTCCTGCCCGACGTAGCGGGCGAACCCACTGACGTCATGCCCGATACCGCGAATCAGTTGCCCGCCGTTGCGCCCACTGGCGCCCCAGCCGATTCGATGCGCCTCCAGAAGGATCACCGAGAGCCCGCGTTGCGCGAGTTCAATGGCGGTGTTGACCCCAGTGAAGCCGCCGCCGATCACACAGACATCAGCCACCAGGTCCGTTGCCAGGGTCGGGTAGGGCGCCATGCCCTTGGCTGTGGCAGCGTAATAAGAATGCGCGTGTTCCTGGGTGTACTGATTCATTTGTTGGACTTCACTTTGCTCCAGGAGCGGGTCATCAGTCGCATGATCGACTGGGGCGGGGTGGTCGAGATGTAAAGTTTATCGAGCACTTCCTGAGGCGGGTACACCTCTGGATTGTTCACCAGTTCCGGGTCCATGTACTGCTTGGCGGCCGGGTTGGGGTTGGCGTAACCGACCGACGCACTGACCTTGGCAATCACTTGTGGGTCGAGCAGGTAGTTGATGAAGGCATGGGCTTCTTTCGGGTTGCTGGCGTCGGCCGGAATCGCCAACAGGTCGAACCACAGGTTGCTGCCTTCCTTGGGAATGGCATACGCGATGTTCACGCCGTTCTTCGCTTCCTTGGCACGGTTCGCGGCCTGGAACACGTCACCCGAGTAACCGAACGCTACGCAGATGTCGCCGTTGGCCAGGTCCGATACGTACTTGGAGGAGTGGAAGTAGGTGATGTACGGCCGGATGCTGAGTAATTTGGCTTCGGCTTTTTTGAAGTCCTCGGGGTTCTCGCTGCGCGGGTCCATGCCCATGTAATTGAGGACGGCCGGGAACACTTCGTCCGCCGAGTCCATCATCGATACGCCGCACTGGCTGAGTTTTTTCAGGTTTTCCGGTTCGAACAACACCGCCCAGGAATCGATGTGATCGACGCCCAGCACTTGCTTGACCTTGTCGACGTTGTAGCCGATGCCGTTGGTGCCCCACAGGTACGGGACCGAATGCTCGTTGTTCGGGTCGTTCTTCTCCAGCAGCGCCAGGAGTTTGGGGTCGAGGTTCTTGAAGTTCGGCAGCTGTGAGCGATCCAGTTTAAGGAACGCGCCAGCCTTTACCTGGCGAGCCAGAAAGTGGTTGGACGGGACAACCACGTCGTAACCGGTGCGGCCGGCGAGCAACTTGCCTTCCAGTGTTTCATTGGAATCGAACACGTCGTAGATGACTTTGATCCCGGTTTTTGCCTGGAAGTCGGCGAGGGTGGTTTCGCCAATGTAATCGGTCCAGTTGTAGACACTGACGGTGGGCTGAGCCTGGGCAATAGCGCTGAAGAGCAAAGCCAGTGTGGCCGGAACCACGGATTTCAATAGACGCATTCGACACCTCTTGGATTTATTGGATTTTTTCAGGTGGTTCTCTGGTGTTTGGGTGGCCGCTATCGCCAGCAGGCTAGCTCCTACATTTGGAATGCATTCCCCTGTGGGAGCTAGCCTGCTGGCGATAGCGGTGGTACTGGCAACGAAGGACTAGACGCTGAACAACAGAAACTCCCGCTCCCACGAGCTGATCACGCGTTTGAAGTTCTCGTGTTCTGCACGCTTGACCGCGACATAGCCGCGAACGAATTTGCTGCCCAGCACCTTCTCGATGGTTTCGCATTCTTCCATCTGCGTCAGAGCGTCCTCGATGGTGATCGGCAGGCGCAGGTTGCGCCGCTCATAGGCCCGACCTTCGACCGCTGCGCTCGGCTCGACGCGCTCAACCATGCCGAGGTAGCCGCACAACAGGCTGGCCGCAATGGCCAGGTAAGGGTTGGCGTCAGCGCCTGGCAGACGGTTTTCCACGCGCATCGATTCAGGGCTCGAGGTCGGCACACGCAAGCCGACGGTGCGGTTTTCTTCGCCCCATTCGACGTTCACCGGTGCCGAGGTGTCCGGCAGGAAGCGGCGGAAGGAGTTCACGTTGGGGGCGAACATCGGCAGTACTTTTGGAATGTACTTTTGCAGGCCGCCGATATGGTGCAGGAACAGCTCGCTCATCGTCCCGTCAGCGTTGACGAAAATCGGCTGACCGGTGGCGATGTCCACCACACTCTGGTGGATGTGCATGGCGCTGCCCGGCTCGTCACCGATCGGCTTGGCCATGAACGTGGCTGCCACGTTGTGCTTGAGCGCAGCTTCGCGCATCGTGCGTTTGAACACGGTGATCTGATCGGCCAGGTCCAGCGCGTTGCCGTGTCGGAAGTTGATCTCCATCTGCGCCGGGCCGTCCTCGTGGATCAGCGTGTCGAGGTCCAGGCCTTGCAATTCGCACCAGTCGTAGACGTCTTCGAACAGCGGATCGAATTCGTTGGCAGCGTCGATGGAGAACGACTGGCGGCCACTTTCCGCGCGGCCCGAACGGCCCAAGGGTGCTTTGAGCGGCAGGTCCGGGTCTTCGCAACGTTGCGTGAGGTAGAACTCCATTTCCGGCGCAACAATCGGCCGCCAGCCTTTGTCGGTATACAGCTGCAGGACTTTTTTCAACACGTTGCGCGGCGAGAGTTCGATCGGGTTGCCGAACTTGTCGAAGGTGTCGTGGATCACGATGGCGGTCGGTTCGATGGCCCATGGCACCACGTAAACCGCGTCTGCATCGGGCTTGCAAACCATGTCGATGTCAGCCGGGTCAAGCAGGTCGTAGTAGATGTCGTCGTCGACGAAGTCCCCGGTTACCGTTTGCAACAGCACACTTTCCGGCAGGCGCATGCCTCGCTCATGCAGGAACTTGTTGGTGGGTGCAATTTTGCCGCGTGCAATGCCGGTCAGGTCGCTGACGACGCATTCGACTTCGGTAATCTTGTGATCTTTCAGCCACGTGAACAGCTGATCGAAGGGGACATTCATAAAGACCTCGTTATTGGTTTTATTAACGCCGGGGGTGGGTGGTTTCATCCACCACACACTTCCCCTGAGACGCGTTGACGACTATCTTGGGCGAGCCTTGCAGATCCATCTATCCACTTTCAGCAGCACCAAAACGCACCAAAAGAGTGCGCAAGGTCACCCATGACAACGTTCAGTCCGTTACACGTCCAAGCGTTCAACACCGAAGATGTCGCCGAGCAAATCCGCGCCACGCCGGGTTGGGTGCAGCAGTACCAGCAGATGTCACCGGGGCATTTCGCCGGGCGGGTGCGCTATCTGGACCTGCAGGGCGTGGAAATCTACGAAGAGCAGATGAACACCCGTGTCGAGCAGAATTTCAGCGCGCCCGAAGGCTCGTTGGCGTTCTGTTTCGATCGCAGTGACAACGCGCTGTATGTGCTCAATGGCGAGAGCCGCAACATCTGGATCACCCCGGAGAACTACCAGGAAATCGCCGTGGTGTTCGGTCCGGAGTTCGTTCAACGTCATGGGCTGGATGTCGCCAGGCTGGAAGGGTTGTTCCTGGCGCCGCTGAATTCGGGGCAGAACGCATTGTTCAGTCGCTGGCTCAGCAGCACCTTGACCCAGCTCGCGCAGACACTCGACCCCCCGAGCAAGGAAGCCTTGACCCAGCAGTTGCTGGAAGACTGCCTGTACCTGCTCGACAACGCCTGCGTGTGCCTTGATCGTGGGGCGTTGCAACGTCGCACCGAGGAGCGTTCGGTGATGAAGCGCATCGGTGAATGGGCGGCGGATTCGCCTGAAGAAACGCTGAACCTGCTGGAGCTTTCGCAGATTGCCGGGGTGTCACTGCGTCAGGTGCAGCACGCGTTCAAGGCCTATACCGGCATGACCCCGACTCATTGGCTGCGCCTGCGCCGCCTCAACAGCGCACACCGCGAACTGCTCAGTCGCACGCCGATGGAAACCACCGTGGCCGAAGTGGCCATGAACTGGTCCTTCTGGCATCTGGGGCGGTTTTCCAGCAGTTATCGCGCGTTGTTCAAAGAGCTCCCGAGCGAAACCTTGAAGCGTGCCTCGCAGAGGCGAATTCCAGAGTAAAGCTCCCTGTGGCGAGGGAGTTTACTCCCGCTCGGCTGCGCAGCAGTCGCACTCGCAGACGATTCGGTGTGACTGAAGCATTCAGGGGGCTGCTTCGCACCCCAGCGGGAGTAAACTCCCTCGCCACAGGTGGTCGACGCTCAACTTAGTGATCACACCGCCGCCGGCTTGGCCAGTTCAATGCCTGCCGCTCCCAAGCGTTTCAAAACCTCGAACAGCAAATCACTTTTGGTCGTACCGACAATGCGCGGACTGCTGACGTAGCCAGTGATGGTCAGGGTGATGCCTTCCGGGCTCAGTTTGCTGAAGCGCACGGTCGGCGCCGGTTTGTCGAGGATGCTTTCGTTTTCGCAATAGGTGTCGTACAGCAGGTTCCTGACTTGTTCGGGGTCGATGTCCAGCGGGAAGGTCAGCTCCAGCGACGCCACCCCTTGAGCGCTGCCACCCAGGGTGACGTTGCGCAGGTTTTGCGAGATCAATTGCGAGTTGGGGACGATGACGATGGAGCGATCGCTGAGTTGTATTTCGGTGGCCCGTACGTTGATACGCCGGATATCGCCTTCCACGCCACTGATGCTGATCAGGTCGCCGACTTTCACCGGGCGTTCAGTCAGCAGGATCAGGCCGGACACGAAGTTTTTGACGATTTCCTGCAAGCCAAAGCCGATACCCACGGACAAGGCGCTGACGATCCACGCCAGGTTCGTCCACTGGATGCCCAATGACGACAACGTCAGCAAGATCACCAGGGCGTAGCCGATGTTGGCGAACAGTGTGCTGAGCGACGCACACATGCCGGGATCCATGTCGGTTTTCGGCAGGAATTCGTTATCCAGCCAGCGGCGCAGGGATCGAATCAGGTAGACACCCACTAACAGCGCCAACACGGCATTGAGCAGGTGGCCGGGGATGATGTTGAGTTTGCGCAGGCCATCGCCACCGAGGATGGCGACGGCCTGGTCAAACAACTGCCCAAGGGTGGTGCCAACGCCGCCGACAATCATGCAGATCAGGGCGAGCAACAGCAGCGCGGCGCGCCCGACGCCAGACAAGACGATTGAAACCTGTTCCAGGCGTGTATCGCCGATCCCGAGCAATTGCTTAATGGCTTTGCCGCTGGGGCTCCTGGCTGAAAACAAGTACTCGCAACTGTCCTTGAACAATTGGATGAGCAGGTAAAACCCGGACAGGATGATGAATCCCCACACCAGTTCATACGTGATGAACCTCGCCAGTGAAACGTAGCCGATCAGCAGCGCAATCAACGAGATGAATATGGCGATGCTGACGACGGTATAGATCAGGCCGGCCAGCGTGGTGCTTGCTTCTGAAGGTTCACCGGTCGCGGCCAATGCTCGGCGGGCTTTGCTGGCCTGATGGAACAACGCTACAAAGACCAGCGTAACGGCCAGTGAAATCACACCACGTCCCTGTAATACCGCCGCGTTGCTCATGCCGGTGACATAGATGACTTGCGAAAGACCGACCAGCAGTAAAAGCACACAGGCCAGGAGGCGGGGATAGCGTTTGAGCGTCAGTGCCACGGAATCGGCCATCACGGGCAGGCGCCACGACGGGTGCTCTGTCGACAGCAATGCCCGGCTCAAACCGGTCACCAGAACGCAGGTGTAAATCAGTTTTTCGAACTCGTCAGCGAAGTTCTGCACGATGGGGGTTAGCGGCAGTTGCCGGTTCAGCGCGTAGAACAGCAGTTGCATCGCGCAGGCGGTGGTCAGCACCGTGGCCACCACCGAGGCGAAGGCGAGCGAACTTCGACGCAGACGCCCCTCAGGCATTCGGTGAATGCAGATCCACGTCAGTGCGCGATCGGCCACTCTACGGCCCCAGATCCAGACGACCAGCGCCAGCAGAATGATCGCAGCAGCCAACAGGCGTTCGCCCGGTTGCCAGGCAAGCGCCAGGGAGATTCGGACATCGCGGATAAAGTCCTGCAGTCGCTGGCGATCTTCAGGCGTCAGATTAAACAGAGGCGACCAGAAACGAGGTGACAAGATGCTGGCGTTGCGCTGGGTGACTTCGCTTTCCAGAAGGCTGCGTCGAATACCGGCGATCTGAGCAATGAGCCCGGCGGCGCTGTCCCTGAGCGCTGTCAGTGTTTTGAGTGTGGCATCGACCTTTCTCTTCTGTTCGGACAGAACGGCCCGTTGGGTGGCGATATCCGAAAGGTCTCCACCGATCTCGACGGATGATATCGGGCCCAGTACGTCCAGTTGGGCCTGCAACTGTTTCTGTTCGGGCAGCAACGCGGACTCGAGGGTATCCACGTCACTGATATACCGCTGAACCGTATCCTGCAGACCGACCATCTGGCTCAGGTTATTGGCCAGCGATATCTGTTGTTTGATGCGATCCAGCCTTAGCTGCAGGCCTGACAGATCGCTTTCGGAAACCGCATGCGACGACGTCCCGGCAGACCCGGCAATCGACACTGGCGCCTCAGCGGCTCCCAGCGCTGCACCGCTGGACGCCAGCAGCGTGAGTGCGGTCAAGATCATCCACTTCAGTGCATGACGCATAGGCGAGTTCGGCTCTGTTGTTGAGTCTCAGCCTATGAGGTTAGGCCATCACGCAGAAAAGCGAGCGGTGTCATTCATCGCTCTGCACGCGGTCGCCCGGGGGGTGACCTAAACTGGTTTTGGCTCATTCAGTCAACGAGGTGTGCAACATGAACAGTTTGTCGTCCCTTGGCTTATGCCTGGCGGTATCGGTGTGCGTTGCCCCGGCATGGGCCCAATCGGTAGTGCCTCTTAAAGGACAGACCTCACAGCAAATCCAGCTGGACACCACCGACTGCCAGAACGTGGCCGCCAGCCAGAGTGCCGCCGCTGCGCCATCGCCTTCCGGCGGAAGATTGAAAGGTGCTGCCGTGGGCGCTGCGGCGGGTGCGGCAGGGGCCCAGGTTCGCGGGAACCGCCATGACGAGGTGTATGACCGTGTCGACGATGACACCAAGCAGGATTATCGCCAGAACCAGGCCAAAGGCACCGCTGCAGCCGGTGCGGTGGTTGGCGGCTCACGGCAGCGTCAGGATCGCCGGGAACAGGAAAAAACCAGCGCCGCCAACAGTTCAGCCGCCTACGTGGGTTGCTTGCAAGGCCGGGGCTATCAGGTTAATCCCTGAGCGGGTGCCTTGCGCTGCTCCAGTAGGTGAACCATCAGCACCGCGTACAGCGTCACGACGATGAACAAGCTCATGCGGACAGCGAACGCCGTATAGACGTCTTTGCCCGCAGCACTGTCCTGCACTGACTGGCCGAGCAGGATGATCAGCGTGATCAGCGTGTTGACCCAGAAGCCCGGACTGAAACGCGTCCGGCTCAGGGCGTATAACTTGCGCGCCAACACCAGGCCGAAGAGCAGCATCCACAGAAAGAACATCCACACATGCACGAACAGACTCAGGGCGCACCAGAACAGCACCGCAAGCAATCCACCGAGCAAGGTGGAGCCGACGAGTTCGCGGCCGGCATGGCGGGCATTCGTGGTGGAGCTTTGCTGTCCCAAGCCAACCGCCTTGAGGATGATCGGCAGGTAGCTGGCCGGATCGATCAGTGCCAGCAGGAATGTCGGCAAGACGATCAGGGTTGCCCGTAGCGCCACCCTTGCAGACTCTTCAGGGGAGGGAACGGGGGCAACCGGTGGCGAAGGAAGATTCGCCGGCTCGGGAAACAACGCGTGACTCACCGCGACCACTGCGATGGCGAGAAGCAGCCCTTTGACCAGCGCACCGATGACCGTCGCCGCCATATCGAACTCGGCGACGCCCGCCGCGGAAATCATCGTCAAACCGATCACCAGAAACGTCACAATCAGGACGTTGCCACCCTGCAAGCCAAACCGGAACGCCAGGAACAGGCAGGTACCCACTATCAATACACCGGGGAACGGGTAGTAACGCAGAACCGGGATCAACACCAGCCCGACGCCAGTCGTGAGCATCGCTACCAGTGCCAACACCAATCCCGCCTTCAACGTCAGCGCCCGGTTGAGCGCCGTTAACAACAGCACCGCCAATACCGGCGAAATAAACGGAATCGGCAGTCCCGCCGCGAAGCTGATTGCCAGGCACAACGCCGTGCCGGTAGCCAGGCGCAACGCGCGCTGATCCCGAACGGTGCGCTCAATAGGCATACGACATCCAGCTCATCGACCACAGAAACAGGCGGCCCAGCGGGTTCAGCGGATTACCCTGGGAGGGGAAGGCCATGATTTCTGCCTGCCCACCGGCACGGATGGCGCGGCTGTCGCGCAGCACTTTTCGAGCGTCCTCGGAAAATTCGACAATCACCGGAAAACGCTGCGCCGGTCGCAACCAGTCGCGGCTGTTCTGCACGGTGGGCAAGGTGCCGGGCGCCGCTGTTTGGCCGACGCTGACGCCGGAGCCGACACTGCGCACCCGACCCTCGAAGACCTCGCCCGGCAAGGCATCCAGCACGATCGAAACCGGCGTATCGGGTTTGAGCAGGCCGAGGTTGTTCTCGGTCATGTCCGCGCTGATCCACACGTCGTGGATGGCGATCAGGGTCATCACTGGCGCGCCGGCCGCCGCGAACTGCCCGACGTCGGTGCGCAAATCGGTGACCAGTCCATTGGAGCGTGCGCGAATTTGCGTGTTGGCCTGGTCGAGCTCGGCCTTGGCCAGCGCTGTGGCGGCGCTGCGCAGCAAGGCGTTGTCTTGTTCATTGCCACCTTCCTGTTCGCGCGCCCGTTGAACTTCGGCCCGTGCGGCGGCCACCTGGCTGACGGCTTTTTCACGATCGGCCCTTGAGACCTCGAGCAGGCGTACCGAGATGGTGCCAGGGTCATCGCGATACAAGCCTTCAAGACGCTGATTCTCCTGACGAGCCTTGAGCTCATTGGCCTGGGCGGCACGCAGGTTGGCTTGCGCGGCGGCAATCCCGGCGGTGCTGGCGCCGACTTGGCGGCGGGTCGATTCAAGGTCCGCACGGGCGCGGTCGGCAGCGATCTGATAGGGCTGCGGGTCGACTTCGAACAGCACATCACCGGCCTTGACGTCCTGATTGTTGCGCACGTTGACCCGAATCACCCGGCCCGCCACTTCGGAAGCCACCGGAATCACAAAGGCGCCCACGCGTGCTTGTTGGGTATAGGGCGTGAAGCGATCCGCCAACAGGTACCAGGCGAGGCTCAGGATGATCAGCAGCAGGACCCACTTGATGCCTTTTTTTGCCGGATCGGCAGGCGGTTTGGCAATCTCGGGGGAGGGCGCGGGCGCTTCACTCATGGTCGTTCACCTTTTCCGGTTGCGCAGGCGCGGGCTCATCGAGCAAGTCGCCCCAGTCCGTGCGTTGTTCCATCTGTTGACGGGTGGCGTCGTCGACCCTTGGGAGAGCGCTGTACCAGCCACCGCCCAGGGCCTTGTAGAGGGCAATCACGTTGCTCACGGCATTGCTGCGGCTGACCAGGTAATTGTCCTGTTGTTCGAGCAATGCACGTTGCGCATCCAGCACGCGCTGGAAGTCGGAATACCCTTCGCGGTATTGCGAGCTGGCCAGCACCAGTGACCGCTTGGCAGCGGTTTCTGCCTGGCTCAGGATCTGTTCGCGTTCCAGGGATTTGATCAGGCCGACGGCAGCATCATCAGCCTCTCGGGCGGCCTGACGGACCTTGTCGCGGTAAGCCTCGATCAGTTCCTGCAATCGCGCATCCTGGAGCCGTACGTTGTTGCTGATCTGGCCATGGTCGAACAGGTTCCAGCGCAGGCTGGGCCCCCCCACCAGGTCCAGGCTTCGCGACGTCCCGCTCAAGGTGTCAGCCGACCAGACGATACTGCCGAGCAAGGTCAGCGAAGGGTAGAAGTCAGTTTCAGCCACGCCGATCAGGGCTGACTGCGCGGCCACATTAAGCTCGGCTGCACGTACATCGGGCCGGCGCAGCAACAGGCTGGCCGGGACATCCTGGAGCACCGCACGGTCGACCAGGGGGATCAGGCCTTCATGGTTCGCCAGTGGCGGCAGCGCGCCGGGAGGACGCCCGATCAGGACGGCCAGGGCATTGCGGGTTCGCGCGAGCTGGTCTTCGAAACCGGGAATGGTGCTCAGCGTGCCAAGGTACTGGGACTTGGCTTGTTGCAGGTCGAGTTCGGCGTTCTGCCCGCTCTTGAACAGTTTTTCAGTGATTTCAAAATTGCGCTTTTGCTGGCTCGCGTTGGCTTGGGCGACGCGCAGACGGGCTTCGGTGGTACGCAGCGAATAGTAGGTGTCGGCCACTTGTGCCCGCAGCAATACGAGCACGTCTTCATAGTTGGCTTGTGCGGCGAAGTAGCTGGCGTCGGAAGATTCGATGGCACGACTGAAGCGCCCCCAAAAATCCAGTTCCCAACCGACATCGAAGCCGGCGCTGTGCTGCCAGAAATGGTTGTCCTGCGGATTATTGCCACCCGATTGCCGGCGATTGACGTATAGGCTGTCGGCGCTGGCCTGCTGCAGTTGCGGATAGCGCCCGCTCTGGGCAATGCCCAACTGGGCGCGGGCTTGCATCACCCGCAATCCGGCGATTTTCAGGTCTGAGTTGTGCGCATCGGATTCGGCAATCAACTGGTCGAGCAGCGGATCATTGAACACGTGCCACCACTGACGGATATCCGGGTTCGGTCCCCGCTGGCTGGATTGCTCGATAGCCGCAGAGCTCCAGTGATCGACCCACGGCTCAGCCGGCGACTGGAAATTGGGGCCCAACTGCACGCAGCCACCCAGCGCTAAAACACCGACCCACAGGACATGTTCCGGACGAATCAGCAGGGGGCTTTTTGCTTGCATCGAATGTTTTCCAGCGGCCGGATTCCAAGGGAGCATAGACGTCCATTCGCGCCTCGTCCGGTGTTACCCAATCGGCTCCGCTTTACAGCTCATTTGCCCGGCTCCCGGCTTTTGGAATAGCACGTCATCGGCGCTTTGCCAGAAACTGTAAAAACCCGTGCCGTCCTTGCCGCTGTATCGAATCCCCGAGCCACCGGGTTCCTGGCTCAGGGTCATCGAGGTGTTCGCCCAACGGAGGTAGACAACGCCGGGATCGGCATTGAAGAAAGTGGCGGAGATCAGCGCATTCAACCCGGCACATTTGAACGCGAAGGGGCCCTCGGTGAGCCTGTCGGGGTCGCGGGTTCTGACAATGGCCGAGCCCTGGCGCAACTGGTAGGCGCGTTCGGCATAACGACCCACGGTGCAGGCTTTGGGATTCGCCTCGCTCGCACACTGATTGCGTGCCAGGGTCCAGAATTGCTGATCGGTGATGACCTTTTCGGGAGGCGGAACCGAACGCTCGTCCGTCAGCGCCAGGCGATACAGACGATTCAATTCCAGGTCCATCCGCGCCAGCTGAGCATCGCGGCAGATCAACTTTTCAACCGGCGCTGTTGCTGTGGCGCAATCGAAACTGGTCTTGAACATCGGCGCAGAAGTCGCCGCACTCGAACCGGTGACCATCGCCGCACAGATGACGAAATAACCTGTGCACTTGCCCGTGAGCATTTTCATGATCGATCCAGGTTGATTGGAAATCAGTACCACCAGGGTGAGCCACGTATTCCAGCCGTCCCTCATCGAGGTTGCTCTTTGCATGACAGAAAGGTTGCTGGCGCAGAATTGTATAGTAGCCACAGATGTGAAAAGCCAACGTGCAGGTGCTGGACGGCTTGCAGAATGGCCACCACTTTAGTCGTCTGTTTAAGCTGATAACACCAACGACGGTGAGTCTTATTCTATTTAATGGCTACGACCGTTAATATTAAGCGCACGTGTTCAGTCTGGTAATGCGTGGTATGGTTAGCCTTAAGATAGATAACGCTCATCGTGGTGTGCTTTATGAAAGAATTTTTTCCGGTGTCCTGCGCCGATACGCTCAGCAAAATAGGCCTATTGGTCAAATCGAGACGTCTGGCATTGGGCCTGCGCCAAGCTGACTTCAAGGCGAGCCTGGGCATTTCCGAACACACGCTGCGCAAAATCGAGAACGGATCGGCGCTGGTCGACCTGCGATCGTTCATGCTCGTCCTGTGGCGCCTGGGCATCAACGAGACCGTATTCCACTCGCTGGAAGGCATCGAAACCACTTCGCAGGTCGCCCGTTACGTGACGGATGAGGACGCCTACCAGAGCATCGCCTCCAAGCGCGTGCGGTTGCCGAAACCCAAAGCGGAGGACTTCTGATGTCCCGTGCCTACATCTACATGGAGCACCCGGACACCGCAGAGATGCTGACCCTTGGCAGGCTGACGCTGCAGGGGAAGTCTGGCGAATTCATTTATGCCCCTGACTATGTAGAGCGAGGTGGCTGGGTCCCGGATCCGGTCAACTATCCGTTGCGCGCCGAAGCCTACAAGGGCATCACCAAGAACCGCGGCATACCCGGGTTTATCAACGATGCCATGCCGGACGGATGGGGCGAGCGCTTGCTCCAGCGCGCGTTCGGTCAAGTGCTGGCGCCGATCGAGTTTCTGCTCAAGTCCCCCAACAACGACCGCGTCGGCAATCTGCTGGCCGGGACAGCGACGGTTCCCGCACCCGGTCTGGGCGACGGTCCGGTACCCACGCTGAAAGGGTTGGCGAAATTCATTGAAGCGTGCGAAGCGGTGTATGACGGCCAACTGGACGATCAATCGGTCGCGATGCTCAACATCCGCCACCAGCGTTCTGCGCTGGGCGGTGCGCGACCCAAGCGCACGTTGCAGGATAACGGGATGTTGATTCTGGCCAAGCCGCGAGACCGGTTCGATCAGTACGATTTCCCCTCGATCGAATACGCCTGCATGACGTTTGCCGCCTCGAAGGGAATGAACGTCGCCAAGACTGCGCTGCACGCCGAAACGCCCTCGACCCTATTGATCGAGCGTTTCGACCGTACACCGTTGGCCGATGGCGCCAGGCGCATCCCGATGCTCAGTGCGCTCACCTTGCTCGATTCGGAGTGGAACGAGCAGTACCACCGCGACTGGCGTTATGCGGCAGTGGCCGATGAAATGCGCCGGCGCGGTGTCCCGGATGTCGATCTGCACGAGCTGTTCAAACGCATGTGCTACAACGCCTTGGTGGGTAACAGCGACGACCATCCGCGTAACCACTCGATCATCTGGCTTGCCGGACAATGGCGGCTCTCGCCGATGTACGACGTGTTGCCGATTGTCGATGAGGGGCCTGCGCAGACCCTTTCGATGGCCGTTGGCCGCGACGGTAATCAGATCAGTCGCGCCAACCTGCTCAGCCATCACACACACTTTGCGCTGACCCGCGACCACGCGGAACAGGTGCTGGACGAGGTCATCGGCTGGGAAGAGGAGCTGCAAGACTATTACTCGCGGTGGGTGCGCGGCGAGGAGCTGGAGAGGGTTCGGGATACGGTGAGCGCAGCGCGAATGCGGTAACTTGCTCCCCCCGAGTCAGCCGTCATTGATCATTGAGGGGGAAGGGCGCACGCGGTCTTCCCCGTGCGCTCTCGATAAATGGCCTCGATTCAGTACGGGCTTACTCCAGGCGCTCAATGTCGACGGAGTCACCCGATTTCATATCCAACTGAGAACGCACGTCTTCGAACATTTCGTCGTAGGGCTTGTGGATCGAAGCAATGCTGCTTTTGTCCTTCGGAATACCGTACTTCTCCGCAATTTTCGTGACGTTGCTGGCGAAGTTGTAGGCCTGATCCTTGGGCAGAAAAAACGTCTCAGTCATTTCCTTGCCCTGAATGGTACCGTGCATAGTGAACTGCATGCCCTTGCCGTCCTTGGGATCCGTTGCGAGTTCATAGTCGATGCACAGGTTGTAACTGACATCCTCCTTGTTCAGCGCGTGTCGCTCGATGTGCAAGTGACCTTGCTCAAACGTTGCCATGGACGTCTCTCCTTATAAGTAGGTAATGCCCGGTGTCGCCGTGCTTATACGCGTGCCGGCTGTGCCCTGGACGATCGCTTCAATGTCCGACAGTGAGCCGATCACCGCGACTTTTCCAGTATGGCGCGCGAATTCGCAGGCTGCCTGCACTTTCGGTCCCATGGAGCCGGCAGCGAAGCCGAGTTTCTCTATGTCGTCCGGGTGCGCCTGGGCGATGCTTTTCTGCGTCGGTTTGCCGAAGTCGATAAATGCAGCGCTGACGTCAGTGGCGATCACCAGCAGATCGGCATCAAGCTGCTCGGCCAGCAGCGCCGAACACAGGTCTTTATCGATCACCGCTTCGACGCCTTCCAGTTTGCCGGGTGAGGTGTACATCGTCGGAATGCCGCCACCCCCGGCGCAGATCACGATGCTGCTTTTTTCCAGCAGCCATTTGATCGGGCGGATTTCGAAGATGCGTTTGGGTTTGGGACTGGCGACCACTCGCCGGTATTTATCGCCGTCAGGGGCAATGGCCCAGCCTTTCTCGGCAGCGAGTTTTTCCGCCTCGTCCTTGGTGTAGACCGGGCCGATGGGTTTGGTGGGGTTCTTGAAAGCCGGGTCGTTGGCGTCCACTTCGACCTGGGTCAGCAACGTGGCAAACGGCACTTCGAAATCCAGCAGGTTGCCCAGTTCCTGCTCGATGATGTAGCCGATCATGCCTTCGGTTTCAGCGCCGAGCACGTCCAGCGGGTAAGGCGACACCGAGGTGTAGGCGGCTGCCTGCAATGACAGCAGGCCGACTTGGGGGCCGTTGCCGTGGGCAATGACCAGTTGATTGCCGGGATGGATCTTGGCGATCTGCTCGGTGGCGATCCGGATGTTGGCGCGCTGGTTGTCAGCGGTCATGGGCTCGCCCCGACGGAGCAGGGCGTTACCGCCCAGGGCAACGACGATAAGCATGGTGAATGTCCTTCTAGAAGAGAAAGCGGGCCTGTGGGAGCTGGCTTGCCAGCGATGGCATCAGCGCGGTGTCTCTGAAACACCGAGGTGCGGCCATCGCTGGCAAGCCAGCTCCCACAAGGAGCCGAGCCGGCCGTTAGAGATCCGCGAGGGTCGACACCAGAATCGCCTTGATCGTGTGCATGCGATTCTCCGCTTGCTCGAAGGCGATGCAGGCCGGGGACTCGAACACGTCGTCGGTGACTTCGATGCCGTTGCTCAGGTGCGGATACTGCTCGGCAATCTGTTTGCCAACCTTGGTGTCGCAGTTGTGGAAGGCCGGCAGGCAGTGCATGAATTTCGTGCGCGGGTTGCCGGTGGCTTTCATCAGTTCGGCGTTGACTTGATACGGCAGCAATTGCTGGATGCGCTCGGCCCAGGCTTCGACCGGTTCGCCCATCGACACCCAAACGTCGGTGTGGATGAAATCGACGTCCTTGACTGCCGCTTTCGGGTCTTCGGTGAGGGTGATACGCGCACCGCTTTCTTCACCGTATTGTTTGCAGCGAGCCACCAGATCGTCTGCCGGCCACAGCGCTTTCGGCGCGCAGATCCGCACGTCCATGCCCAGTTTGGCGCCGATCAGCAGCAACGAGTTACCCATGTTGTTGCGGGCATCGCCCAGGTAGGCGTAGCTGATCTCGTGGATCGGTTTGTCGGCGTGTTCGCGCATGGTCAGCACATCGGCGATCATCTGCGTCGGGTGGTATTCATCGGTCAGGCCGTTGAACACGGGCACGCCGGCAAACTTGGCCAGTTCCTCGACAATCTCCTGTTTGAAACCACGGTACTCGATAGCGTCGTACATGCGTCCGAGCACCCGGGCGGTATCCTTCATGCTTTCCTTGTGGCCGATTTGCGAGGAGTTCGGATCGATGTAGGTGACGTTGGCGCCCTGGTCATAGGCGGCAACTTCGAAGGCGCAACGGGTGCGGGTCGAGGTCTTTTCAAAGATCAGCGCGATGTTGTTGCCCTTGAGATGCTGCTGCTCGGTCCCGGTGTACTTGGCACGCTTGAGGTCGCGGGACAGGTCGAGCAGGTAGCGCAATTCTCTGGGCGTGTGGTGTTCCAGGCTCAGCAGGTTGCGGTTGTGAATGTTGAAAGCCATTTTGGATCTCCTCGAGTTGGGTAATCCCCTTGGCGACGCCCGACAAGCTCGCACCAAGGTTTATCAGGTTAGTAGTCGATCGGGTCGCGGATAATCGGGCAGGTCATGCAATGGCCGCCGCCACGTCCGCGTCCGAGTTCTCCGGCGCTGATGGTGATGACTTCCACACCGGCCTTGCGCAGCAGGGTGTTGGTGTAGGTATTGCGGTCGTAGCCAATGACCACGCCCGGCTCCACGGCAACCACGTTATTGCCGTCGTCCCATTGCTCGCGTTCGGCGGCAAAGCTGTTGCCGCCGGTTTCAACCACGCGCAGGGACTTGAGATTCAGCGCGGCGGCGACGGTGTCGAGAAAGCTGGCTTCTTCCAGATGAATATCGATGCCGCCGGGTTTGCCCTCGTCGGGGCGCAGGGTAAAGGCGACAATCTGGTTCACCACTTCGGGGAAGATGGTCACTACATCGCGGTCGCAGAAACTGAATACGGTATCCAGGTGCATCGCGGCGCGGGACTTTGGCAAGCCAGCGACGATCACTTTTTCAACGGCTTTGTGCTTGAACAGGTTCACCGCCAGTTGGCCGATGGCCTGACGGGACGTGCGTTCGCCCATGCCGATAAGCACCACGCCGTTACCGATCGGCATCACATCACCGCCCTCGAGGGTGGAGTTGCCGTGCTCCTGGTCCGGATCGCCGTACCAGATCTGGAAGTCGGCCTTAGTGAATTCGGGGTGGAACTTGTAGATGGCCGTGGTCAGAAGGGTTTCCTGGCGGCGTGCCGGCCAGTACATCGGGTTCAATGTCACTCCACCGTAGATCCAGCAGGTGGTATCGCGGGTGAACTGAGTGTTGGGCAGGGGCGGCAGTATGAAGCTGGAGCGGCCGAGGAACTCGCGGAACATCTCGATGGTTTTGCCGCCGAACGTGGTCGGCAGGTCATCCGCCGACACACCGCCGATCAGGAACTCGGCGGTCTTGCGCGGCTCCAGGCTGCGCAACCAGGAGCCCACTTCATTGATCAGACCCACGCCCACCGAGTTGGCGGTAATCTTGCGCTGCAGAATCCAGTCGAGGGCTTCGGGGATGGCAACGGTGTCGGTCAGCAGGTTGTGCATTTCCAGCACATCGATATTGCGTTCGCGCATTTTGGTGACGAAATCAAAGTGATCACGCTTGGCCTGCGCCACCCACAGCACATCATCGAACAGCAATTCGTCGCAGTTGTTAGGGGTCAACCGCTGGTGCGCAAGGCCAGGGGAACACACCATAACTTTTCTCAGTTTTCCCGCTTCAGAATGGACGCCGTATTTCGTTTTTTCCGCGGTCATTTCCGTGATCCTCCGGATAACAAAAAAACACCTGTCGTGGTCAATGCTCAGCCAGATTTCATTGCTGTTCTAAAGACTTTTATGTTGCCGGTTGGCAAAACGTCATTGCAGTGCAGTGCCGTACTCACCCATGGGTTAAAGCAAAATTCAAGCGTAGCCGACGAAGCTTAGTCGCTGGTTTGTTTTTTGTGCTTTGTAAGTCACCAGTACTTTCAACATGCCGCTCGACGGCGTATTACAGGCATAAACGCTATTTCTGAGTTGTCGCACTAGAGTGGATGGTTATAAAAGAAAAGTAATTACGTTGATCGGACAAGCAGGTTTTGACTTTATGCATTAACTTAATTAAGTCGCGTAATGGTCACGCTCGGTAGTTGCGCTGGGCAGGGAGGAACAGCAATGCCACAACCGGTGCAAAAACTGCGACTTAGTGCATTGATTGCCTTGGTAGTGGGGTCGATGATCGGCGGTGGGATATTTTCCTTGCCACAGAACATGGCAGAGCGCGCTGAAGTGGGGGCTGTGATCATCGGCTGGGCGATCACGGCGGTGGGCATGCTGACGCTGGCTTTCGTTTTCCAGACCCTGGCCAATCGCAAACCGGAACTGAATGCCGGAGTGTATGCCTACGCCAAGGCAGGGTTCGGCGACTACATGGGTTTCTCGTCCGCCTGGGGTTACTGGATGAGTGCCTGGCTGGGCAATGTCGGCTATTTCATTCTGCTGTTCAGCACCCTGGGTTTTCTATTTCCCGTCTTTGGCCAGGGCAACACACCCACGGCCATCGCCAGCGCATCGGTGCTGTTGTGGACCGTGCATTTTCTGGTGATGCGCGGGATCAAAGAGGCGGCGTTCATCAACCTGGTGACCACCGTGGCCAAGATTGTGCCGCTGATCATGTTCGTCGTGATTGCCGCCGTAGCTTTCAAGGCCGATATCTTTACCCGTGACATCTGGGGGCGGAGCAACCCGAGTTTTGGCAGCGTGATGGATCAGGTGCGCCACATGATGCTGGTCACGGTGTTCGTGTTTATCGGCATCGAAGGCGCCAGCGTCTATTCGGCCCGGGCGGAAAAACGGGAGGACGTGGGCCGGGCGACAGTCATTGGTTTTCTCGGGGTGTTGGCGTTGTTGGTGCTGGTCAACCTGCTGTCGCTCGGGATCATGGCCCAGCCGGAACTGGCCACCTTGCAGAACCCGTCGCTGGCTGCGGTCCTGGAACATATTGTTGGTCCGTGGGGGGCGGTGCTGATCAGCGTTGGCCTGGTGATTTCACTGTTGGGCGCCTTGTTGTCGTGGGCATTGCTGTGTGCCGAAATCCTCTTTTCCACGGCGAAAGACAAGACCATGCCGGCGTTCCTGACCAAGGAAAATGCCAACCACGTGCCGGTCAACGCGTTGTGGATGACCAACGTGATGATTCAACTATTCCTGCTGATCACGCTGATTTCCGCCGGCACCTATACCAAGCTGATCTACCTGGCTTCATCAATGATTCTAGTGCCGTACCTGTGGTCGGCGGCTTATGCCGTGTTGTTGAGCAGCCGAGGTGAAACCTACGAAAACGCACCGGCAGAACGAATCAAGGACTTGTTGATCGCTGGCATCGCCTTGGGGTATGCGGTGTGGTTGCTGTACGCCGGCGGGTTGAAGTATTTGCTGCTCTCGGCGTTGCTTTATGCACCGGGGGTGATTCTGTTTGCCTTGGCCAGACATGAGCAAAAACAGCCGTTGTTCACCCCGATCGAGAAGGCAGTATTTACCCTCGTGATCATCGGTGCCGGGGTGGCGGCCTATGGTCTTTACAGTCGTCTACTGACGCTGTGACGGGGCGCTTACACGCCATTTTTGGTGCGGCGTTGTTGTCTGCAAGCCTGGTCTACACTCTGTCGACTGACACATCGCAAGGGAGGCAACCATGCTCGATTACTTTGCTCTCGGCATTTTGATATTCGTGGGGCTTGTGTTGTTCTACGGGATCATCGTGCTGCATGACATCCCTTACGATATTGCTAAACACCGTAATCATCCTCATCAGGACGCGATCCATGCCACAGGCTGGGTCAGTCTGTTTACCTTGCACGCCTTGTGGCCATTTCTGTGGATCTGGGCGATGGCGTATCGCGAGGATCGGGGCTGGGGTTTCGGTGACGGGAAGTCACCACAAAGCCACGTCGTGCATCTGGAGCAACAGGTCGCCGAACTGCAACAACGCGTTGAGCAACTGGAGTCGTCAGCAGGAAGGTCGCGGGTCATTCCCACGCCGGACAATCTTGGCGGGGGGATTTGAACCATGGATCTACTGCTCATCCTGACCTACGCCGCCTTTTGCGTCGCGCTGTTCAAGATTTTCCGAATACCGCTGAACAAATGGACGGTTCCCACGGCCGTACTGGGCGGGATCATTATGATCGGCGCGTTGATCTTCACGATGAACTACAACCATCCGTACTCTGAAGTTGCGCGCTCTTATTTTGTCTCTGTGCCAGTGATTCCCGTGATCAGTGGCCAGGTGATCGATGTTCCGGTTCAGACCAACCAGCCACTGGAGAAGGGCGATGTACTGTTTCGCATCGATCCCACACCCTTTGAGGCCCGGTTGAAATCCGTCAAGGCTCAACTGGTCGCGGCGAAAGGCGATCGTTTTCGAATCACTGAGTTGATGAAGCGCAATTTCGGTACCCAGCGCGAGCTCGATACGGCCATCGCCAGAACCGATGATTTGCAGGCGCAATTGGACAATGCGCAGTTCGAACTCGACAACACCACCGTTCGCGCGCCGAGCAAAGGCTTCGTGACGCATGTTTCCCTGCGTCCCGGCATGATGGCAAGCAGGCTGCCCTTGCGCCCCTCGATGGTATTCATTCCGGAGGAGGGGCAGTACTTCGCGGCGTGGATGCGGCAAAACAGCTTGCTGCGACTGTCACCCGGCGATGAAGCCGAAGTTGCCTTCGACGGCATTCCCGGCAAGGTGTTCCAGGGCCGGGTCAAGAGCGTCATCTCCGTCATTGCGGAGGGGCAGGTGCAGCCTTCGGGCACGCTGATCAGCTTTACCGGCTCGCCACCCCCGGGCCGGGTGCCGGTCATCATCGAAATAACAGATCCCGAATTTACCCCCTACCGCAGCCTGATGCCGGGTGGCGCCTATGGGCAGGCGGCACTCTATAGCCAACACTTCCACCACATCGCAATGATGCGCAAGATCCTGCTGCGCATGTCGGCCTGGATGAACTACATCTTCCCGTTTCATTGATGTCCGTGCGTGATCTTTCAGGCGGCAAGGAGCATGGCGAAGTAACCGAAGACGGTGAGCAGGATGCCCGACACGGCGAACGCCACCGGGAACCCCACCCACGGCACACTGCTGCCAATCTCTGCAGCCGCCTCGCTGCAAGGGCCGGAGTGGCTGCGAGCACCCGCCATGCCGCCCATCAAGACGGCCGGATTGATCTTCATCAGGTGATAGCCGACGACCCACACCGCAAAGGGTGGCAGCAGGCAGACGACGAAACCCACGGCGAAGATCTGTACGGCGAGGGTGCCCGTGAGCTGGCTCAACAGGGTTGCGCCGGCATTGACCCCGACGATGGCGACGAACACCAGCAGGCCCATGTCTTCGAGGATGTTCCGTGCCGCGTTGGGCGTGTTGCCGAAAAAACGCAAGCGTGAGGACAGCGATGAAACGATGATCCCTGACACCATCAGGCCGCCGGCGTTACCCAGGCCTACGGCAGCGCCAAAGGCCGGGAACTGGATAAGGCCGATCAACAGGCCCAGGGTCATGCCGACGAACAAGGTCAACAAGTCGGTCACGGTGCTGGGGCGGGCGATGACGCCGAACAGTTTGCCAGCCTGCCGCACGGCGCTGGTCAGGCCGGTGACAAATAACACATCGCGACGCTGCAATTGGGTTTCCGGGCCGATCGGCAGAGGGACGCCCCCGCGCTCGAGGCGAGTCAGTTGCAGCTGGCCGGCGAGGCTTTCTCCTCGGAATTCCACAAGCTTCCTGCCGATGACCGCTTTCTCGGTGACCAGAATCTCCGCCTGATCCAGTTGCACGCCTAATGCCTTGGGGTCATGGACTTCCGGGCCGATGACCCCGATGTTGGCAGTGAGGTCCTTGTGCGAGCCGCCCAGGGCGATGACGTCGCCAAGTTGCAACTCAATCAGTGGATCGGCCCCGATGGATTCATCTGCACGGCACACATTGACAACGCGGTACTCAGGGAAGCGAGCGCGAAACTCGTTGATGGTCAGGCCGGCTGTTGCGGGATTCTCCAGGCGGTAGGCGCGCAACCCGAAAGCGACATATCCGGTCAGGCCCATGTCGTCGACTTGAAGAATTCCGTGTTCGGCTTCATAGCGACGCGCCGCTGCCTTGGCATCGACGCCCCACCAGCGAGGCATGTATTTGCACATCAGCACGATGCCGATCGTGCCCCACAAATAGGTGATGCCGTAGCACAGGGTAATCATCGCCGAGACGTCCGCAGCCGTAGTGCCAGGCGGGAGCTGGATGGCGCCCGAGGCCACCGCCTGCTCAGCCGAGCCGATGGCCGAGGACATGGTGGTGGCCCCCGCAAGAATGCCGCCGGCGGCGCCGATCGGTAACTGGAACAGCTTCGTACCGGCCACGACCACCAGCAGGCTCAGCACACTGCAGATGACTGCCAGCAGAGTGAACTTCAGCCCGTCGCCCCTGAGGCTATTGAGGAACGAGGGACCTACCCGCAGGCCAACGCCGTACATGAACAGGTAGTAGAAAAGGTTCATGGTGAACGTGTCGATCTTGAAGGTGACGCCATACAGGGAACCTGCAATGGCCACCGCGCATCCGACCAGGATGGCGCCGGCAACCATGCCTAATCCATAGCCCTTGATTGTGATGCGCCCGATCAGCACCGCCAGGCTGACCACCCCGAACAACAGCATGTAAGGGTTGGCATTCAGAAACGTGAAGAGTGCTTGCACGTATCGATCTCCTTGGGCGGTCCTTCAATGGATCGCTGTGCAGTTGGGTCGGGAGTTGGGTGAGCAGCGCCAGTTCCTCAATATGGAACTGGCGAGTGGCGAGGGGATTGTGCTCGCTGGAAGCTCTTCTTAAGTGAAGCATTACACCCGGAGGCGGCCCGCCGGGTGCAGCAGCTAAGGCAAGGCGTAGGCGCTGAAGAGTTTTTTCGCCGAATCGCTGATACCTCCCAGGAACTTGTCGTAAGCCTGTTCGATCTCGCCCGAGCGATACATTTCACTCAATACCGTATCGACCAGCAGGCGGAAGTCTTCATCGCCGCGCTCGACCATCATCGACGCCGGCGCGTACTCATAGATACGGCCCAGCACCACCAGCTCGCCGTTGGGGTAGTCCCTCGCGATACGGCTTTTCAGCAGTATGCGATCGGCGAAGAACGCATCGGCTTTTCCGTCGGCGACCAGCTTGATCCCGTCGTCGTTATTCTTCACCGTGACCAAGGTGGCGATCACGCCGAGTAAACGCATCTGCTGGCGTACCCACTGCTCCGTGACGCCACCTTCGGCGGTGGCGTAGGTTTGCCTGGCCAGGCCGTTGTTGATTGTCGCTCGCCAGGTTGGGCCGTCATTCGCCACCTCGCCGTTGAGTACCTTGATCAAGGCTTCGGGTGAGTGTTTGTGGACCACGGCAGAGAGTCCCGCCGTGTAGACCGGTATCGAGTAGCTCACTGATTTGCGTCGCTCCAGCGTAGCGGCCGTCGGCGTACAGAGGATGTCGATTCTGCCGGAGCTGACGGCGCTCACCTCTTCGGCAATCTTTATCGCCTCGAGGCGCACCTGCAACGACGGCAGTCCCAGTTCGGTCTTGACCTGGTCAGCGATTTTCAGGCACAGATCCATGGCGTAACCATTGGCCTTGTCACCAACGCGGGTGCTGAACGGAGCGAAGTCCGGTAGGTAGCCCAACGTCAGGGTGTTGCTGGCGCGCACACGCTCCAGGGTATCGGCACCGGCTATCACCGGCAGCATCGAGAGCACGCAAGCGAGCAGCATGCTCAACGGTTTGGTCGATAACAGGTTCATAGGCTGTTCCCCCTATTCAGGTCAGCTACCGGTTCGTTGACAAATCGCTTGGCGAGGAAGCCATAGAGCAAGTAGCCGAAGGCCAGGACCAGCGTGCCGCCCATCACCGCATCCTTGCCGCAGGCGTACAAGGCATACAACGAGTAGGCCACCGCAATCAGCAACACCACCAGGTTGCGCGTGTACACCGCAGACCCGACGTTGGCTTTGTGCATGATCACCAGCAGGCCGGTGAGCGCTGTTATGTACGGAATCAAGTTGGTCACTGCCGCCAGACTGACCAGTTTGCTGAACTGCGCAGCGGCATCGGGGGAGATGGTCGACAGGGCCATCAGGGTCTGCAGCACGCCGCAGGCAATCATGCCGACGACAGGCGCGTTCATGGAATTAACCTTGCTGAACAGTTTGAGAAACAGGTTCTGGTCGGCCGTCATCTTGGCGGTTTGCGCCAGCGTAAATTGCCAACCCAACAGCGAACCCACACAGGCCATCACCGCCAGCGCCATGATGATGTTGCCCACCATCGGGTTGAAAATTTTTGCGTAGACCAGCGCGAACGGCGCCGAGGAATTGGCCAGCTCGGCGTTAGGAATGATGCCCTGGATGACGGTGGTCGAAAGGACGTAAACCACCGCTGCGCCGAGCGTCCCGAACAGACAAGCCAACGGCACATTGCGCTTGGGATTCTCCACCGCATCGGTGGCTTGAGCGGCCGACTCCATGCCCAGGAAGGCCCAGAGGGTCAGCGGGATGGCTTTGGAGATGGCTTCGGAAATGGGCAGGCTATTGGGGTTCCAGGCGGCCACCAGTACATCGGGCTTGAACCAGAACCAGCCAATGATGCTCAAGCCGGCCACCGGTATGATCACGCCCCAGACCGTGAAAGCCCCGATCTTGCCGGTGATGCCGGGTCCCCCGAAGTTGGCGACGATGGTCAGCCAGATCAACCCGACCGTGCCGACGAACAGGGGAATGGCACCGCTGCTTAGCCAGGGAAAAAAAGCGGACATATAACCGACCGCGGAAATGGCCACCGCCACGTTGGCGATCGCCAGCGACAGAAAATACAGGTACGAACACAGGAAAAAGCCTGATTTGGAGTGGGCTTCTTCGGTGTACGCGGACAAACCGCCAGATCGCGGACAGAACACGCCGCACTGAGCGAAGCAATACGCAATGGCCATCGAACCAATTGCAGTAAAGACCCACGACAACAGTGAAACGGCACCCAGTTGAGCCATGTTGGTGGGCAACATGATAATGCCAGACCCCATCATGTTGACCGTGACCAACGTCGTGAGCCCCATCAGGCTCATTTTCTTGCTTGAATCAGCCATCGCACACTCCTTGCTCGGATGAACAGCCGGTGACGCTGGGGCCTGCGGGTTACTGCGCCGCGAGGGGAAGGGTTGAAACTTGTTGGTTGAGACTTGGTTCGTCACGCTCTCAACATGGAGTGGCAAGTAACCCGCCCACCGAGCTCGACAGTCAATCCGTGACACTTCACCGACAGGTGAGGAAGATGCCAGGGTCGTACTTGTGCGGGTTCAGCAACAGAAGAGGGCAGTCGTTTTTCCTCGGGCTGAACTGTTCGTCGTTCAGCGTCGTCGTCGAAGAAATCTTGGGGTGTACTCGCGAAAGAATTGGCGAGAAACCGGGAAGGTGATCAGAACCGTATCGTAAGCAACGACTTTCAAAGCACTCATTGAAAAGGTCTCCCAGTCGGCAGTTACGCCGGGTCGTTTCAGGGTAGATGCCTGGCTGTTCACAACGATGAGTTTGAAACCGGAACATTTGACATATTGTGTATAGATCAAATCAGAAAATCTGATCCCCGAATTACGACGCCCTCACACCCAGACGCATGTTCAGCGGCCTTAAAAGTAACCGAAACCATGACACGCGTTCGTCGGCTTGATCACATGACAGTCACGAAACGGACTGTTCTTTCTCGCTAGATCGCTGATTAAACTAAAAAATGCGCAACGCGATGACGCCCTTGTTGAAGACGGTTGCTGTAGTTGAAATGGGAGTGAGGGGGCGTCAGACCGATTGTCGGATCGTCGTAGAAGCAGGCAGTTTTGATAGAGGAGGGTGGCCGCTCACAACATCAGAGGCCGTACGACACATGATGGAAACCCAGCCAAAAAAAGCTAGGGCGTAAAGCCCTAGCCGATAGCAGTTGTCACTTTTTCTTCTTCGCTGGCTTGTCTGCCTTCTCTGATTTCTTCGCCTTTTCTGGCTTGCTATCAGCTTTTTTTGCAGACTTCTTC
This sequence comes from Pseudomonas sp. MDV22-iso1, assembly GCF_058145095.1. NCBI lineage: Bacteria > Pseudomonadati > Pseudomonadota > Gammaproteobacteria > Pseudomonadales > Pseudomonadaceae > Pseudomonas > Pseudomonas sp. MDV22-iso1. The sequence goes on from NZ_JBYVMF010000032.1 coordinate 62,710, forward strand.
GGTTCGGCATCTTTTTTCTTGTCTTTCTTTTCAGAAGACTTCGAAAGAGCCGAGGCCGCTGCTGATTTTTTTGCCGGTGATGCCTTCTTGTCTTTCATGTCCTTGCTGGCTTTAGAAGCTTCACCTTTGGTTTTCTTATCGTCTTTAGCCACGTTGACCACCTCTCGGAGTATGCCGTTGTTGGCAAATTGCCTATGGGATTTTCCACAAGCTGATCATTAGGCGAGCGCGTCGAAAAGCGGTTCAACTTTTTTGATGTGTGGCATCACGACCATCGCCGGCGAAAGGACTCCGCGACCTGAACGGTAAGGGGAGTGCGCTAATGGCTATCGGGAGACGAGTTTATTAAAGCGCTCACGCGCGATCTGAGGTCATTCAGCCTAAAAGGCTTGGTTAAAATCCCGGTGGTCGCATCGACCGTGACCAATCTCGCGCCGCCCGCAAAGCCGGTGATAAAAAGCACTTTGAGTTTCGGATACCTGGTCCTGAGTTCGGCCGATAAACCGATTCCGTTCATTGATCCAGGAAGGCCTATATCGGTTAAGAGTAAATCCAGATGCTCGATATTTTCCGCTTGCTTCATTGCTGACACGCTATCGACTGCTTCAATGACGTGATAACCGATTTCGGATAAAAGCTCCGATGTTGTCTGCCGAACGACCGCTTCGTCGTCCACCAGCAAAACAGTTTCATTATTGCCGAATGGCTCTGGCTGATGAGATTTGTCCGAGGCTTTCTGAGCGTCATCAGGAGACGAATTGTCGACTGGAAAATACAGGGTCACCGTTGTTCCAACACCCACACTGCTGTGAACTTTTACCTGTCCACCCGATTGCTGGGTAAATCCGTAGATCATCGAAAGACCTAATCCTGTTCCTTCACCAATCTTCTTGGTCGTAAAAAACGGGTCGAATATGCGCGACAAGATGTCTGGATTGATGCCAGTACCTGTATCGGTGACGGAGATGCTCACATAAGCCCCAGGTGGCAACATTTTGTCGGAGGAGGACGCTTCATCCATGACGCATCGGTCGACCTCCAGATCAATCACGCCTCCTTCCGGCATTGCGTCTCTGGCGTTGATCGCAAGATTGAGCAGGGCATTTTCCAGCTGGTTGAGGTCGCACCGGATACGATCGTTTGCACGGAACGAGCACTCGACAATGATGCTGGGCCCGACCGTACGACGAATGAGGTCTTCAAGGCCGGCCACGACTTGGCGAGGTTCCAACAGTTCGGGCTCGAGTGATTGCTGACGAGAAAACGTCAAGAGACGTTGCGTTAGCGCCGCCGCCCGAGAAGCAGAGGTCATCGCCAAGGCGTTAAAGCGAGCCAGGTCGGAGAAACGGCCAGCGTCTATGCGTCGCTGCATCAGCTCCAGACTACCCATGACGCCCGCCAACAGATTATTGAAGTCATGGGCTATGCCGCCTGTCAGTTGCCCGACAGCTTCCATTTTCTGACTTTGCCGAAGCTTGGATTCCATCACGGCGCGCTCATGCTGTTCGTCCTCAAGTTGCTGAGTACGTTGCGCGATACGGTCTTCGAGCAAGTCATTCCATTCGCGCAGTGCGCTTTCCAACTGTACCCGTTCGTCGATGTCCTCGAAGGTGCCATACCATTGCTCGCATTGTCCGGCTGCATCGAAACTGCATAGCGCCCGAACTCTAAACCAACGGTAATCGCCACCCTGTTTTCGCAAGCGTATTTGTAAATCGAAGGGCTGCAGCGTGCCCAGTGACTGAGTCCACAGTGCGGCGATTGACACCTGATCCGCTGGGTAAGCGGCGTTGGCCCATTCGCGTTCCAATGTTTGCGCAGGTGACAATCCGGTGTACTCATACCAGCGTGGGTCAATAGAGAGAAGGTTGCCGTCCTTGTCAGCAGACCAGGGCCATAGCGGATTCAACTCGGCTGCGATGCGGTAATGTCGCTCGCTTTCACGCAATCTTTGTTCCGTAAATCGCATGGTTTCCTGGGTGTTTGAACGCTTTAACACTGCGCCCAGCAAGTTGCTGTAACCCCGGAGGAAGTCGATATCGCTGTCTGTAAACTCACGGGGAGTGCGACTATCAACCTCGAAGATTCCAAAGGGGCGTTCACCCTTGGCGCCATGGACTAAAACATTGACGAAGGCTTTTACCCCGTTGTCTTTCTGAAAGTCGTGATAACGGAAACGGGTTTCCGTCGCAATATCTGTCGAGACGACGGGCGCATGGGTATTGAGGGAGTACAACTCCGGACTGTCATCAGATGCTTTTACTCGAACTTTCCCAACGACATCGGGCGCCCAACCCACGCCATTCCTCACGAAGAATGTGATGCCGTCTCCTTCGAGCAGCATAAATTTGGCGAGATTGGTTTCGAGGGCGTCGCCGACTAATCGACAGGCCTCATCGAGGATGTGTTCCAGGTCATCTGACGCCAAGGCAAGCTCGCCAAATTTGGCAAGCACTTTGCGCTGGCGAAGTAGCGTGTCCTCGATTGTCATAGGTTCACCAATGAGGGGTTTTAGTATCCGAGGCCTGAGCGCAGCCCAGGTTCAATTTCCATGATCGGTACGCCCTCCGCTAAAGAACAACGCTTTAGTTGCCGCTTATCAAGTCTAGTAAACATCGAGGCTTTGGTATGGAGATCGGCGTAAGGCTGCGTCGATGGACGTCTATGAACCGTCAGTCGTATGCGCGTGTTCTCAATGGAACGATCCGCGTGAATCCACTCGTCGCGAGCGCTGTAGTTTCATTGTTTCAGGCGGGCACCAACAATCCCGTGATAGTGATCGCATGTCCGGAGGCGGACAGGGGACGAATCGGGGAGGGGAGTTCGCCGACGATAAACAGGACATGTCCAAACCAGGCCAGAAAGGTGGCCAGGCTTCAGGCGGACAACAGTCCCGCAAGCCAGATCAATCGCCCAGCGGTGGACGCGATAGCAATGTTGCTGATGACGATTCATCCGATATGGGGCGCAAAGACGGCGGGATGAGTGGCGGTGGAGGACACAAACCCTAATGCGGGCTGACATTATCAAGCCCCGAACCTTTCGGGGCTTGATTTAGATTTGTAGATCAAACGGCAAACGCGTACCCGAGGATGTCGAAGGTATTGGCGTGCACTGGATGGTGAGCGAGGGTAGGAAGATCCATCATTAAAAAGTCGCCGATGGATTATCAGAGTCGAGATACCTTGAAGGGCGGGTATTTCCAAACAAACATAACTCTACTAAATAGCCGTTTAGTGTAGTTAGCTAACGATCTTCATATATAGGGGCAGGGTGCATCTAACTGATGATTGCAGTCGTGGCTGACAGAAAAATGAAAAAGATGATAAACGCTGAAGTTTCAGTTCGCAATTCCTGATGATTACGCGGCGATACGGAGCCTTTTAGACCCTTGGAACGCCGGGCAGACCGGGTTTACACCGAGGTTCAGAACCCTATCTAAACTGGCTGTTTTGACTTGTTAAGTAGCGTAAGGAGCAAGTCAGATTGCTGATCAGACATCCACACACTGTAGCCGGCCTACAAGATGTTGTCTGGCAGGAAATGCTTTCTAGCCGCTAATCGCAGGTACGCGCCTGAACATTCCACACCTCGTGAAGATTACCCAGCATTGTCTTTCCTGCGTATGGCAGTACTTGAAATCTGCGCACGAGCGCCATGCTGAATGCCGCAGATTTCACACAGCGACGTGCATGCTGTGCGTATGCCGTTAGTAGATTTGTAAACAACAGGCTGTCCATCAATAGCTGCGTCAAACCAAACGACTCTGTGAATCTAAACACGGGGCACGCATTGCCAGATTCGGAAAAGCTTTTCCGGGATAGCTACGCGGAACATCAGCAGGTTTATGGGCGACGGCAAAAAGCTCAGGCAGAAATTTTAGCTCCTGGAAGATTTCCAGAAAGGTGTGATCTGTCAGCAAGTCCATGAGCGTGAAAGAGGTCTGCTGATCACCAGCCAGAAATGTCACCATGCTAAAATCGCATATATGCGAAATCTGGTCCTGGAGGAGAAAAGCGAGCTTCCAGATCTGCGTGCAAACGGGCTAATCTTGTAACCTGGTATTACGTGTAATGTATATTATGTTAAATGATGTGTCTGGATCGTTTCTGAGTAGCTTGTCGCATTTATCTATACATCGGATTCTGCCTTTAATTACCAGAATTGAGGCAATCGCGAAATAAAGAGACGTTGCTTCGAAAAGCGCTTAACAGATTGATTTTACTGGGCATTACGAAAAATGTAGTGCATGCCTCACCAACTGTTGCAACGTAATTATGAGACTACCGTGTAGCCGGCAGTTGGCCTGTATGCCTTTATTTGCGAGGGTTTCAGCCTATTCCATCATTTTGTTACTAGCTCAGAGTCTATTAATCAATCGTGAGACAACGTCGCGTATCCACGTTTGCGTAATTAAGATAAATTCCTGTAAAAACAATCAGTTAGCTATATTTCGAAGAAATCGCGAGACATAACCCGCAGCGCTTTTGGTGAAGATTTGACGAGACACTTCTGGGCCCGAACGCTCTGGCGGCATAGCCAGAATTCCGCGCCAATCCACCGCTCGGATTGCTGAAGATCAAGCCTGACGCGAGTTTTCCTAAAATATTTTTTGGAAAAACTGGGCTGAGAACTGCTCTGCACTAGACCCATCCTAGAGCTATGGTTTTGGCTTCCCGGCACGAAATCGTGAGATATCACCAGTGGACTTACACCCCTGGCTACCCGCCACCCAGAAATTCCGGGTATTGGCGGGAGTGTGAAGTTTTCACGATATTTAGCCGTGCCAACGACGGGGAACGGAATTATGAGACTAAAACTAATTTTTTAACGCAATTACGAGGAATAACCAGAAGGTGCGCGCAGTAATGACGAGACAGCATGGCGGGCTCATACGTACATCAGTGCCTCCGGCTCGATACCTGAAGAATAATTGGGACACAAGTACTGTCTATTTAACGAAATCTTGAGACAAACACAGAAGGTTTGGGAGGTAATGAGTCATAGTTGCGCGATAGATACGCGCGAGATACCATCAGGCTTTCTTAAGCCAAAGTTGCATGAGAGGAGAGACTAATTATGGGTAATAGGTCTCCAACTTCCGATTACTGTCATAACTGGAAGTTTCTTAATGGCAGTAACTAACGTATCTGGTGGTCATGAATGTCCCGCTCGCCGAAGCCCTTATTCAATACATACGAGTCGTTCCTCGATCAGGATTTCAGTTGCAGTGAGCCTACTACACCATGCGTCAAAGCTTACCTTGCCTCATTTCCCCCTGCGCTAGAGGCTCCGCGCGGCTACCTGGCCGTGCGCTCGTTCCTGCGGGCTTTTTCCGATAATGCTCAGACCTTCAGCTCGTATCGCATTCATATTGAGCGGTTGCTGCTGTGGTCATTGATGATTAGCCAGAAGCCGCTGAATCACCTTAAGCGTCAGGACGCCCAGGATTATTTGATTTTTTGCCGTAATCCACCTCGAGACTGGATCGGGCCTGTGACTCGTAGCCGTTTCGTGAATAATAATGATGCGCAGAGTGCGCTTGTAGACCCTGTTATTCCTAATCCTAACTGGCGTCCTTTCAATATTAAATCGTCGAAGCCGCTGATTGACTCCGATGATCCAGAACAAGGAGTAACCGAGAATAAATACAGCGCAACAAACAGCACCATAAATCAAGTTTTCTCGATTTGTAGTCGCTTTTTCGAATTTATGGTTGAAGATGGTTATGCAGCGGCAAACCCTTTCCGAATGATCAAAAAGTTCGGTCGCTATAGCGATGATGTTCAAGATGAGGGTGTTACGCGTGCATTAACGCCGCTGCAATGGAACTACGTGCTTGAAACGGCTGAAAATCTGGCGGAGTCCGAACCTGCTCGGCATGAGCGTACACTGTTTATACTTTCAACATTGTTTGCTATGTATCTACGCGTGTCTGATGTTGTCGGGCGACAAAACTGGAAGCCGTCTATGGGGGACTTCCGCCAAGACCCTGAGGGCAACTGGTGGTATCACGCCGTAGGCAAAGGCAACAAGATCGGAAAGATTGCCGTCAGGGATGAATATATCAATCTCTATTTGAAGCGCTATCGTCGGTTCTTGGGTCTGCCCGAACTTCCTGAGATCGGCGAGACCACTCCTTTGATCAAGACCCTCAGAGGACGATCTGGTCTGTCGGATCGACAGGTACGCGCCCTCCTCCAGGTAGTCTTCGACAAGGCTCTTGAAAGTATGCGCATCGAGGGTCGTGCGGTGCACGAGATGGAAAGCTTAAAGGTCGCTTCTCTGCACTGGCTACGCCATACCTCTGCGACCTTGCGGAATGCCAAAGACCTGCAGGTCGATCTGCGTCATAACAATCTCAGTACTACTCAGAACACGTACTACCACTCACATGACCAAGAGCGTGCGCACTCGGTCAAGCGCTTGGGGTTACGTGACCGAGGTTGAGCGCAGCCTCAGTAAGATCGTACGAGTGAGGGGCAGAACAATTTTCCGTTGGGATGAGAGCTGAAAATTTTTTAGAGCCAGTCCAATCACTCGCTCTTCAAGTGCAGAAATGTCTTCAGTCTTGGAGAAAGATGCTCCACCCAGGTCTTTGAAAACCGCTTCGGCTATCTGCCGATAGCTTACGCTTACATATCGAGCTCATTGATCACCCACCCTTGCGCCTCCAACGCTGCCTTTCGCACAGCTCTCGCTTCCCTCTGTAGTGGTCAACTAATCCCGGACACGACGTTAAGTTTTTCTTCGGCCCGGGCTG
>NZ_JBYVMF010000033.1:0-66662 GCF_058145095.1 Pseudomonas sp. MDV22-iso1
GGAGCTGGTGGGCGAGTGGTCGCATCCGTATAGCCGTGAACAGGCGGTGTATCCGCTGGACACCTTGATCGACAGCAAATACTGGCCGCCCGTAGGCCGCGTCGACAACGTCTTCGGCGACCGCAACCTGATGTGCGCCTGCCCTTCAATCGCCGACTACGCATAACCCCCTGTAGGAGCTGTCGCAGGCTGCGATCTTTTGATCCTGTTTTCAAAAATCAAAAAATCGCAGCCTCGTTGCACTCGATAGCTCCTACAGGTGAACACCGCATAACCCACTGTAGGAGCGAGCTTGCTCGCGAAAAACCCAAGGACGCCGCTGGGCACCCGGGTTTACGCGTCATCGTTCACAACCATCGCGAGCAAGCTCGCTCCTACGGGTGAACCCCCATTTTGAGAACAACAGAGGACTTTCACCATGTTCAGCAAGCACGACCAGATCAAAGGCTACGACGACCAACTGCTGGCGGCGATGAACGCCGAGGACGCGCGGCAAGAGCACCACATCGAGCTGATCGCCTCGGAAAACTACACCAGCCGACGGGTCATGGAAGCCCAGGGCAGCGGCCTGACCAACAAGTACGCCGAAGGGTATCCGGGCAAGCGTTACTACGGCGGCTGCGAGCATGTCGATGTGGTCGAACAACTGGCCATCGACCGCGCCAAACAGCTGTTCGGCGCCGACTACGCCAATGTCCAGCCGCACTCCGGCAGCCAGGCCAATGCTGCGGTTTACCTGGCGTTGCTACAGGCCGGCGACACCGTACTGGGCATGAGCCTGGCCCACGGTGGTCACCTGACCCACGGCGCCAAGGTGAGTTTTTCCGGCAAGCTCTACAACGCCGTGCAATACGGCATCGACACCGCGACCGGGTTGATCGACTACGACGAAGTCGAACGCCTGGCCGTCGAGCACCAGCCGAAAATGATCATCGCCGGTTTCTCCGCTTACTCGAAGACCCTCGACTTCCCGCGCTTCCGCCAAATTGCCGACAAGGTGGGCGCCTACCTGTTCGTCGACATGGCTCACGTCGCCGGGCTGGTCGCCACCGGTCTGTACCCGAATCCACTGCCCTACGCCGACGTGGTCACCACCACGACCCACAAGACCCTGCGCGGTCCACGCGGTGGCCTGATCCTGGCCAAGGCCAATCCTGAACTCGAGAAAACGCTCAACGCCGCCGTGTTCCCCGGTGGCCAGGGCGGCCCGCTGATGCATGTGATCGCGGCCAAGGCCGTGTGCTTCAAGGAAGCGCTGGAGCCGGCGTTCAAGGCGTATCAGACGCAGGTCATCCGCAACGCCCAAGCGATGGCGCAAGTCTTTATCGATCGTGGTTACGACGTGGTGTCCGGTGGCACCGACAACCACCTGTTCCTGGTCAGCCTGATCCGCCAGGGCCTGACCGGCAAGGACGCCGACGCGGCGCTGGGCCGTGCCGGTATCACCGTGAACAAGAACGCCGTGCCCAACGATCCGCAGTCGCCGTTCGTGACCTCGGGCCTGCGCATCGGCACCCCGGCGATCACCAGCCGCGGTTTCAAGGAAGCACAGAGCATCGAGCTGGCCGGCTGGATCTGCGACATCCTCGACCACCTTGGCGATGCCGATGTCGAGGCTCAGGTCGCCCGCCAGGCTGCCGCGATGTGCAGCGATTTCCCGGTCTACCGCGACTAAGCAAACAATATGGAACCCTGTGGGAGCGAGCTTGCTCGCGATGGCGGCATGACAGTCAGCATTGATCTCGACTGACACGGCCTCATCGCGAGCAAGCTCGCTCCCACAGGTTCCGTGTCCTGCCTGATTAGCTGCCTGCACAAGGAAAACCCATGACTGCCATTGTTGAAGCAGCGCAAAAAAGCCCCGCCAAAGTGGAAGTCGGCACCAAACTGCGCGGCGCAGAAAAGGTCGCGCGCATTCCGGTAAAAATCATCCCCACCGATGAATTCCCGCGCAAACCCGAATGGATCCGGGTACGCATGCCGACCTCCCCCGAGGTCGACCGGATCAAGCAACTGCTGCGCAAACACAAGTTGCACAGTGTCTGCGAGGAAGCCTCGTGCCCGAACCTGGGCGAATGTTTTTCCGGCGGCACCGCGACCTTCATGATCATGGGTGACATCTGCACCCGGCGCTGCCCGTTCTGCGATGTCGGCCACGGACGGCCGAAACCGCTGGACGTCAACGAGCCAGCCAACCTCGCCGTGGCCATCGCCGAACTGCGCCTCAAATACGTGGTGATCACCTCGGTGGACCGCGACGACCTGCGCGACGGAGGCGCCCAACACTTCGTCGACTGCCTGCGCGAGATCCGCAAGCTGTCGCCGGGCATCCAGCTGGAAACCTTGGTGCCGGACTATCGCGGACGGATGGACGTCGCCCTGGCCATCACCGCGTGCGAGCCTCCCGACGTGTTCAACCACAACCTGGAAACTGTGCCGCGCCTGTATAAAGCGGCGCGACCGGGCTCGGATTTCGAGTGGTCGCTGGACCTGCTGCAGAACTTCAAGCACCGGGTGCCGCAGGTCCCGACCAAATCCGGTCTGATGCTGGGTCTCGGGGAAACCGACGACGAAGTCATAGCGGTCATGCAGCGGATGCGCGAGCACGACATCGACATGCTCACCCTCGGCCAGTACCTGCAACCCTCGCGCAGCCACTTGCCGGTGCAGCGTTTCGTGCACCCGGATATGTTTGCGTGGTTTGCCGAGGAAGGCGCGCGGATGGGCTTCAAGAACGTCGCGTCGGGGCCCTTGGTGCGTTCCTCGTATCATGCCGACCAGCAACTTCATGGAGGTTTACACGTCAACGATACTCACGGAGCGCTGGCTTAGATGAGCGACTGAGTGTGGTTGTTTGCTTAATGCAAAGGGCCCCGAGTGGACGGCGCTCTGGCACCTGGGTTAGGTTTCGTATCCGCTTATATTTTGGGCTCCACGACCATGACTGATCGCCAGATCATCGTTCCAGACAGCATGAAATTGCTCAGCGAGCAGGCGGGTTATGCGCCAGCTGTGAAGGTAGGAAAAACGCTCTACTGCGCGGGCCAGGTAGGCCGGACGCCGGAATTAGCGGTTATCGAAGATCCTGAGCAACAGTTCTTAGCCGCATGGGAGAATCTGCGGCTCGTCCTGGTAGCCGGTGGCTGCGAATTTGAGGATGTCGTCGAAATGACGACCTATCACGTCGACATGCAACGCCACATGCCAATCTTCAGACAAGTGAAGGATGACGTCTTTCCCAGAGGCACGTGTGCATGGACATGCATAGGTGTCGCGGAACTGGCTCGACCGGGGCTGCTTGTGGAGATCAAATGCATCGCCGTGCAGCGATGATGTTTCAGATCGGCAGGTGAATTAGTAGATCCTGGATGGTGCCCATCCATGCGGCAGTAGCGCTGAAATCTCACTCGCCCTTCAGAGGGATTCTTTTGTTCATGGGTTATTCCCCGCCCGCATGATTACAAGGATGGATCATGTCCAACGCTCCCGATGGCTGGCCGTACCAGGACGTACCCGCCTTGTCATAAGCAACCGGTGTCTGTCAGCCCCCGCCAATGTGAATATCCATCGCTGAACGATGATCGGCCGGCCAGAAGCCTTCTCTCGAACAGGTCTACGAATGTGCGGCCGGCTCAGTCATTGGAAGCCTGACCAGAAAAGTGGTGCCGCCACTCCAGTCGGAGCTGACATCGATTGATCCGTTATGTGAGGCCACAACCTCTGAGGCGATAAACAGGCCCAAGCCCAGCCCCTCTGTCGGCCCGTGATCAATTGCAGATCGCTGAGAGAAACGCCCCAAAGGGTTGAATATAAACGGGAGAACGTCTTCTGGTATGGGCTCACCGCTGTTGTGAACGGTGAAAATAGCGCTGTCTTCCGAGGCCTTTAACTCCACCTTGATTGGGAGTTGATTATCGCCATGCTGTACAGCGTTGCTGATTATGTTCGAGAAGACTTGTTCCATTCTGGCGCCATCGAATTGCCCTTGAACTGGTGTCTTCGCTTCGAACATGACCACGGCCTCTGGATAAAACGCTCGGATTTCTTCGACAACACGTTCGCAGACGCGCGATAGATCCAAATCCGTCTTCTTGACGGGAATGCCTGGGCCCATTTGGCAGCGGGTCAAATCAAGCAGGTCTCCAACAATCTGGCTCGCTCGCCGCACGCTTGTGTATATCTGGTTGGCAACCTTGGTATTGCGGTCTCCGGCCCCTTCCGAGCGCCTCAACATGTCGGCACCCAGCAAGATCGCTCCAAGCGGAGTGCGCAAATCGTGGCCGAGAATGCCTAGAAATACGTTGCGTGACGCCTCAACGGCGCGTGAATAACTGGCGATGGATTCGGCGAGAGCCTGATCGATGGCCTCGTGGAATCGGGTCATGTCGTCGACATTGATCGGCGCGCCATCCTTCACTTGCCTCATCCATTGACTGACGACACTCGTTCTCAGTGCTCGATATTCCGACACCATTTGATCGATCGTGAAACCTGCCATCAACCGCGTCATTGCATGGGTTTCAGCTGCTGTTTCTTCATCGTTTACCGGGGCTTGGCCTTGAGACTTGGCAGCTTGCTCTCGCCTCGTCTGCTTTGTCCGCAGGTCACTCACAATTGCCCGCAACATTTGTTCGGCATGATCTCGCAGAGCTTCACTATCGAGGTCCTCACCCGGCGTCTCGATAGTTCTGGCGAAATCTTCCCAAGCCTGCAGAATCGGCTCAAGGTTCTCAAGAATGAAATCAGACAGGCGCATGTCAATAATCCTAATGGGAGGCGATGCAGACGCCGGCAGGAGAGCGAGGCTGCGCAGATTGGGTGTGAGCGGGTGTCAGCAGTGTAGGAGGTTGTGTATGGCTTTTAAAGCTTGGTCCGTTTCAGGCCCGCTTGGTCGATACGCACGATCAAGGCATCAACAGCGTTAACACCGACCCTGATCTCTTGCGTCCATTGCCAGGGGCACCCCTGCGCAAAAGTGACGTACTTCATCCTGTCACCGGTTTTCTTCTATCAAGCCCCGACTGCCTGTCAGGGCTTGCCTCGTCTCAACCATTTTTCTCCCGCAAACCCGCGCTCGATTCTCGAACCACAAGCGTCGCCATGGGCGCATCAATGCGCTGACGCTGGTCGGTGCCAGACTCATTGATCTGTTCGAACAGCAACTCGATCGCCAACGCAGCCACCTCTTCCAGGTGCATGTTCAACGCCGTCAGGGGCGGTGTGCATTCCCGTGCGCGGAAGCCGTCGTAACGGGTGACCACCTTCACATCCTGCGGCACCTTCAGACCTTTTTCGTTCAGCGCCTGCACCGCGCCAATCGCGAACGCATCAACCGGCACGCACAGACCGTCCAGGTCCGGATAATCGTCCAGCAATTGCGCACAGGCAGCGGCGCCGGCCGCTTCGCCACCCGCTTCGTCGGCGCGAACGATCGCCGGGGTCAGGCCATGGGTTGTGCAATAGGCGCGGTACGCTTGCTCCATGTCGAGGTAGGAATGCCGGGACTGAATGCCGATCACCAGGCCGATCCGTTGAGCGCCCTGCTCGTGCAAATGATCGAGCAGCAAGGCGCCCGCCGCTGCGCCGTGCATGTCGATGTACGGCAAGTCGAAACCGGCCTCGGGCTGGCGTCCGATCGATACCAGTTTCACCCCTCTTTTACGCAAGCGCGCGATGTGCGGGTCGTTGGCCACCGGCTCGATGATCACTGCGCCGTCGATATCCAGCGTATCCAGCAAGGCCTTGGCCTCGTCCATCGGCGGCACCAGCACCAGTGCCACGCCCCGACGCAGGGCCGCTTCCGTCGCGGTCGCCGCGATCTCCATCAAAAAGCCCAGGCGTGACGATCCGCCTGCTACGGCAAACGGCATCGAGGACAGCAGCGCAATGGCATTGGCCTTGCCGGTGCGCAGGCGCTGGGCGCGCAGATTGGGGGTGTAGCCAAGGCTGGCGGCGACTTTTTTGACGCGCGCGCGGGTCAGCGGATCGACCTGGCCGCGGTCGTTGAGCGCGTGGGAAACGGTGGTGCGCGATACGCCGGCAGCGTCGGCGACGTCGGCAATGGTAGGGCGGTGGTTGTCGTTATTTGGCATCGGTTGGGGCAACTCAGTCAGCAATGCTGCCGAGTTATACGCGCACCGACGGTTCTCGGCCACTCAGGGTCATCGGCGACGGATGGACCGTTGACAGCCTTTCAGAACGGGAATACATTTCACCCAAATCGATTTGGGCACATACCAAAATCGATTTGGTTTGGGATTTACCTGCACGATCCCGACCGAAACTACGTGACGTTTAAAACAATAATCAAAAAGCCGTTGATGCTGGCTTTACGTAGAGGTGGGATATGCCGGATAACAAGAAAAACCCCGTTTCCCCTGTTGATGAGCGACTGCCCTGGCGGCAGCTGCTGATTTTTGGCGCGCAGCATGTACTGGTGATGGCGGCCTCGCCAGTTGCCTCGGTCTTCCTGATGGCCACGGCTTTAGGCTTTTCCAGCGAGCTGACCCTGCAGTTACTGAGCGCGACCTTTTTGGTTTGCGGGCTGGGCACGCTGATCCAGTCGTTAGGATTGCGCGGCTGTGGCGCGCGCTTGCCTTTCATCATGCTCCCCGGTGGGGCGCCGATCATGTTGTTCATTCTGATTGCCCAGCAAAACGGCGTGGCGACGGCTTCCGGTGCGGTCATTCTGACGGGCGTCTTCTACTTCGTGGTGTTGCCGATCTTTCGTCGGCTGCTGCGTTTCTTCCCCTCGGTGGTGGTTGGCACGATGCTGCTGCTGGTGTCCGTCAACCTGATCAAGCTGTCGGGCGAGCTGATCGTCGGCCGGCCTGGCAGCGCCGACTTCGCCGCCCCGCAGCAACTGCTATTGGCGTTCTCCACGATCGTCATCACGGTGCTGTGTTCACGTCTGTTGCGAGGAACGCTCGGCCAGTTATCCATCTTGCTCGGCCTGGTTGGCGGCAGTCTGCTGGCGGTCGCCTTGGGGGCGTTTGACAGCTCCCAATTGAGCTGGTGGCCGTTGCTGAGCCTGCCGGCACTGATGCCGTTCGGCGTGCCTCAATTCGATCTGTTTGCCTCGATCCCGTTGATGCTTTTTTGTCTGGTGTCCATGGTTGAAGCGACGGGACAAACCGTGGCGATCAGCGAAGCCGTGGACAAGCCGCTGGATATCAACAGGGACGTCACCCGCACCATTCGCGGCGACGCACTGGCATCCATCCTCGGCGGATTCATGGGCACGTCGCTGATCATCACCAGCGGCGAAAACATCGGCGTCATCCGTGCCACCCACGTTCGCTCGCGCTATGTCACCGCGGTGTCCGGCGTGCTGCTCCTGCTGTTTGCGCTACTGGCACCCCTGGCGCGGTTGATCGGCGGCGTACCGGAAGCGGTCGTCGGCGGCACCAGCCTGATCGTGTTCGCCATCGTCGGCACCATGGGCATCGACATGCTGCGCAAAGTGGACCTGCGGCACCACGGCAACATGTACGTGGTGTCCGTGGCCCTGGCGGTGGGCTTGCTGCCGATTCTGGTGCCAGGGGTCTACAGCCATTTCCCGAACGGCCTGGCCGGGCTGCTCGGCAATGGCGTCGCCATGGGCGCCGTCACCGCCGCGGTGATGAATTTCCTCTTCCATTGCGTGGGTCGCCAGGACAACGGCGCGGACGCCAAGGCCGATCTGACCCACTCACCACATACTCACTAAGGTTGCTCCATGGATCGCACAGTTACTACGCACCTGCCCTCTTCTCCTGAACAACTGCTTGCACCGCAACAGCTGTTGGCACCGGACTGGTTGATGCTGCCGGATGGCCCGCAGCGCGGTCAGGCCGTGCTGGTGGTCGAGGGCAAATTCGCCGACGTCGGACCGCTGCCACTGTTGCAGGCGCGTTATCCCGCGCATCAGGTGCAGCGTCTCGAACAGCAGTTGTTGATGCCGGGTTTCATCGATACCCACCACCATCTCAGCCAGAGTTTCGGCAAAGGCCTGGTCTTCGGCGAACCCTCGGAAATCTTTCGCCGGGTTTGGATACCCCTCGAAGGCTCGCTCGATTCGGAGTTGCTGTACCTGACGAGCAAACTCGCGGCGTTCGAATCCCTGCGCGGCGGCTTCACCACGGTGTGCGATGCCGGCACGCGCTCGACCGAAGGCGTCGAAGCCATTGCCAAGGCCGTTCATGAAGTCGGCATACGCTGCGTACTGGCGAAGACCTGCAACGACATTCAAGGCAAGCAAGTGCTGGATGCGCGGCAGATTCTCGCGGCGGCGGAACGGCATTTGTCCCAGTGGAATAACGACGCGCTGATCACGCCTTCGCTGGCCGTGCCTATTCCTGAAATCGCCACTGACTCGACACTCAAGGCGGTCTACCGCTTATGCGAAGAGTCCGGGCGGGTGTTCCAGAGCCACGTCAACGAGCACCTGGTCGCCGTCGAACGCTCCCTGGAACTCTACGGCGTCAGGCCCTTGGAGCAACTGCACCGGGCCGGCGCGCTAGGCCCGGCGGCGCTGCTGGCCCACGCGACCTTACTGACGCCAAACGAGATCTGCCTGTTGCGTGATAGCGGCGCCGCAGTGAGTTACAACCCTGTGGCCAGTGCCTGGAAAGGCAACGCCGTGGCCCAGGCACACCTGATGCACTGCCTGGGCATCCCGGTGGCACTGGGGACGGACGGCACCCGCGGTGATGGCTTCCGCCTTCTGGATTACGCCGAAGCCGCCCAGCGTTTTGCCCACGGTATCGCCGTCGGGGATTCGGTCTGTGGCGGTGGGCAACTGTGGCTCGACATGGGCACGAAAAACGCTGCGCAGACGCTCCACCTCGGCCAACTCACCGGACAGATCGCGCCCGGCCACGCCGCTGATTTCCTGCTTGTGGACCTCGCGGTGCCGGAACTGCTGCCGTCCTGGAACCTGACATGGGACCTGGTGCGCCTGGCGAACAGGGATCAGATCCACGCTGTCGTGGTGCAGGGCAAAGTCCGTCTGTGGCAAGGCTGGCCGACCGACTGGGACGCTCGTGAGCTGATGCGACAGGTCGATGCGCTGGCGCGGGACATCGTCAGCCAGGCGCCGATCCATAAAGTCCATCCACTGCCCTCCGTGGCATAACACTCTTCGTTATTGGGTAAAAGATGACCTTACCATTCGACCCGCTCTACCTCATTGCGCTCGCCGTGGCGTGCGGTGCGCTGATCCAGGGGACAACGGGCATGGGCTTCGCCCTCATCGTTGCGCCGGTGATGGGCTTGCTGGCGCCCGAATCCCTGCCGGTCAGCCTGTTGATTCTGATGTTGCCCTTGAACGCGGCAATCGCCTGGCGCGAGCGTGAGGCGATCGACTTTCGGGGCAGTTCGTGGATTACCGTCGGGCGTTTTGTCGGTACGTTCGGCGGCGTCTGGATACTGTTCTGGCTGCCGCTCTCACAACTCAACGTGCTGATAGGCCTGTCGACGATCGCCGCGTGCCTGGCGACCTGGATGGCGCCCTCCTTCGTACCGGGACGCCGTGCGCTGATTTCCACGGGACTGATCACCGGCATCACCGAAACGGCTACCGGCGTAGGCGGTCCGCCGTTGGCGCTGGTGTATCAGCACTCGCCGGTGGCCACTTTGCGAGGCTCGGTCGCCCTGTGCTTCCTGGTGGGCGAAGTGATTTCCCTCGTGGTGCTGGCGCTCGGCGGGCATTTGCACGCCGCGCAGGTGACACCGGTATTGAGCCTGTGCCTGCCCTTGGCGCTTGGCGTGATCGCCAGCCATTGGGCCCGGCACTTCATCAATGAAGCGCGCCTGCGCCGGTTTGTCCTGATATTCGCCTTCGTCTCCGGATCACTGTTACTGGTGCAATGACCACCGAGTTTTAGCGGCTCGTTCAGGGCCGCTGCCGCACGCCATTCGATTTGAACTCACTGCATTCGCGCTGGCGGATGCAGCGGATTTCTACAGCCAGAAATTGGATAAAAACAATAATGAAAATGACCGCCAATCTTCGAATCGCCCTCACGCTTTCCATCGTCGGCACGCTGCCACTCAAGGCCATTGCAGCCGGTTTAATCGACGACGCCAGCGCCACCCTCAACCTGAGAAACTTCTACATCAACCGCAACTTTTCCAACCCTGCATCGCCCCAGGGCAAGGCCGAAGAGTGGACCCAGAGTTTCATCCTCGATGCCCGCTCCGGATTCACTCAAGGTGCAATAGGCTTCGGTTTGGATGCCCTGGGGCTCTACTCGATCAAGCTGGATGGCGGCAAGGGCAGCGGCGGCACGCAGCTGTTGCCGATCGACCGCGACGGACGCCCCGCCGACGATTTCGGGCGCCTGGCGCTGGCGGGAAAAATGAAAATCAGCAAGACCGAACTCAAGGTCGGCGAGTGGATGCCGGTACTGCCGATCCTGCGCTCCGACGATGGGCGTTCACTGCCGCAGACGTTCGAAGGCGGGCAAATCACCTCACGAGAAATCGAGGGCCTGACCCTGTACGGCGGTCAGTTTCGCCAGAACAGCCCGCGCAACGACGCCAGCCAGCAGGACATGTTCATGCTGGGCAAGACGGCGTTCGTCTCCGACCGCTTCAATTTCGTCGGCGGTGAATACAGCTTCAACGACAAGCGCACGATGGTCGGCGTATGGAACGCCGAACTCAAAGACATCTACCAGCAACAATACCTGCAGGTCGTCCATAGCCAACCGTTGGGCGCCTGGACACTGGGCGCCAATCTTGGCTATTTTCAGGGCCGCGAGAACGGCAGCGCCCGGGCGGGCGAGCTGGATAACCGTACGATGTCGGCCTTGCTGTCCGCTCGCTATGGCGGCAATACCTTCTATGTCGGTTTGCAGAAACTGACCGGCGATGACCCCTGGATGCGCGTCAATGGCACCGCCGGCATTTCACTGGCCAATGACAGCTTTAACAACACCTACGACAACGCCAGGGAACAGTCATGGCAACTGCGCCACGACTACAACTTCGTCGCGCTCGGCATACCCGGCCTGGTGATGATGAATCGCTATGTCAGCGGCGACAACGTGCACATCGGCACGGTCACCGATGGCAAGGAGTGGGGGCGCGAAACCGAGCTGGCGTACACGGTGCAGAGCGGTTCATTGAAGAACCTCAACGTGCGCCTGCGCAACGCCAGCATCCGCCGCGATTACAGCAGCAACGAGTTCGATGACAATCGGGTGATCGTCAACTATCCGTTCAGTCTGTTTTGAGATAACGCGTTTTACGCACATGGAGATGACGTTGGCCGGGTAAACTTGTTGTCCGCCAGAACAACAATCCCGGCACCAGACCGGGTTTCAGGATGAGCACAATGAGCCGAATCCGCCCTATCTGCCTGATGGCAACCTATAACGAGTGGATGAACGCAAAGATCTATGAAGCCGCCAGAAGCCTGCCAGATGAGGAGCTTTCTGCGGACCGGAAAGCGTTTTTTGGCTCAATCCTCGGCACGCTGAATCACTTGGTGGCCGGCGATACCGTCTGGCTGCAGCGATTCGCCAGGCACCCGGCAAACCACCTGGCTCTGCAACCCATTCTTCAGCGCCCTAACCCCACAAGCCTCGACCAATTGCTGTACCCCAATATCCGCGAGCTTTCCGCACAACGGGTGTGGCTCGATCAGATGATTGTCGAGTGGTCACGCTCCATTGCAGAGTCAGATCTGGATCACGTCCTGAGTTACGCCAGCATGAAGGGAGTACCGGCCGACAAGGACTTTTATGGCCTGGTCATGCACTTCTTCAACCATCAAACGCACCACCGCGGACAAGTCACGACCTTGCTTTCACAGGCGGGCGTCGACGTAGGTGATACGGACCTGGTCATCCTCATCCCCTCCGGGCACACCCCATAGCATCCGCGCACACCCCGCCCCCTGTAGCAGCTGGCGAAGCCTGCGTTGGGGCGCGAAGCGGCCCCGATTTTCAAACGGACACCACAGCGTCTATAAGCGACCGCTTCGGTCGAGCGCGACCCCGGAGCGGACGCAGCCTTCGGCAGCTGCTACACAAAGCCCGCACACACACGCCCCCTTGTAGCAGCTGGCGAAGCCTGCGTTGGGGCGCGAAGCGGCCCTGCTTTTCAAGCAAACACCACAGCGTCTGGACAGCGACCGCTTCGGTCGAGCGCGACCCCGGAGCGGACGCAGCCTTCGGCAGCTGCTACACAAAGCCCGCACACACACGCCCCCTTGTAGCAGCTGGCGAAGCCTGCGTTGGGGCGCGAAGCGGCCCTGCTTTTCAAGCAAACACCACAGCGTCTGGACAGCGACCGCTTCGGTCGAGCGCGCCCCCGGAGCGGACGCAGCCTTCGGCAGCTGCTACACATAATCCGTGCACTCCCCAGCTGGCGGATGACGATCCCTAACTCCACCAATGCAACGGAAGGCCGCCCCGTTCGCCCATAGCCGCTGATTTATTAGTTGAAGTCGTGTCACCCAATCGGAGTACTCATATATTCACGATCTGTGGTGCGCGCGATAAACAATTAGCTTAACTTCCCCGACGACGATGCGCAGAGAAAGATCTTTCAAAGACCATCACCCATGTATTTCCGCGACCAACACCAGCGCGCCGGACACTTTAACTTCTGCCGCTTCTTCCGGCCTAATAAAAAATAAGACTACTCCTAGTCAATTATAAGAGAAGCCCGAATACAAATTGTTTCAACCTAAAGTCAATATACTCACGCCTCCCGTTAAAATCGTACGATGCGGGCAACCAGGGTTGAGAACATAGACCTCTGATGCCAAGTATCCTCGGCAATATTCTAACATCAGGTAGATGGGCTACAACGGCGAGCCGAAGCACTGACAAGAGATTTACCCAAGGCTTCTAGAAACGCTTGACCAACCATTCGGCCGCCGCGATTGAAGACCAAAAATCCGCTTTGGATTTTTCGCGTCATTAAATACTGTTAATACTTAAAGGAAATAATATGAACAGCAAATTCGCTATGATGGCTCTGCTCGTTGGCTCTGCTTTTGCTTCAGTCGCTAACGCGGCAGACGGTACTATCAACTTCGTCGGTAGAATTACCGATCAAGCCTGCACGATCGACCCGGCAACCGCTAACCAAACTGTAACACTCGGTGCGGTACGAACGGGCGCTTTTGGTCCTGCGGGTAGTGTAGCAGCACCTACTCGCTTCGGTATCACTCTGACCTCTTGCCCTGCCGCAGTAACAACCGCTACGTTGAAGTTTGACGGGCCAACCAGTACTGCCAACAGTAATTTGCTTGCCTTGACCCCCGTTACAGGGGTGGCCGAAGGAGTGGCTATCGGTATCTATGAAGTCGACAATTCGAATCTGATTCCGGTGGGTGCGGGTGCAAAAACAAAAACGCTGGCTTCGGGCGCCAATACTACCATTGAGTTTGTGGCGAAATACGTCTCCACCGCGGCAACCGTAAAAGCTGGCACGGCAAACTCAGTAAGTAACTTCACCGTTTCCTACAACTAACTATATCGGCAGATAGATTCCGACCGGATGTTCAGCGGGATCATGATGTCTTCACCGAGCTGAGGCGCTCTGCTGTTTGTATTCAGCATCCCTCGGCTCCACCTTTTGAAGATGTACGAGAAACTAAGGAGCACGCCGTGTCTCTGTGGCTAAAGTTCGGCTGGCTGGCTATTTTTTTGTCAAGCATGACAAACAATGCGCAGGCCGGAATAGTAGTTGGCGGTACACGCGTCATTTATGACGGCGGAAAAAAGGAAACATCCATCTCTGTAATAAACCCTCAAAAGTCCGTTCCTTATTTGATTCAGTCGTGGGTTGAGGGTGAAAGCGATTCATCCAGTGTGAAACCACCTTTTATTATCACACCTCCGCTGTTTCGACTGGATCCCGGACAAGAAAACATTCTGCGAATTGTACACATCAAGGGGCAACTGCCCACCAATAAAGAGAGTGTCTACTGGCTAAGTATCAAGTCTATTCCGTCGAGCGAGCAGTCGGAGACCAATACACTACAGATCTCAGTAAAAACACGAATAAAATTATTTTATCGCCCTGCGGATTTACCGGGCGAGGCTAATCAGGCTTACAAAACCCTTAAATTCGCTCTTAGCAACAACCAACTGACGGTCAACAACCCCAGCCCTTACTACGTGTCTTTCCACAACGTGAAAGTCGGAACCAGCGAAATTAAAGACGCTGGGATGATTGCCCCATTTAGCACACATAATCTGACTGTGCCGACGGGTGCTACTGGCCAGGTTAGTTGGCAGGCTATTAATGATTATGGCGGTATTAGCGAACCTACTACCGAAACACCGTAAATCTAACGCAACTCACGCCAGCAACTTTTCATGATGCTACTTCAATGTCGTGCCCGGTAATAGTCAGGAGGAGATACTCTTTCGCAACTCCGGGTGGAGATAATATGTGATGAATAAACTCATGCGCACCTTTGTACCCGGCACTAAGAAAGAACCGTGGGCCAAATTCAGTCCTGCCCGCCTCCCACTGATACCTTCCCTGCTGACGCTAGGGTTACTGGCACACGCGCCGCTGTTGCTCGCGCGCGATTACTTCAACCCATCAGCGTTGGAAATGAACACCGGCGATCCGTCCCAGCTCGACCTGGAATCATTTTCAAACAACGGCAGTCAAATGCCAGGAACTTACCGGGTCGATATTTACCTGAACAACGATAAAATCGATACGCGTAATGTCACTTTTGTCAGTGTTGAAGACAGCTTGAAACCTGAACTCACTGTCGGCCAACTCAGCGCAATGGGCGTAAAACTCAACAGCTTTCCAGCGCTGCAGCATCTCTCGCCAGAACAAACAGTGACTAATCTTGGCCACTATATTCCCGATGCCAGCAGTCGCCTGGACTTTGCACAGCAACGGTTGGATCTGAGCATTCCGCAAGCCGCCCTTAACAACGAAGCCCGTGGGTATGTGGACCCTGCCCTGTGGGATTCGGGCGTAAGCGCCGCGCTTATGAATTACAATTTCAGTGGCGCCAATACAAAAAATGACGGTCGCGCCGGAACGAGTGATAGCTATTACCTCAACCTGCGCAGCGGGTTGAACCTGGGGGACTGGCGCTTGCGCAACTACTCCACCTTCAACGACAACAACGGCCAGACGCGTTGGGATAACGTAAATACTTACCTGCAGCGCGACATCGCGCAATTTAAAGGTCAACTGACGCTAGGTGATAGCACGACCCCAGGCGATATATTTGACAGCCTTCAATATCGGGGCGCGCAACTGGCTTCAGACGATAATATGTACCCCGATAGCCTCAGAGGCTTCGCTCCCATCGTACGAGGTATTGCGCGCAGCAACGCCCAGGTAACCGTGCGCCAGAATGGCTATATCATTTATCAAAGTTATGTTCCCGCTGGGGCGTTCGCCATTACGGACCTTTATCCCACTTCCGCTAGCGGTGATCTGAACGTAACAATCACCGAAGCCGATGGTTCGGAACGCAGCATTGTGCAGCCGTTTTCCGCCGTGCCCGTGATGCTGCGTGAAGGGCGGCTGAAGTATGCGTTGACGGCGGGCGAATACCGGACCACAAACACTGGTGCATCGACACCGAACTTTGGCCTAGGCACCTTGATCTACGGTTTACCTTATGCCACTACCGTCTATGGTGGGGTATTGATCGCCAACAAATACAATTCCCAGGTCGTGGGGTTCGGTCATGGTTTCGGCCATTGGGGCTCACTCTCAATGGACATCACACAGGCCAAGACGGAACTAAGCACCGGTCAGGATAAAACGGGGCAATCCTATCGCTTTCAATATGCCAAGGATATCGAAGCGACCAACACTAACTTCACCCTCGCCGGTTACCGTTACTCGACCAGCGGCTTCTACGATTTCCAGGAAGCCAACGAGATAGGGTCAATGGGGCGCGACAACCAATGGCGGGAAAACTACAACAAACGCAGCAAGGCTCAACTCAATATCAATCAGTCGCTGCAGGACTACGGCAACTTATACATCAACGCCTATCAACAAGACTATTGGGGTCGAAGCGGTGTCGAACGAAGCATGAGCCTGGGTTATAGCTTAGGCAACCGCGGGGTAACATACGGATTAAGTTATACGCTAAGTCAATCCCCTGAGCGAAATCATAAGGATCAACAGCTATCGTTTAACGTGCAAGTACCGTTCGATAAGCTGCTACCGCACAGCTGGGCAAGTTACAACATCAACACTACCAAGGGCGGTAGTACCAACCAGCAGGTTGGTCTGAGCGGTACAGCCCTGGCCGACAACAATCTGAACTACAGTATCGACCAAAGTTATACAAACAAGGGTACGGGTGCCAGCGGCAATCTAAGCGCCAACTATCTGGGTACCTACGGAGAGGCCCGGGCGGGTTATAACTATACAGACGACTCGCAACAGGTTAACTACGGTCTGCAAGGAGGCATTGTCGCCCACCCCAACGGCGTGACCTTCTCCCAACAACTGGGTGAAACGATCGCGTTGGTCAAGGCGCCAGGCGCCAGCAATACCCAAGTGCAGAATAACACTGGCGTGCGTACCGATTGGCGGGGATATGCCGTCGTCCCTTACGTCAGTACTTATCGCAGGAACCGCATTGCGCTCGATACCGAAACACTGGGCGACGATGTCGATATTGAGACACAAACGCAAACCGTCATTCCGACCCGCGGCGCAGTGGTAGTAGCCAACTTCCAGACCCGAGTGGGTAGCCGTGTGCTGATGACATTGATACACCGTGATAAACCCGTACCTTTTGGTGCTACGGCTACGTTGGCACGAGACGTCAACGCGCCAGAAAACAGTGCAATTGTTGGAACAGATGGACAGGTATACCTGAGCGGTGTTGCGGACACAGGAAGTCTGCAGGTGAAATGGGGAAAGGGAGTTAACCAGCAATGTTTGACTGAATTCAGATTACCTGAGGCGGATGCGGTGTCATCAATTAGAGTAATGAAGCAAACGTGTATTTAAGGAAGATCATTTAGTGACGGCTTGCGAAATGGATGCGAAGGCACAGGTTCAAAGCTTTTGGTGTGCCCTTCAAAGTTTTGCGCCACCCATTACTAGCCACAATGGGCAGTGATGAGCGGTCGATGGCGCGAAAAAGCACTTACCTGATGTCCGTCCATGTCTAAATCACTCAATAATGCGGCGATTCGCTTTATATAAGGATCAATCATGAATATCCTGATTAAATATTTAACCTGGAAGACTCTCGCTATATTATTTTTATCAGCCACCTCATGCGGATGGTCATTGCTGGCAAACGCAGCTTGCCAGCCGGTAAATGGCTGGTTTAACAAGGCGTATAATATTGCGGTCCCGAAAATAGTGATTCCTCGCGACACACCTAATGGAACACTGCTTTGGTCCAAATTGATTTATTTTGGAGAAGAAGCATTTACAGACCTCTGTGGTGGGTATGCGCTGTGGGCAATGTACCTGCCACAAAGTAACCATGATGGGTTCGGTAACGGGATAAAAACCAACGTGCCAGGCATTGGCATCCGACTTTATAGTATTGCCGACCAAGTACCGTTTTCATCGTACCTTCGGTCCGTTGCCACTCCCATTAAGCGTTGGTCCTCCCCCCCAGATACGGTAAAAAAATGGGTATGGAATGACGGGATTCAGATTGCATTGTATAAATATGGGGATATATCACCTGGCACGTTGCGGACAGGGGTGTACGGCGGCATATTAGATTGGGACGACAACAGAATAGTAACCATCAACATTACTAATGGAGGCAGCTTTTCCACAACTGCTTGTGAAGTCGAAAATAAATCTATTACCGTGCCGATGGGAGATGTAAAACGAAGCGAATTTACTGCAGTAGGCAGCACTGCAGCAAACAAGACCTTTAATATTCTCCTTAACTGTGACGCCTCAACCAATATAAAAATGACGCTAACTGCCACTTCTGACAGTTCTAAAGCACCTGGTGTCATCGCACTAAACCCAGCCAGCGGAGGCACTGTTGCAGACGGGGTTGGAATACAACTGTTGAACAACAATAACCCGGTAACTCTTGGAGCACCCATTACGATTGGCACAGCCCCTGGCGGAAGTAGTCGCGTTGAAATGGTAGCTCGTTACTACCAAACAAAAAGCACGGTTACTGCAGGTGAAGCGAATGGCACAGCCACGTTCACATTTACTTATAATTGAAAGCAATAAAATCGTGCCACGCCCAGCCGCCAATAGCGCTATCAAAAACAAAGGACGCGTACTAAACCTTTCATAATCACCCTCTCAGCCCGCGCTCGCTAAATATGAATGATCACATTCACCGCTGCGAGCGCAGACTGAGCCCTATCAAACTTATCGAAAGGCACACCTGCAATTACTGGGACACTGATCAGTCGTTCAAGATTGTGATTCGTAGTTATCTACAATAAAAGATACTTTATCGATCAAATCGTTGACTTTCGACCACGCCGAGGCCATATCATGCGTCTCTAAACACACTCGCAGTTCATCACACATTCCGGCGGCCGCAGGCTCATTGAGCACCAATAGAGCGCCTTTCAAACGATGAAGTAACCCCATAAGTCGTTTCGGGTCGCGGGTGTTTGACGCATCACGCAGTGAATTCGCATCAGCCTCCCACTCAATCGAAAACAATGTTTGTAATTCGACCAGCGTCGTCGCTGGTAATGGCCCAAAGGTTTTCAATTCACTCACTGCCCCGAAATCACCCAAGACTTTTTCCAACAGCAGGCTCAATTGCTCCATAGTCGTGGGTTTATACAGCACTTCGAAATTGTAAGACGAGCAGGCCTCTTCCCCCACATCTGCTGTACTTATTATGACCGGAGTACCTATACCTTCAATTCGAAGCTTTTTGAGAAAGGTATAGCCATCCATTATCGGCATACCGAGATCGGTAATAACAACTTCATAGTCACTGACACGGCACTTATCTAACGCCTGCGCACCATCGGTGACGCAATCGACGTTATGATAACCCAACGCATTCAACTGGCACTGTAGCAACTTTCGACATAAAGCATCATCTTCGGCGACCAGTACTCGTGCGTTTCGCGAGACGGCTGAACTGAATGTATGAAGGGGAGTTAGTTCGTCTAAGTTCTCAAATTCGGTGCATGCTAACAACGCCAGCTTCAACATTGATGTCGAGAACGAAGTAACACACAAAACCTCCTCCCGGCGCTCCGGGTAAAGCGGGCCGTCAGCAGAAACATTGACAACGTCTACGTAACGATTACGCAAAGTATCGCACCAGTCAGGTTTTGAGTTTCCTGAAATAGCCAGAACCAAGATGGCCGCTTGGTTGTTAATCGCTGGTTCGCTCGAGCCGCTGCTGGCTATGATCTTCACGTCAGGAAACCAGAAGCTTATGTGCTCGACCAGGCTCAACTCCCACAGCGGCGAATCACAGACAAGCACCACTGTATCGAAACGCTTGAACGCTGGCTCGGCCGGCTCCGTACTTATCGCACCTTCCGGCTTGAGGGGTAAATCGACTTTGAATATGGAACCCTCGCCCAGTTCGCTATCAACAGAGATGTGTCCACCCATCAAGCTTGTAATCCGGCGGCACAATGCCAACCCCAGTCCGGTACCGCCGAAACGCCCCCCGATGGTCTGATCAGCTTGCGCGAAAGGTTCAAACAGGTTTTCAAGGCCTTCCTGCGAGATCCCGATACCGGCGTCGCTTACGGAAATATGTACCCACTGCCCATCATCCTCCACTTTACCCAATGTCACTCTGAGGGTGATGGAGCCATGCTCAGTGAATTTTTGGGCGTTGCTTAGTAGATTCATCAACACTTGGGAGAGTCTCTTGGCGTCGCCGCGCCATGAGCCACCGAGTCGGGGATCTATCAGACAAAGAAAACGTAAGCGCTTTTGCAAAATGGCGGGAGAAAATGTTCGAGCGCACCGTTCGATGACCTCACTCAGGAGGAAGAGCTCAGTGTTCAATTTGAACTCCTGAGCTTCAATTTTGGACAGGTCCAACACGTCATTGACGAGCGCAAGCAATGAGTCGAAAGCGTGGTGAATGGTGGATACCCTGCCTCTTTGATTGCGGGTAAGTCGCTCAAGGGCGAGTAATTCCAGATTGCCTAGCGCCCCATGCAAAGGCGTACGTATTTCGTGGCTCATGGTGGCCAAAAACATGGATTTCGCACTATTCGCATTATCAGCAGCTTCTTTCGCTTTTTGCAGGTAGCGCATGGTGGATTTTTGTTCGCTGATGTCAGTCATTCCGAGTAGCACGACGGCGACTTGTTTGTAACGTGCCCTTGAGTACGTTACCGAAATTTCGCGACGCCTACCCTTGTCATCCTGAATATCAACTTCAAATTCGCGCACCTCGCCTGCACCGAAAGGTCCACGCTCCACGCAGTCAGAGTCACTCCAGAAATCGTCTTCCAGGAGTACGCGCTTATATAAACTTTCCCCTTCAGATGATAACTCTAACAGTTTTATTGCTTGCCTGTTTTGAAGGACAACGATGTCGTTTGTCGGCTCATAAATGGTCAGTGCGACTGGGGCTGTGTTTAGCACCACTCGGTTAAATTCATCGCTGTCATAGATGATTCGGGCTTGTGCCGTCAAGGGAGTTAAAAAGTGCCTGTCAAAAAATAAAATAAAACCCCACAGAGCAGAAAGTATCAAGAACATTAAGACAGTGCTATTGATAAGCGGTTTTTTCAGAGCACTCGCCACTGCATACCAATCGAATACATAGATGGCGACCCAGTCAGGCCCCGGTATCAGTTTGGAATAGATAAAAATTCCGCCGCGACGTAAAACTACCGTCTCTCGCCCTGCTTTATCAAAATCAGCTTTGTACTTTAGCGCCAACCTCGCAAGCTTGTCTTCGGCAGGATCCCCTCTCCCCCCCAGCACATGACCGAAATTTCGCGACAGTAAAAAAAAACCGGGCTGATACTCAGTGTCTTGAAAGAGCACTGAAAACTTATCAACAGGAAACGTTGCCACGATAACGGCTATGCGCTTCTGGCCACAATAAACAGGCGCTGCATAGTGCCCGATCAACTCACTGGTGACGGGAGATTTATAAATAGGCAACCAGACAACTCGATTCTGCCGTATAAAATCCGGTGATAATTTCGACAACTCCGCCTCAACCATATCAATGGTAAAGTCCACGTAATTGACAACTCCGTAATTTTTGAGATTACTCATTTGCTCGACGCTCAATGGCGGAGATAATGCCAGCAGCTTACGATCGGCAGAATATACAAAGCCACTTAAGGAGTAACCAACATCCCGATAGTGCAACAAAGATGCCGAGGACAGTTCCCGCGTGATGTGTGGATCACCTGTGACATCTCTATTAGCGATGTCGTAATTTAGAAACGAAAAAATCATCGCCGGTGTTACTGTGAGTGCACGGCCTGCCACGTCAATGACAGGTTCATGCCCTGGTTCTTTGTCACTGCATTCTTGAGCATTTCCTGCATATTGGTGAACATGCTGCAATAGCTCATATGATTCGACGGCTTGTTTCAAACGCCCTTGATTGCGTTCAACATTTGTTTTTACTTTATCGCGAAGATGTTCAAACACGTTCGTTCGATCTTGAAAAAAATCGATAAGCAACATGGTACCGCTAACAGAAAAAATCGCCACCACAGTGATGGTGGCGGCCACACCGCCCACAAACAATAATCGCCTTGAATACCGAACTGATAAATCGGGATGTGACAGTACGCTTGTCGGAGAACTAAGAGACCTGGATCGTTGAATATATTTTGAAATGCTCACAGCGTTTCCCTCGCCAGCATACTCAAAAAAGTTTGCTAAACGCAGTTACCAGTTCTATATCGTTACAAGCACCCAACTTCAACATTGCTTGTTTTTTTTGAGTGCTAATTGTCTTGACACTGCGATCGGTGTGCTGAGCAATATCAGTGACCGACATCCCTCTTGAAAACATTCGAACGACTTCCAACTCCCTGGCGGTAAGCTGAGACGTCAGTAACGTCGGGGATGAAATATCACTCGATATCATATGCTGAAGCATTACTTTCGAAGTCAACGGATCAAGGTATTTTTCTCCCCCATAGACACGCGCAATGACGCTGGAAATGACTGACGCATCGTTGCTCGACTTGCTTAGAAAACCTGAGACCCCTACTTTTAAAGCGCGCTGTACAATGACAAGATCATCATGGGCGGTCAGTAGTATTATTTTTACACCTGGGTACAACCGTCGCACCTTCTCAAGTAAAAGCAGCCCATCGGGCTCAGAATCATTTTCAAAGGAATAGTCGCACACTAAAACATCGCAATGGGATTCGGACAGCCTGTTAAACAGCTGTGAAATAGTTGTCGCTGTCGCGACCACATGAAAACTATCTAACTCGTTAATCATCTTGCTCACGCCCATGACGACCACGGGGTGATCATCAGCAACAACAATATTTATTGGTTGCGCCTGCTGTTGATTATTGCACATACACTCGCCTCGATTACTTTCTAATGGACATGACATCACGTTAACTTTCAGCAGAGGATCAGTCGGACTTGCTTACCTTACAAACCCTGCAGCGATAGTAGATAACATCGGCCGCGAGCACATCTCCTGAACACCTAATAACAACTATCGACCTGTCCTATATTGCACTAGGATTTGTCCTATCCAGCCAAACTTTTTTGTTATGCCTATCTGTCTTATTGATTACTCCGGGACATTTAATAACAGGTAAAATATAGGACAGCACCGCATAACAAAATAAGACTTCTGGCAATTCAATAAACATGGCTCGTGGGGCAGTATTGGAAAACGTTGCCAGTCACGCTAGCTGAACCGCACAGCGTGAATTGAATTGATATTGGCCTTATTATCGGCGGATCTATACTGTGAAAAACCTTCGCGTGCTGGTTATTTCTAATAACCCCTTACTCCGCGGGAGTATTGCAGGTTTGCTTAGAGCCTCTGTTCCTGATTGCCTTTGTCATTCAGATACGGGCAACCATGCACTGGAATCTTTAATAAGGTATCCCTGGAACAGCATTATCTTAGACTCCACTCTTGTTGAAATAACGGGAGTTCAGGTCATAGACGCTTTGGCTGCCATTGGTTCGGACGCTCAGTTACTCATTATTCAGATGCCCACCCCGTGTATTGTTGATGCGGTAAAAGCCCATGCCGTGCACAAAAAAATCTCAGTGACGCTATTGAACGGTCTTTCTTCCGTAACCCAGGAAATCGAAAGAAAGATGTTATCTGTTATCCCAACAGACAAGCCGCTCATCGATCTATCGCTGGCACACTCTGCGCAGCTTGATCACGTGTCCGCGAATGGCTGCCTGGAACAGATAATTTCGTATTATCAACCCCAGATTAATGTGGCTACGGGAAGGATCTACGGCGCTGAAGTATTAGCGCGCTGGAACTATAAAGAGCATTTCGTATTGGGCCCGCTCGATATATTCACGGTGCTTAAAACATCCCGACAGCGTGAAGCTTTATGGCAGATAATGCTCACGAACGCTGCTACTACTCTTCATCGACTACAGGGCTCAGCCTTGAATCTCGCCGTTAATGTTTGCGCGGATGTCGCCAGTTCAGTGGACTGGTCGGAACACCTGGCAGACTTTTTTCGACGGTCCGCCCTTAACCCCCAGCAGTTAACCGTTGAAATTACCGAGTCACATTCCCAACGTTCCGAGTTGTCGCTGGCAGGTGCTGTTGCCCAGCTAAGGCTACGCGGTTTTCATTGTGCCATTGACGACTTCGGTACAGGTTTCTCCTCCATGGAGCGCCTGGCGACGACGCCTTTCAATAAATTAAAAATTGACAGGGGTTTTATCCATAGAGCCAGGTCCAGCGTGGCAGGCAGCAAGCTGCTTCAAAGCACCGTTGCGCTCGCGCATAACCTGGGACTGAAAGTCATTGCTGAAGGCATTGAAACAAAAGAGGACTACGAGCGTATTTGCAAGTTAGGCGTTGATATCGCACAGGGCTATTACTTCGCAACGCCGATGCCGTTAGAGAGTTTTGTAAACTATATAAAAATCAATAGCGACGTTGCCGAGCAACGCTGCGAAGCGGACTGAGTCAGTTCTTTTACCTAGCCTGTAAGAGGCGATAGCTCAACGGTGTAACGCTCTACACCAGGGTGACAAGATGATGGGTAAGCGTATGCGCATTCTGATCGCAGACAAAATACACATGCACCGGTACTCGATAGAAAAAATGCTGAACACATTGGGATTCTTTCGAATCGCCGTGGCGGCCTCTTCTGCAGAAACGTTAAAACTGACATGCGTTCCAGATTGCCCCGTGAGCCTCGTTATCATGGAAGACAGCCTCGTCTCAAATTCCTGTCTCAGAGACCATACACTCCACTCATCGACGGCGAATCCACCGTTCATACTGAGATACCGTGGCAATCCAGACGCATCTTCATCGCCTGCATGGGAAAACACGTCGACCGGCATACCTGACATCGACCTGCTCAGCAGCGTTATATATGGGATCCAGCTGGCAGACGGAGTTGTTTCACAAACCAATCCGCTAATTGACAATATTTTTCGTGGGTATGGTTGTAGATACAGTGATCACCGTCCCGCCAGATAATCAGGGTTTTATCCTCGCTGCTTGCGCCATCGTGTATTCGCCGGGCATTTTCCAAAAGGAATATCTGGTCCGGCTCACCATGCAATTGCAGCAATGGGCAAGAAAGCTGTTGTTCAGACCCAACGATGCTGAACTGGCTCAGTTTTTCTCTTGCCAGTTCCGGGTCAGATACACCGAGAATCGCCTGGACCTTGCTGGTGAATCGAGGGAAACGCTCAAGAATCTCAGAGGGGTGTGTAGTGCCGCCGTTGACGCAGCAAGCCTTTATGCGCTGGTCGGCAATAGCGCAAGCCGCAGCAAGGAACCCTCCCATGCTATTGCCCCAAACGCTATATGACGAAAACTGGTCCTGCGCCTCCAAATGGTCGATGACCTTGGAAATGGCCGATGTGAAATCGACGTCTAAATAGAGTTTGTGGAACAGCCGGGTCTCGCCTTGTCCTGGTCCATCCAGCAGAAGTATGGCGATCCCCCGGTCGGCGAGATATTGAGCGCCCGTGAAATACTCTTCTCGCCAACCGTCGAACCCGCCCAGGCAAATGACCAGAGGCCAGCGTCCGGTTGCATCCGGTTGAATGAGCCAACCACAAAGAGCTCCATGGCTGTGTGGAAAGGAGACCTTTTCCACATAGAGCCGATCCAGTCTTGCAGCATCAGCGAAGGCTGAGACCATATGCCTGTAAATGTCACGTTTCTCTACTGTGTCGGTAAAGATTGCGCTGTGGCCAAAGCGAAAACATGCCGATGCAAAGCGGTACTCGGCCATTGCGGTCGCTGACATGCCCTCGGTCTGAGCCCTCTTTGCGTTCTCAAGGTGTCTTTGGGCCAGTGCACAAGCCGCGTCAACCCAAGAAACATCACGCTCGCCCATTTCATGCAGAGCAACCGCATCTGCGTATTCCATCCCGCCACCGAGTAATCTCTGCATGGGCATCGCCCGGGCATGACGTTCATTGTCTTTTTGCAGCGCCTCTTGGCCCGCGTTGGCGCTACCGTGCCCTAGAAGTGGCTCTAGATAGGTTACTGACATGTTCTACCTCTCTGACTTCGTGACCGATGCCGGCTTTCAACCGGCATGCGATGGTTTATTGGTGAGGTAGTGGTCAACCTGCCAGATGACCCAGACCGGCCCCGAGACGAGCAAACAGCGTGTTCAACGCACACGCGTCGCTTACACCACCAAATACATAAAAGTCCGGTCGGACGATGACAGCCCGAACCTGATTTTTTGAGAAGTAATCGCGGTAGCTTCCATTGAGATCGATCACGCTTCCCTGGCCATCGGCGTCAGCGCTTTTGACGAGTGGATGAATAACCTGGATGGACAGTTGCTCAAGCAACCTGGACGAGGATTCGTCCAACACTTCATAAGCGTCGAAGTCGCATATCACTTGCCAGCCTGTTCCATGAATGTCATCGCTACGTTTGCTGACGCCATCCAACTCGAGTTGACCTTGAGGTCCAAGTTGACCGGACACAGGATGGGCATCGGTTGCGGTGTCAATCAGGCCCGCTCTGAGAATGGGAAAGGGTGGCGGTGGCGGGACATCACCGTCGCGGAACGCCTTGTCTCGACGCGCCACTTCTTCAGGGTCAACCATGCATGAGATGTTGCCCACCTGTACTGCCAGATCAATGATTTCCTTAATGTGGGGGGATCGCTCCGGCTCATAACTTTCGAGGAGTTCTGGGGCGACTTTGCCGGAGAGCACCAGGTCCAGCTTCCAGGCCAGGTTCATCGCATCCCGCACCCCTGAACACATCCCTTGCCCAAGAAATGGGGGCATCAAGTGCGCCGCATCCCCGACCAAAAATGCCCGGCCTTTGGACCAGCGGCCGGCCAGCCCCGACTTGAAGGTGTAAATCACCTGCCGAATCAATTGCGCATCATCCTGCGTAATCCACGGCTCGATCACCTTCCAGGCATGTTCGGGTGTGAGTAGTTCATCGCGAGACTCACCGGGCATCACCATGTATTCGAAACGGCGATGAGATTTGCCAAGCTGGAACAGGCATAGCGGCCGCTTGGGATCGCAGATCTGCCCATTGTCGAATTCGAATTCCAGCGGGCGCTTCTGCTTGAAATCCAGGACGACCCAGCTCTCGTTAAATCCAAGATCAGTCCAGGGCAAATCCAGATGCCTGCGCACGAAACTGTTGGCACCATCCGCACCGACCAAATAGCGTGCTTTTACCGTTCTGCGCTCACCCGTCGATGGCTGCTCAAACGTGACTTCGACATGATCGTCACGGAGGTCGATATCAATCGCTTCCCAGCCGTGATTAATGCTGACGGACGGACAATTATCGACTGCACGATGGATCGCATTTTCAATGTGGGGTTGGTACATGAGGTAGTCCGACATCCAGCCTGACACACCGACTTGATCCCAGTCGAAGCTGATCAGCAGCTCACCCTCGGCATTGCGCCATTGGTATTTAGTCGCAGGGAAAGCATCAACCTCAATCTCTTCTGCACATCCCATCGATTGGAATATGCGCATGATCTCGTGATCGAAATGGCCTGCGCGCGGCAGGGCATACAACGAAGGATGGCGTTCATATACAGCAACACTGCGTCCACGCTTGCCAAGCTGCGCGGCAAGCACTTGACCGACAGGGCCATAGCCGATTTGAACCACATCAAAAATTGTTTCAACCATGGTGCTACCTATAGAATTATTCTTTTATTGAGGATGCGTTCATTTGTGAATCATGCTTCAGTTAATGAATACTACCTCAGTTTTTTTGCCCCCTCAAGTACCCGGATTTCTAGATATACTGCCGCTCCTCGATCAGGAACCTCCCATGGCGAAGCTATCAACAGAGGCACCCAGGAACACGCTCACCTCCGACAACCGTATAACCTCGAGACGGCAAAGCGTTGCAACGCCGCCTGCTCTAGACGACGAAACCGAGGTGAAACAGAGCCGGGTTCGGCAACGCACACGCTTGCGACTGATCAATTCGGCCGAGGCCGTTATGTCCAGCAAAGGTGTTGAGGGGGCGACGATCCAGGAAATCGTCGAGGAGGCCGAATTATCGGTGGGGACGTTCTACAACCACTTCAAAACCAAGGAAGAGGTTGCCAAGGCAGTATTCGCTAGACGCGCCGAAGAACTGGGCAAGACCTTCGACCAGATAAGCAGCACTATCGAAGACCCCGCGAAGGTGATTGTCTTCATCCAGCGAACCTACATCGAACGCGCATTGGCAGACCCTGTTTGGGGCTGGTTTGTGATCCACGCTGAATTCAGTCTTCGTCAAAACGAGGAAACTTTCCGGGATCGAGGCAGGAGCGACATCCTGCGTGGCATTGAAGCCAAACGCTTTGATTGCCAGAACAGCCTTGAGAGTGCCATCAGCATTACATTGAGCTCGCTGGTGTCGGTAACACGGCGAATTCTGGAGGGGCGCGCGGGGCATGAGGCCGTGTTCGAAATGATCGAACTGATGCTTCGGATGTATGGAGTTCCCGGGGCGGAAGCTGCAGAGTTGGCTCGCACTCCCCTTCCCGACCTCCAGGACCACGACGACGCCAAGCCCAGCGCTTGAGTCTCAGGTCGTTGCTGGCAAGTGCCGGTCAGGCAGATCCATTGAGTTTGAGCGCCGCGTTATCAACGACACTCCTCATGGTGGCTTCATAGTGCTGCGTCAAGACATCGCACGCTTTGGCGGTGTCTCGTTTGAGGGCGGCGTCCAGCAAGGCCGTATGCTCCCCAGGGATGTCACGCGTGCCGTTCTGATAATGCACAGAAAGCATTCGGTAGCGCGAAGTCTGGTCACGCAGCATATGCGACAAGCGCAGCAACCAGGGTGATCGGCAGCCGGCAATCAGCGCGAGGTGGAAAGCCTCGTGAGCCTTATCCCACTCCGGCTTCATCAAACGGTCGGGGCCTTCGACGATGGGCAGTCGAAGGAGGCGATGGTGAGCGGCTATCAGATTGCTTTCCCATTCGACGTCCCCATAGCGGATGGACTCCACCAATATCTCGCATTCGATCAAGAGACGGGTGCGCGTGATGTCGCGAATCTCCTCAGCAGAAATACTGCCCACCTTGAAGCCCTTCTGATCCTCCGCGTAGACAAAGCCGCTCGCCGCCAAACGTGACAAAGCTTCACGCAGCGGGATGACTCCCGCGTCATATTGGCTGGCCAATTCCTTAAGACGCAAACGGCTACCCGGCGCCAAACGACCGTTGATTATGTCTTGTCGGACCCTGGCTTCAAGCTGCGAAGCCATCGTGCGCTTTTCAACGACCTCGGGTTGTTCTGGCGTGTTTTCTATGAGGTTCATGGGTGACCGGCGGTTGATGATTCTTCCGTATGTTACATCAACAGGATTTTATGACATTCACCGATAAAATATATTTTTCTGTTGACGTTATATTTTCTCAGGATTAGCTTAAGTGGCACATACCGCTTGCCTGGCGGTTGCCCACAAGACAAAAAATGAGGTCAGTTCCATGCGCTACGTTCGCTTCACACACCACAACCGTCCTGTACTTGGCGTTCGCACCAGTGAAGGCGTGAGGATCGTCGGGGAGGAAACACTGGAGTCGCTCCTTGAGCGCGGCGTAGATCTCGAATCGTACGGATCTAAGGCACAAGGCCCCTTGGTGGAAATAGGCGAGCAGGAATACTTGCCACTGATGAGCAAGCCAGGAAAGATCATTTGCGTAGGTTTGAACTATGCCGATCACACAAAAGAGTCGCCCTATGCGCAACCGGACTACCCGACCTTGTTCCCGCGCTTTAACAGCAGCCTTACCGCCCACAACAAACCACTGATTCGTCCGCGTATTTCCGACACACTGGATTACGAAGGCGAGATGGCTGTAGTGCTTAAGAGTGGTGGGCGGCACATCACCAAGGAGCAAGCGCTGAACCACGTTGCAGGGTACGCTCTGTTCAATGAGGGCTCTGTGCGGGAATACCAGTTCAAATCACCGCAGTGGACCGTCGGCAAGAACTTCGATGACACCGGCGCTTTCGGCCCCGACCTGGTGACTGCTGATGAGCTGCCTGCCGGAGGCAAGGGCCTGCTGCTGCAGACTCGGGTGAACGGCAAAATCGTCCAGTCGGCCAATACCAAAGACATGCTTTTCGATGTGGCGACCATTATTTCCACACTCAGCGAAGCAGTGACACTTGAAGCCGGTGATGTGATCGTCAGTGGTACTCCAGCCGGTGTCGGCTTCGGTATGGATCCCAAGGTGTACTTGAAAGCCGGCGACCTGGTGGAAGTGTCTATCGAAGGCATCGGCACGCTGGTTAATCCGGTTGTAGACGAAGCCTGAACCGAATAATCCTGTCCTGATCGAAGTCTCCCACTCCGAGGCTTCGATAACAAAAAAATGGAGGCGATCATGAGTATCACGACCTGTGGTGTGCATTCGATCGATCATTACGCGCTTTTCGTACCGTCACTGGACGTCGCGCGGACGTTTTTTTCCAGCTTCGGGCTGGAGGTAAAAGAAACCTCCGACGGGTTGGAATTGGCGGCGGCCGATGGTCATTGTTGGGCACGTGTTTTACCGGACTCACGCAAGCACCTTGCCTACCTCAGTTTCAATTGCTTCCAGGAAGACTATGCATGCCTGCGTCAACAGGCCGAAGCCGCTGGCGCTCGCTTCGAACCAGGCGACGGTGAGGGGTTTTGGTTCCGCGACCCTGAAAACAACCTCTTACAGGTAAAGGTCGGCACCAAACACATGCCCGATCACAAGCACGCAGTGGTACCTGCGCAGAGCACTGTGCGTGGTGCGTGCACCCGCGACGAAGTCACTCCGGTTCGGCCGCGACGTTTATCCCATGTGCTGCTATTCAGCCCTGACGTGCCACGCGCACTGAGGTTCTATGAGCAAGCCTTAGGCTTGCACCTTTCCGACCATTCCCAGGATTTGATTGCTTCCACGCATGCTCAACATGGCTGTGACCATCATCTGGTCGCATTCTGCAAAAGCAACACCAAGGGATTCCATCACGCGGCCTGGGAAGTGGACAGCGTCAACGACGTTGGCAACGGCGCTGAGCAGATGGCTGATGCTGGCTACCGCGAGGGCTGGGGGACCGGGCGTCACTGCTTGGGCTCGAACTACTTCCATTACGTCCGCGACCCTTGGGGCTCCTTCTGCGAATACTCGGCAGACATGGACTTTATCGACGCCGGAAGCCATTGGCCGGCTGGCGATTTCCCTCCGGAAAATTCTTTGTATTTATGGGGACCTGCTGTTCCCGAATACTTCGTACTGAATACTGAATCAGCGCCGGAGCCATTCGAAAACTAATTCGAGACGGAACCAGACAATACTTAAATATTACATGCCGCCCTTTAGATAGCGGGATGCACAGTATCGCCCGACCATTGCTTATAACAACAAGAGAATTAAAGATGCTGAACATCATTGCAAAAATGCCTGGTGCGATTCTCTCTGAGCTTGTGTTTTCAGTCTGTTACGACGCTACGAATAACCAAGGCAAGCGCTCTGGGTATTCGGACGGTGAAAACCAATGCTAGCTCTTCAAACCTGTGTGAATTAAAGGCAACAGAACAGGCGCACACGAATCAAGGTGAGCCATATTACAAAAATAAAAACGGTACCCTGACAATGTCTAAAGCGAATCATGGCTTGATGGCTTCATGCGTATTTCTTTCTGCAATGAGTACTCATGTTGCAATGGCCACTGAGAATGGCGTCACAAACTTTCCAGTGGGTGTTAATACAGCGCTTAACGGCCTGCTTCCAGCCCCTGGCCAAACATACTTCTATAACTATTTCCAATACTACCGAGCAGAGCAATTCAATGACTCCAATCGAAACAGCTCGGTGCCGAAGTTTCACGCAGAAGTGATTGTCGATGCGCCTCGGATCGTCCACACCTGGACTGAAACCCTTGGGCCGTTTTCGCTGGCGAGTGGTGTCATTCTGCCGATTTTCCATACAGAGATCGCTGCAGGAGGGATGAGGCAATCGAAAAACGATATTGGGGACATGATCGTCCATCCTTTGATGTTCGGTTATACAAATGACGCCCACAACTTTTATACATTCCTCGCGCCTTTTGATATGGCGCTGCCTACGGGTGCGTACGACAAAAACCGGCTGGCCAACCCCGGGCAGAACCACCTGGCCTTCATGCCAACCATCATGTCCACCTGGTTTCCCACGCCGAAAGTTGAAGTCTCCACAGCGTTCACCGCTGAGTTCTACACCAAGAATCACGACACTAACTATCAGTCCGGTACCGTGCTGAGCGCCGAAGGTATGGCGGGGTATTCACTGAACGAGAAATGGCAGGTGGGTATCCAGGGCTTTTACTCCAAGCAGGTCACCGATGACAAGCTGGATGGGCACACTTACCAGGATGGTTTCAGGGGGCAATCAGCCGCTATCGGACCGCAGGTTCGCTACAACATTACGCCTGCTGTCGCGCTGGTCGCCAAGTACCAGCATGAGTTCGCCGTAGAAAACCGTGCCGAGGGCGATAAGTTCTGGGTGCAATTCGCTTTCCCGCTATAGAGGAAGACAGCTCTCCAACCCGTCCCGCATCCCCCCCTCTGGCACCGACTCATACCGCCTCCCCTGCCATCGCCATACGCGATGGCAGGCTCGTAAATGCTTGATGTACGAGGCCATTCCCTGTTCCTACAATCGATTGCACTCAGCATCACTACAGAGGGCGCTCCATGAAAAACTTCCGAATCGGCCAAATCGTACCCAGCTCAAACACCACAATGGAAACCGAGATCCCGGCGATGCTGACTTCGCGTTACTCACTGTTTCCCGAAGAGCACTTCACCTTCCACTCCTCACGCATGCGCATGATGCATGTCAGCGCCGAGGAGTTGAAAAAAATGGACATCGACAGCGATCGATGTGCGCTGGAACTGAGTGACGCAAGGGTGGATGTCATGGCTTACGCGTGCTTGGTCGCGATCATGTGTCAGGGTCCGGGCTATCACAAAGTCTCGCAGGATCGCCTGGGCAAAACGGTTGCTGCTAACCGGTCGAATGCTTCGGTGCTCAGCTCCGCCGGCGCGCTGATCGACAGCCTGAACATGCTCGACTACAAGAAAATCTCGATCATTACGCCTTACATGAAACCGCTGACTCAGCAGGTCATCGACTACATCGAGGCCGCCGGTATTGAGGTGGTCGACTCCATCAGCCTGGAGGTGTCCGATAACCTTGAAGTCGGTCGTCTGGACCCGATGAATCTTGTGGCCCACGCTGACAAGCTGAATATCGGCCAAGCTGATGGTGTGGTGCTGTCGTGCTGTGTGCAGATGCCTTCGCTGCCAGCCATTCAGGTGGTGCAGGATCGTCTCGACAAACCCGTGCTGTCAGCCGCCGTCGCGACTGCCTACCAGATACTGAAAACCCTCGGCCTCGAAGCCAGGGTGCCTAATGCCGGCCACCTGTTGTCCGGGGCATTTTGAGCGCGTGAATATGAAGGTACTATGCTGGCCGTTCAGATCAGCTATCCGGTACCTCCCATGAAACTCGATCCGGTCTCGTTGCGCCTCTTCGTCAGCGTCGTCGAAGAAGGCACCATTGCGGCTGCCGCCAAGCGCGAGCACATCGCGGCGGCGGCGGTCAGCAAGCGGCTCAGCGAGCTGGAGGAGCTGCTCGATTCGAAACTGCTCAACCGCACCAACAAGGGCATCACCCCGACCGACGCCGGTCTGTCACTGCTGTACATGGCGCGCAGTGCGCTCAACAACCTCAATGAGATTGTCGTGCAGATGCGCGACTACTCTCACGGGCGCCGTGGCTCGGTGAACGTTGTGACGAACATTTCCGCCATGACCCAATTCCTGCCCGATCTGATCAGGTCGTTCATGGATCTGTACCCACTGATTAACGTCAGCCTCGAAGAAAAAACCAGCCTGGCCGTGATAAAAAACGTGGCGGAGAACCAGGCCGATATCGGTATTTTCACGCGCCTGCCCCATGGCGCCGACATTGAGGTCTTCCCTTTTCGCACGGATCGGCTGGTGCTGCTGGTGCCCAATGGCAATCCACTGGCTGAGCACTCATCCGTCAAGTTCAGTGAAACCCTCGAGCACGAATACATCGCGTTGCGCAGCGGCACCCACCTCAATTTTCAGTTGATCAAAGCGGCCAACGACTTGGGGCGCTCGCTGAAAATACGCATGGAAGTTTCCAGCTACGATGCGCTGTGCCTGATGGTTCAGGCCGGATTAGGCATTGGCATCATGCCTGCCGGAAGTGCGCAGCTTTACAAGATGGACGGGGCGACGGTGATAAGCCTGGATGAGACCTGGGCGGCTCGGGAGCTCTGCGTGTGTGTGAGGTCGCAAGAGGCTTTGTCGGGTGCTGCCAGATTGTTCCTGGAGCACTTGCTCAAAGGGCAATAAGTCCTCACGAATACAGCGGACCATCCAGAAAGACCGTAAAGAAAAAATGTCCGGCGCAGGTGGCGCCGGACACTGGCATGTATTACCTCAGAACGTGTAGCCAACTCCCACAGCCAGCATGTGCAACTCCCCTCCCGCCTCGGTTCCTTCACTGGCGCCGGTCCCTTTGGTGATATGACGGAAGTCGTACATATAGGCCCCGGTGACCTCAATGTCGTCATTGACCTGGTACGTCAGGCCGAGATGGGCGCTTTTGGGTTGGTTGCATGGCGCCACGGCAATCAATGTCGCTTCACCATCAGGCACCTGGTGGTTGGCCAGCGACAAACCGGTACGGACCTGCAGGCGCTCGTTGACTGTGTAATTGACCCCGAACCGGAAAATATTCTGGTCACGCCAGCCAAACCCCGGACCATTACCGGCACCCGGCGCGCCCCCTTGCGTCAGAGAGTTGGAGAACGTCTTCTGGCTGGCCCAGTTGATCCAGACGTAGTCAAAGGCGAACGTCCAGTCGCCCATGTCATAGGCCAGTCCCGCACCCGCCTGTTGCGGCGCGTTCAAACGCCCATCAGGGATGATGTCTTCGTGCGCATCCAGTTTCTGGAACCATACGGGGGATGAGTAGGTAACGCCGACCCTGAGTCCTGGTGCGACGGTCCCCAGATAGCCGACCCCCACACCCACTCCCAATGCATGATCGGTGTCGTTGGTCGCGCCAAAGTTCTCCAGACCATTCAACATCAAGCTTTCATAACCAAGCTTCACCGACAATCCAAAGTAGTGACCTGGCGCAAACTCATACGTGGCTGTCGGGGAAATCAGCATCTGAGCCAGCGTTGATTTGACGTTCGATGTACCGAAGGCCGGGATAGGTTTTCCGTAGTCGACCCCGGCGCCGTAACCGGAGACCGCGAGTCCAAGCGTGATGTCTTGGCTGTATTGATAGTTCACGCCAAAGCCCGGGAGGAACACCAGGACGTCGTCGCTGTTTTTCGAGCCGTGAACATTGGAGCGTAATTGTCCAGCCGTTGCCATCAGGCTGCCGTCGACCCTGGTTCCGACTGCGCCCATGCCGGCCGGGTTGTTGATAGCGGCCGTTGAATCCGTGGGGTTGGCAATGGACGCGCCTCCCATACCCATGGCCTGAGTACCATAACCTGCGTACTGATCACCATTGGAAGCCTCAACACGGGCCGATAGAACCATCGCACTCGCAAGGACGAGTCCAAACAACTTTTTCATGACCCCTGATTCCTTATTTTTATTGTGAACAGGTCAATGTCCGTGGCCTTGCGTCGGACAAGCCGAACCCGCAACACCTGCTTGAGGGCGGGCGCCGTTGGACACGATTCAAGGTTTTAGAGCGGGGTAGTTCGCAACACTGCCCCTTGGCAATCACAGGTGTTTATGGACGCCCGTCACCACGGCCCACTGCAACACGAGTGGTGAAGATCGTGGTTTCAACATCCAGTGCGACCATGGCCTCGAAAATGGTCTTGTGATTGCCTTTGAGCCGGGTGGCAGACATGAACAGGGTCTTGCCGTCCTCACCGCCCAAGGTGCAGGCCACCGCTTCATGGCCTGGAACATGTACCCGGTCCGTGACGTTCCCTTCACTGTCGACGCGCACGTACGTTCCAGTTCGCAAAACGCTCAGCCAGATACCGCCCTCGGCGTCGATGGTAATGCCGTCCACGCAACCCCGTTTTTGGGCTCGATCCTCTTCGCTGGCGAAGATTGTTGTCATGTCCAGGAAGACCCGTCGGTTCACCAGTTTCCCGTCGACGATGTCGACCGTTGTCAGCTGCTCGAGGAAGGTCTCAGCGAACACGATTCGCTTCTTGTCCGGCGTGATCACGATGCCGTTCGGAAACTGGCAATCCTCAAGCCCCACCGAAATCGTCCGATCGGGCTCTACGACGACGATACGGCCAGGTTTCAGCCCTTCGCCTTCGAAGACACGTGCGCCGACGTCGTCGACGTAGATGCGTCCGTTGTCATCGATCACCATGTCACCGATGTAACCGGTGAACAGGCTGGACAGGTCTGCATACAATTCCAGGTTGTTGCCAACCGGTGCGTCGGGCAGGTAGCGGTACAGTTTGGTCTCGTGCATCGAGCTGAGAATGAGGTCGCCATTGGGCAGGAAACCCATGCCATTAGGCTTGTGCGGCTGCTCGGCGATAACGGTTTTGTTGCCTGCCGCGTCGATGGTGTAGACCTTTTTGCCCAGCATGTCGGAGACATACAACTTGCCTCCTCTCCAACGCGTGCCTTCACCGAAGAACAGACCGCTGGCCAGCGTTTCCACTTTGTATTCTTGTTGTTGTGAGGACATGTCGCATACCACCTTTGTTGTTGGATAGTGTTTTCAGGTTCACCGTGCAGGTCCACGGCATTCTTCATGCACGCAAAAATCCACCTCAGGAAACTCGCCGACTTGGCAGGTCAGACGATTTCGAACAACCCCGCAGCGCCCATCCCGCCACCGACACACATCGACACCACGGCGTAGCGCGCTTTTCGGCGCTGACCTTCGATCAGGACATGGCCGACCTGGCGCGCCCCGGTCATGCCATAGGGGTGCCCGATGGAGATGGCACCGCCGTTGACATTGCACAGTTCAGGATCGATACCCAGTTGTTGCTGGCAATAGAGAGCCTGACAGGCGAATGCTTCGTTCAGCTCCCAGAGGTCGATGTCCTGAACCCGTAGTCCGTGCTGTTTGAGCAGCTTGGGGATGGCAAACAGCGGGCCGATGCCCATTTCTTCCGGCGCCACCCCGGCAACCGCCATCCCGCGATAGAGACCCAGTGGCGTTATGCCAAGTTCTATGGCAAGACGGCTGTCCATGAGCACGCACGCGCTGGCGCCGTCGGATAATTGGCTGGCATTGCCCGCTGTGACACTGCCGCCGGCAATTACCGGTTCAAGACGCGACAGGCTCTCGAGCGTGGTGTTCGGCCTGTTGCCTTCGTCGCGCTCCAGCAAGACCGGTTGCAGGCTGATCGCGCCCGACACCTTGTCGACGAAACGTTGCAAGGCGTTGACCGGCACAATCTCCTCGCGCAAGCGGCCATGCGCCTGTGCGTTGGCAGTGCGCTGTTGCGAGGTCAGCGCGTATTGGTCCTGCGCCTCCCTGGAGATGCCGTACTTCAGCGCGACGTGTTCTGCCGTTTGCAGCATCGGCATGCAGGCATGAGGCACTGCCTGCAGGACCGCAGGATCCAGTTCGTCAGCGACCCACTGGAAATACTGCGCCTGCACGGCCGAGATGTTTTCCTGCCCTCCCGCCGCAACAACCTGCATGCCGTCGTGAACGATTTGCCTGGCGGCTGTTGCGATCGCCATGAGCCCGGACGAGCATTGGCGATCGAGTGTCATCGCGCTAACCGAGAGCGGCAGACCGGCGGCGAACACGGCATGACGGGCCAGGTTCGACCCGGCAGTGCCAGCGCCCAGAACGGTCCCGATCACCACATCTTCGATCAGTGCCGGATCGATACCCGCCCGCTCCACCGCATAACGCAGGGCATGCCCCATCAACGTCGGCGATTTGATGTTGTTCAGCGAACCCCTTGTCGCCTTGCCAATGGGGGTCCGCGCGGTGGAAACGATCACGGCTTCACGCATGATCGCCTCCGGCCCCTGCCCTTTGGTGCGCGCCCAAGACCTCACGCAATGCCTGAGGTAA
This sequence comes from Pseudomonas sp. MDV22-iso1, assembly GCF_058145095.1. Taxonomy (NCBI): domain Bacteria; kingdom Pseudomonadati; phylum Pseudomonadota; class Gammaproteobacteria; order Pseudomonadales; family Pseudomonadaceae; genus Pseudomonas; species Pseudomonas sp. MDV22-iso1. The sequence continues at coordinate 37,654 of NZ_JBYVMF010000033.1, forward strand.
CGACAGGCTGCGCCTCTCATCAGGCGCTATGCAGATGGGCGAGAAGACGCCTTCGAACGCCAGCTGGCCATCAGGCAAAAACGCCTGCACATGCAGGTCGAAAGTTCGTCCGCGGATTTCCCCGACTTGAATACGCATGTCGACAATAGAGCCCGGCGGCAGACTCTTGTGAAACGTCAGAGACATATGCTTGCAGGCCAGCCCTCCATTACCGCCGTTTTCTGATTCCGGCCCCCAGCCGATGTGCGCATAGAAATGCATGACAGCGCCAATCAGGTAATCGGTATAACGGCCGGTATAAGCGACCCCGGCCGGATCACAGTCAACCCAACGCACTGTGCGCCGCACCGTGAAGGGCTGTCGGGCGATGACGAACTCGGTGCTCTCGTTCATTTCGCACGCCCCAAGCGAACCATCAGTTCGGGGTATTGTTCGCGCAGACGCTGCTCATTCACCCGGCCAGTGCGAGTCATGAACTGATAGACGAATTCCTCAGGCGAGTAATTGTCCATCCACTGCCCCATGCGCTCGTACCAGAGGTAGGAACGCTCGGAGGCGCTGATAAGCTTCTGCTTGCTGGACCGGTGCGTATTTTCATAGGCGTCGAGTCCTGCCAGAGCGTCACCGTTACTTGCCAGAAGCGCGTTGGCCAACGCGATGGAGTCGTTCATCGCGATACGAGTGCCGGAGCCAATGGAGAAATGCGCGCTCGCCAACGCATCACCCACCAGTACATGGCGGCCGTGGGTCCAGTGTTCATTGCGGATCACCGGGAACTGACGCCAAACCACACGCGCGTTACCGCTGATCAGCGGCGCACCCTCAAGCTCAGGCGCAAAAATTTTCTCCATGAGCGTCTGGCGCTGTTCCTCGCTCAGGCTACCCAGGTTCAGACGCGCCCAGGTCGCATCGTCACACTCGGCGACGAAGGTGCTCATCTCATCGCTGTAGGCGTAGTAATGCGCTACAAAATGACCGCCCTCATACTTGCGAAAGACCAGTGCCGAAGCGTCGAAGACCTTCGGCGTGCCGTACCAGGCAAAGTGATTGCCCAGCGTCTGGGTCGTGGTGCCGAAGCCCTGCTCGAACTCCCGGCGAATCACCGAATTGATCCCGTCGGCGCCCACCACCACATCGGCGTCCTGCAAGCCCAGGCGGGCCAGATCTTCGGTGCTGTCGATGCGCTCACGGTAATGAATGACCACGCCGGCCTGTTCTGCATGCTGCTCAAGTATCTGCAACAGCGTGAGCCGGGGAATCGCGCCACCTTTGACCGGCAGGCGGAAACCGATGGGCGTTTCCGCCTGCACGATGACCTGATGCTGGTGCTGACGAATGGCCGCGGACAACGCATCGTAGGAGCCGGCATCGGCATCGCGCAGTTGCTGAAGCCCGGTATCTGCCAGCACGACACCAAAACCGAAAGTGGCATCCGCCGCATTCTGCTCGACAACTTCGACGACCCACTGCGGCTCGCTGCGCTTGAGCAACAAGGCCAGATACAGACCCGACGGACCACCGCCCACAATCGCCACTTTCATCAGCGTGCTCCCGGGCTGATTTGCAGCCGATAGCGATCGAACTCAGTGACTTCACCCACAAAACCACCGGTCAGCGCGGCATTCCACAGCGCCGGGACAAAGCCCAGCTTCTTGCGCTCGAACACCAAGGCATCCTGGGCGCTGATTTTCCAGTAGCCATTTTCGAGACGCTCCAGACCGTATTCGGCGTTCTGCCGGGCAGCGTCCACCAGCGGCGCGAACTCGGGCGCATCGAGCACGTACAACACGACTTGATCGGTATTGTCTGGCGCGATCCCGTCAGCCTTGTCCAGCCAGACCTGATCGATGCAGCTGAAAGGCACTCCACCGCTCAGGTGCGCATCTTCCCTGGACATCGCTGACTCTAACGTACGGGTCGCATCTTCAGCGTCGAGAGCGTTCATCGGACGTTCCTGGATGGTGATTTCCAGGTAGTACCCGTTTGGATCGTTGAAGTAGATCGACTCGATCAACTCGTGCCGGATCTGAAAGATCAGCGGGATGTCGTGGCGCTCGAGGCGATCACGCCATTCAAGCAATTCCTCGCGAGTGTCCACGCGCCATGCTGTGTGGGTTGCCTCGAAGCGGTAATCGTCCACCGGCTGTGTGAAATCCGGTTGTTCGGTATTGATGTAGTAGAAAAACGCGATGGTGCTGTGGTTGCCACTGTCAAAAAAGAAGTGCAGGAAGTCCGGGTGATTGGCTGGCCCCCAGGCCCGCGCCGAGATGGCATGTACCAACGGCAGGCCCAGTTTGTCCCGATAGAATTCCACCGTTTCACGCAGCTTCCAGGTGGGCCTGGCGCTATGGTGGACGCCTTTTAGAACAGGCTGTTTTACAGTCATGTGAACTACTCCTCTGAAAGGCGTTTCAATTGGCTTGTTGAGCCCGCTCGCGCTCGACGTTTTCTTTAACGATCTCGCGAAGCTTCTCTTTGCTGAGCTTTCCGGAAGCACTCAGGGGGAACGTCGCCAGCACCTCTATACGTTCCGGCCACTTGAACTTGGCCAACCCGTAGTCCTGGAGAAACTCGCCCAGCTGCGCGACCGTGGGTGCGGTGAAGCCGTCGCGCAAGACAATCGCCACGCACAGGCGCTCGTCGAAAACCGGGTCCGGGTAACCCACTGCCGCGATGGCGGCGACCGCCGGATGACCCGACACGGCCATTTCCACTTCTTCGCAGTTGATCTTTTCGCCACCGCGACTGACCAGGTCCTTGAGGCGACCGCAGAAGACGTAATAAGTCTTGCCGTCGATAACCTTGGTGTACATGAGGTCCCCGGAGCGGTAGTACCCGTCGCTGGTGAAGGTTTCGCGATTACGCTCTTCGGCGTTGTAGTAACCGTGGATGGTGTAGGGGCCCTTGAACGCCGGTTCTCCGATTTCTCCCGGCTTGGCGTCCTGCTCGGTACCTGGCACAAGAATGCGGATTTCGTCGAACGCTGATACCGGACGACCGTTGGTGGTGTCGTGTGCTTCGTCGGCGTCATCCTTGTGGGTGAGCGTGATGATCCCTTCGGTGATACCGAAGATGTTGTGCGTGCGAACACCCAACAGCTTCTGCAACTTGGCTGCACTGTTGGCCACGATCACGCCACGAGCGTTCGTCAGGCTGACGTCCCCTTCCTGGATGGCGGACTCGAGACGCGCAATGATTGGCCCGCCCAGCATCAACCAGGTCGGCTGGGTGGCGGCAATCAGCGAGATGAGTGTCTCGGGCATGAGATCGGGCGTGACGGTGACCGTGCCCCCGGTCATCAGGAACGGACCGAAACAGCACCCCATGTTGAGGTTATGGACCATGGGTTGCGGCATGAACAACGTGTCGTCCGGCTTGAAGCCCAGCCAGTCAGCCACGCTGCGCATGTTGTAAAGGTATTCGTTATGGAAACGCGGAATGATCTTCGGCACGCCGGTGGTGCCACCCGACAACTGGAAGACAGCAACCTGGAAAGGATCCAGCTCAATGGGTTGCAACAGGGACTCGGCGTCGGCCAGCTCAATATCGGCGATCAGCGAATCCAGGTGCAGTACGCCATCTTGCGGTTCGCCACGAACCTGCATGATCAGGTTCAACGACGGGGTTAACGCCTGCATCTTGCGGGCGAACGCAATGCTGTCGAATTTCGGGTCGTCACCTTGCACGATGTGCAGCCTGGCCTCGCCCAGTTCGGCCAGGTAGCCGATTTCGCGCTCACGGTGAGCAGCCATCGTACAGATCGGAATCAGCCCGGCCTTGAGGCAGGCAAAAAAGGCAATGACCAGTTGTTCGCTGTCGCGCAGCTGGAAGATGACGCGATCCAGAGGCTTCAAGCCCTGTTTGAGGAACGCCGCCGCCAGGCGCGTGGAGCGTCCATCAAGTTCACGATAAGTGATTCGAAGGTCCGGCCCCAGCAGAGCGACATTGTCGGGGTACTGACGAACAACTGAACGAAACCCGTCTACGAGGGTTTCGAAACCCAGGGCACCCTGCGCAACGTAACGGTCAAGTTCGCTTTGCTTCGGGTAGACAACCCCAGGGATCGGCGCCTTGACGCGATTCACCCTCTCGTTACTCAAAGCGTATGAAGAGGTAGCGGATTCATTTTTTGTAATTGTCATGATTGAACGCTCTTTTTATTAGAAATTGTCTTGAAGCCAACGTCCCAAGTGGTTTCCGGCGAGGATCTGGCCGGACGTCTCACCCTCGTTCAGCGCCTGACCATGATGGTTGCCACGCACGCGATGCCGCTCTTTACTCGAAGCCGGGATTGCCTCGTAAATGCTGTTTGCATCTGCCGGGAACACGCAGTTGTCCCCGGTGTATTCAATAAGCAATGTCGGTTGTTCGATGGCAGCGGCGCACTTGTCGAGTGAGGCGTTGGATGAGAGGCCCGACCACGTCGACAGCCATGACTCCGGGGTAACAATTCGTCCGAAACCGACACTGCCCAAGTTGGAAACAAATGGATCACTACCCCACAGGGACCCCACAAAACGGTCAGAGGGATCGAGCGAGGTATCCCAGCAGCGAAGGTCAGCGTCAGTACGCCACACCTGAAAAATAGGGCTATGCCCTGCCAACGCCCTGTCCTCTTTGGCGCCTGTGGACTTCAAGCGATTGCGAGCTGCCTGGCGCCGCTCAACCAGCGCCCTGGCCTGCACATCGATGCGCGCCACACGCTGACGCTGCGCCACCCGGTAGCGGTCGATGAACGCCGCGCTGTAGCTTGCTGAGTCTGGAGGCAGGCGGAAACCGTTTGCTTCATTGAAGGGGTCCAGCTCAGGGTCGACGGAGAACGGATCCCGCTCATCGAGCACCGAAGGATCGAGCGAATTCATCAGCAAAACACCCTGCCCAGGATGGGGCGATACCAAGGCGATTCCGTCCGCCACCGGAAAATCTGCAAACTCGAATCTGGTCGCACGCCCGGCGGGTGTTTTGCCGATACGTTTTTCCGGTGCGCACACCGACTGCTGGTTGTAAAAAGCGAACAGGCCAGCACCACCGGAGTTGCCCAGCAACACGATCGTCTCGAAGCCCAGCGCTCTCAGGTGACGCATGCCGGCAGCCACGTCATACAGCGCAAACTCGTGCTCAAGTCGCAGATCATTGCCGATGGATCGGGCGCCTTGAACCCAGCATGCCCAGCCCGCATCCAGAGCATCCGGAACCAGATAGTGGGTCACCACCAACTCTCGGGGATGCATGATGAAGACGACTTTGCGCTCGCCTCCTCTGGAAAACAGCACGCCCAAAGCCCCTTGCCCGTCCTGCGTCGTGAGCGGAGTGGGAGTCGAGCTGAACGGCGTGGTCATTCGCTCTGCTTGCCAGGACGCGCCGCGTAAACCTGCCGTAACCGCGACTTTCTTGTTATTGGGATTAGGCATCAGGTGCCCTCCTGCATGATCCCGAGGGGACCGTTGAAGACGTTTTTTGAGATAGCCTCAATTAACCCTGAAACAAAGATAGATCACAATCTGAGAGGGTGTCAATTAGCCGCAGGGAAATAATTCCGGACTAACAGAATCCGGCATGCCCTAGCGTTTTAGGTTTAGAAAATCCCGCAACAGGTGATAATCTGAGGCGGTATCAATTAAACCCAGGGAAAGACCGGATGTCTGAGAAAAACAAAACAGCTGCTATCGCCAAGGCGTCTCCGACCAAGAGAGTCGGTCGTCGCCCAAAAAGCGGCCAGGATGTTTCGCGGGACGCAATGATCCAGTGCGCCATCAACATTGCCCGAACCGAATCCCTGACCGAGGTCAGCATGGTCAGAATCGGCAAGGAGCTTGGGGTGGCTGCGGGCATGGTTCACTATCATCTGGGTAGCCGGGATGAATTGATCAGCTCAGTCATCAATGCAGCTTTCAAGGAGCGCCTGGAGCGATTGCCTCCGCCGACAGGCAAGTGGCGAACGGACCTTGAACAGTTCGCACTGTCCTCGCTGGAAACGATGGGACGCTGGCCGGGACTGGCAACCTATATCCTCACGGAAAACAAATTCAGGCTGTTCCAGCGGGTGCAGTCAGGCGAAGTGGATTACGGTCTGGCGTATTTCGATCACGTCGGAAGAATCCTCAAAGCCATGGGCCTGCCAGGTCCGATGGCCGCCATGGTTTATCACCTGTTACTGCTGTTTGTCTCGGTCATCGCGGCCGAAAAAGAGAACCGCCAATCGCCCCAGACCCACGGCGATTTCATCAGCGGATATGTCGCAAAATTCCCCCAGGACAGCTTTCCTGGCGCGGCCTATCTCGCCGCGCCGTTCGCGGCACTCGACAGTCCGGCTGCGTACGACGCAGGTATCGAGATCCTGTTGGACGGCTTCGAGAAATGGATTGGGCTGCCGGCTGACGCGTGACAGCGTTCTTGCGTGGCCTGTGGGTGTGTTCGGTAGCCGCTGGCCCAGCCTGCGTTGAGGCGCGAAGCGGCCCCCGATTTTCAAGCGAACACCGCAGCGCCTGAACAGCGACCGCTTCGCAGTCGAACGCAGCCTTCGGCAGCTGCTACACAAAGCCCGCACACACCCCGCCCCCTTGTAGCAGCTGGCGAAGCCTGCGTTGGGGCGCGAAGCGGCCCTGCTTTTCAAGCGAACACCAAAGGGGCTGGAAAGCGACTGCTACGGTCGAGCGCGACCCCGGAGCGAACGCAGCCTTCGGCAGCTGCTACACAAAGCCCGCACACACCCCGCGCCATGTAAGCACCGGGTTCTGGCCAACCGTCAGGGCACAGGGTCCGTCAGCATCGCGTGAAGCATCCGCGCCATCAGCTTGGGGGTGTCCTCGTCACTGAGATAGCTGGGTTTTTCCAGCAGGATTGCCCGAGGCAGCGCCATCAACGTCTGGTAGACCAGAAATTCAGCCTTCTCGCGATTCTCTACCCGAATCTCGCCAGCGAAACGTGTCATCAATGCTGAGCTGGCCGTGGTGGTCCACAGCTGTTTGGCCTTGACCACATCCAGCCGCACCAGCTCATCGTAATGAGTGGAGCGCACGCTGAATGCCGAATCGAACAACGCCTTCTTCTGGTGGCTGGCCAGTACGGCTCGAAAGGCCAGCAAAATGCCGTCGAACAAGGTCACCTCTGGCGGCAAGGCCATGATGTCGGCAAACAACTCGCTGCGGGCTTCAGATCGATAATCATCAAATACGGCAGCGATCAACGCTTCCATCGTCGGAAAGTATTCGTAGATCGAGCTGATCGCCACGCCGGAATCTTCGGCCAGGCGCATGGCATTCAAGGCGTCCCGCCCTTCGCTTTCGAGTATCTGCCGACCGGTTTGCTTGAGTGCCGTGACCAGCGCAATCGAGCGCGCCTGACGCGGTTCCTTGCGCGGCTGTGCAGGTATTTCGACCTGCACAGCCATCTTGTCTTGGGGTGGTTTGATCACGTTGCCCTCTCCAGAATGCCGCCCTTTGCACGGCGGCAAACCGGAGTATGACCGAGCACGCTCGCTTAGTCAGCGAGCCTGGCGAGCACCGTTCGAATGGTTGGCGGGATGGACACCGACCTGTTGCTGACCCGGTCGACGTACACATAGACGATATGCGCCGCCGCGCACGCTTCGTTCTCGTCGTTGCGAAACAGTGCCAGTTCGTATCGCGCACTGCTGTTGCCCAGGTGGGATATTTTCATCGCCACAGTGATCTGGTCGGGAAACGCGATGGACGAGAAGTACGTACAGCCCGAGTTGACGATCAAGCCGATCACCGGGCTGACGGCAATGTCCAGGGTGCCCTGTTCGACCAGGAACGCGGTGATCGCCGACTCGCAGTACGAGTAATAGACCACGTTGTTCACGTGCCCATAGGCGTCATGATCACCCCAGCGCGTAGGCATTTGGGTGAAGCGCCGAAACTGTTCCCGGCGTGGCCGGTTGACCTTGCCGCTCACAGGATTTCCCGGTAGATCGAGCGCACATCGGCTTCACTGACGGCTCGTGGGTTGTTGCCCAGCAGACGTGACTGGCGCATGGCATCGACCACCAGCGGCTCGATGTCGGCCTCGGCAATGCCCAGATCGCGCAAGCGGGTCGGCAGGCCCAACTCACCCGCCAGGCCACCGAGGTAGTCGGCCAGGGCCAGGGCTTTGTCCTGATCGGAACCACGAAAGCCTGGCAGGACAATGCTTGCCAGCTGTGCGTACAAAGGCGCCACCGCCGAGAGGTTCAGACGCATCACCGGCCCCAGCACCAGCGCATTGGAAAGGCCATGGGGTATGTGGAAGCGCGCGCCCAGCGGGTAAGCCAGCGCATGCACCGCGGCCACCGGGGAATTGGCGAACGCCATGCCGGCCAGGCAAGCCCCCAGCAACATGTTCTCCCGCGCCTGCAGATTGCGTCCGTCCTGACAGGCCTGAAAAAGGCTGCCGGACAACAGCCGTAGAGCCTCACGCGCCAGGCAATCGGAAATCGGGTTCTTCAGATGTTTGCTGGTGTAGGCCTCGATGGCATGGACCATGGCATCGATACCGGTTGCCGCCGTGACGTGGGACGGCAAACCAAGGGTGAGTTCTGCGTCCAGCACGGCCAGGTCCGGCAACAGCATCGGCGAATACACCACGTTCTTCTCCCCCGCCCCCGTGGTCACGACTGATACCGACGTCACCTCCGAGCCCGTTCCGGCGGTGGTCGGCACCAGAATTAACGGCAGGCGCGGGCCCTTGGCCTGGTTGATGCCATACACCTGTTCCAGCGACTCGCCACTGCGCGCCAATAGCGCAGCCAACTTGGCGGCATCCAGCGAACTGCCACCGCCCAACCCCACCACGCAATCGGCGTCACAGGCTTGCGCCGCATCCACCGCGGCCAGGATGACGGACTCCGGTGGGTCGGCCTGTACCTGGGAAAAAACGCTGACGGTTATCTCGTGCCCCTCCAGCCCGGCGAGCACCGCCTCCAGTAGCCGGGCCGCAATAACCCCCGCATCCGTCACCACCAGAACCGACCTGCAACCCATGGCGCGAACATGCGCGGCGAGCCGGGTCGCAGCACCGCGTTCGATGATCATTGATGGAGTGGTCTGAAATACCATTTTCAACATGGGAAACCTCACGAAGGGGTGTGTTGCATTAAGTTTTTTCAGGGTGCCGAGACATCACTTGAGCCAACCGCAACCCTTGGGCCGGCTGGCAGATTTTTCGCCCATGAACAGGTGGAGAAAGCCTGAGTGTATGCCGGCAAACCGCCGGATTTCGCCTGAAAAAACCTCGCCCACGGCGAATCCGGAATGCTCCGCAAAGCCGCCCTGAATTTGATTTTTTATCGTTATTTATCAATAGCTTGAAACGACGCATCAAACACTGGAATCCGGAACAAAATCCCCGACGGCTTCCCCATACTTGAGCCGCACTCTCCCCCGGCCTCTCCGGGTCCCACCCAACGAGTAGCGAGCCAGTCAATGCCCACATCACCCCTGTCGATAGAACAAAAAACCCAGCTGCTGCTGAACAATCCGGCAGCCTTGGTCAACTATTCCCAGCAAGCCTGGAACGAGATGCCCCGCGCCGACATCGACGCCCTGCAGCTCAATGGACTCAAGCAGCGTTTCGCCGAATTGCGCCAGCGCATCCCGGTGCTGAATAAACTCGCCGATGCCCAGGGCATCGATCAGATCGAGCAACTCGATGACGTCGTACCGCTGCTGTTCGAACACACGGTCTACAAGTCTTACCCGCCATCGTTGCTGGAAAAACGCAGCTTCGCCCAGATCAACAAGTGGATGGGCAAACTGGTGATCCCTGAAGTTGCCGAGGCCATTGCCGCCGTCAACGTCAGCGATTGCGAGGGCCTGGATGACTGGTTCGAAACCATGGATGAAGGCGTGCCGCAACTGCGCATCAGCCACACCTCGGGCACTTCCGGGACCCTGTCGTTCCTGCCCCAGGGCGTACACGAATGGGACAAATTCGCCCAGCTGCGCAAGATGGTGGTGTGGAACATGGAGAGGCCGGACACGCCTTCGCCCAACTTGCACACGATCTACCCGTACTACCGCAAGGGCTACCTGAGCCATGTGCGCGTCCACGCCGCGATGATCCCGGCACTGCTGCCGGACGAATCACATTTCCACGCGGCGTACCCGACCACCCTCAGCACCGACGTGCTGCACCTCGGCGCCAAGCTGCGCGCGGCACAGTCCAAAGGCACCCTCGATCGCCTGGTGATCAGCCCGGAGCTGTTGGAAAAGAAGAAGGCGTTCGACCGGTTGCAGGCCGACATGCCTCAGCATCTGGCGACCTTCTTCGATCACATGTCCACCCAACTCAAGGGCCAGCGTGTGTACGTCGGTGCCACCTGGAACCTGCTGCACAGCATGGCCAAGGCCGGGCTTGAGCGCGGACTGGAAGGCGTCTTCCATCCGGATTCCTTCGTGCACACCTCCGGCGGTGGCAAGGGTGTGGTGCAACCCGAGGGCTGGCGCGAAGAGGTGCTGCGCTTCACCGGTGCCAAAACCCTCAACGAATCCTATGCCATGTCGGAAATCGTCGGCGGCGCCCACGCTCGTTGCGAAGCAGGCCACTTCCATTTCGCCCCGACCGTCATCCCTTACCTGCTCGATCCCGAAACCAGCAAGCCACTGCCGCGCCATGGTCGCATCACCGGGCGTGCGGCGTTCTTCGACCTCGGCGCGGAGATTCGCTGGGGCGGTTTTATCACCGGCGATGAAATCACTATCGAATGGGAAAAGCCGTGCAGCTGCGGTCGGCCAAGTTGCTATGTGGTCGGGCCGATTCAGCGCTACAGCGAACTCAATGGCGGTGACGACAAGATCACCTGCGCGGCAACAGAAGACTCCCATCGCCAGGCGATGGATTTCCTCAACACACTGGAGGGCTGACCCCATGAGCAAACCTATCGCGCCGATGATCATCCGCGGCAAAGTCATTACCGACAACCTGATCGACGTGGGCGGCCGTGGCGGCGACCTGATTTTCCAGACGCCGGATGCGCACAAGTACATCGACCAGTTACCCCTCGGTAATCCGGCCCGGCTCGCCGACCTGTACACCCTGACGTTCAAGGACATCCTCGACTACGCCGAAGCCCTCGGTGAACGCCTGGAGTTCGATAAAAATCCCTTTTTGCAGGAAGCCTGCGAGCTGTCCTATCTGACTGCGCCCGTCACCCCGAGCATGGTCAAGGGCAGCTACATGGGACTGCGCCATATGCTCACCCGCGAGTCAGTCACCGAGCAGGTGGAAAACTCGGTAGGTGTCAAATACCTGGAAAGCTGGGTCAAGCAGCAGTTGCTCGACGGTACCGAACTGGAGGTGCGCTGCTTCGGCGCGCGAACCCTGCATATCGTCGCCGGCAATGCCACCGGGCTGTCACTGCTGACCATCCTGCGCAACATGGTCCTGCGCAGCGACGCGATCATCAAGGCGCCGTCCAACGACCCGTTCACCGCGCTCGCCATCGCCCGCACGATGGTCGAAATGGCGCCCGACCATCCACTGACCAAACACCTCAGCGTCGCCTACTGGAAAGGTGGCGATCAGGCGTTCGAGGAACGTCTGTATCAACCGCAGAACCTGGAGAAGATCGTGGCCTGGGGCGGCTATGCGGCGATGAAGCACGTCACCCGCTACATCCAGCCGGGCCTGGAACTGATTTCCCTGGACCCGAAACGCAGCGCCAGCATCATCGGCAAGGACACCTTTGAAAGCGAAGCGACCATGCGCGAAGCCGCCGTGCGCCTGGCCAGCGATATCGGCGCACTGAACCAGAAAGCCTGCGTATGCGCCCGTGTGGTCTACGTGCAAAGCGGCACTGACGAGGCAGGCCTGACGCAGCTCAACACCTTCGGTCGCTATGTCTACGACGCCATGCAGACGCTGCCCAACACCCTTAGCACAGTGCCCAAGCGCTACGACCAGGGCCTCAAGGCCGAGGTCGATGCGCTGCGCCTGGATGACGAGTGGTATCACGTGATCGGGGGCCAGGACGGCGAAGGTGCGGTGATCTGCTCGCAGATTCCGGAAGCGGTGTCCTTCGCCCCCCGGCTCGACGACCGCACCGCCAACCTGGTGCCGGTTGATGACCTCAGCGAGATGCTGGACGCGGTGGATGCCTACACCCAGACCGTCGGCGTTTATCCGGAAAGCATCAAGGATCAGCTCAAGGACATCCTGCCGCTGTATGGCGCCCAGCGCATCGTCTCGCTGGGCTACGCGGCGGGGCTGAAATGGGCTGGACCGCAAGATTCCATCGAGCCGCTGCGGCGCATGGGTAAGTGGATCGTCAACCAGATCGCTTCGCCGCAAACCACCCCTGCGCCCTGGCTGCGCCCGTCGATCTGACCTTCCTTGTGCCCCTGGTCAACGCCAGGGGCACGCACTGATTTCTACAGGAATTCGCCATGACCACATGCCTCGGATTCGCCGCACACAGCGCCGACTCCCCACTCGCCCCGTTTCGCTTCGAACGCCGGGCGCTGCGTGCCGACGACATCGCCATCAACATCGCCTATTGCGGCGTCTGCCATACCGATGCGCATCAGGTACACAACGACTGGAACAACACGGTCTACCCCATCGTGCCCGGCCACGAGATCGTCGGACACGTCACGGCCGTCGGCAGCAACGTCAGCCGCTTCAAGGTGGGCGATCGGGTTGCCGTCGGGTGCCAGGTCGACAGCTGCCTGCAATGCGCGCCCTGCGCCGAGCATCAGGAACAACTGTGCATTCACGGTCCGACGACGACCTACAACGGCAAGGATCGGCACACCGGCGACATCACCTATGGCGGTTACGCCGAGCACATTGTGGTGCGCGAACAATTCGTGCTGCGCATGCCGGACAGCCTCGATCCGCGCTTCGCCGCGCCGCTGCTGTGCGCCGGCATTACCGTGTGGAACCCGATGCGCCGCTACAACGTGGGCAAGGGCTCGAAAATTGCCGTGGTCGGCCTCGGTGGCCTGGGACACGTGGCGGTGAAGCTGGCGGCAGCCCTGGGCGCCGATGTCACCGTTATCACCACGTCGGCAGGCAAGATCGATGACGCCATCGCCCTCGGCGCCCATCACGTGCTGCTGTCCAGCGATACGGCGGCAATGGCGACGGCAGCCAACGGGTTCGAGTTCATCATCGACACCATTCCGAAACGGCACGACGTCAACCCGTACTTGATGCTGCTCGGGCGTGAGGGCGTACTGGTGCTGGTCGGCGCCATCGAACCCCTTGAGCCCATCCATGGCGGCTTGCTGATTCGCAACAACCGCAGCCTGGTCGGTTCGCTGATCGGTGGCATCCAGGCGATCCAGGAACTCCTGGATTTCTGCGCTGAACATCAGGTGTTGCCCAGCTGCGAAATGATTGATATCAAGGACATCAACACGGCCTTCGACCGCCTGCAACGCAACGATGTGAAGTACCGCTTCGTGATCGACATGACGACCCTGCGTGACGTAGCGCAGTGATCATGCCGAGGCTGCGGTGCGCATCACCGCAGCCTCCCCTTGAGGCAAGATGCTGCACGCAGACGTGGCTGTCGCAGGCGAACAAGGCCCGATCCTAACGACACACGGACTGACTCAAGGACACTCATGAAAGCCATCCAGCTCCAACACCCTGCCGGCCTGGACAACTTGCGCCTGGTCGACATGGCAGCCCCCGGCACACCCGCCGCCGGCGAGATCCAGGTACGCCTCCACGCCAGCTCCCTCAACTACCACGACCTCGGCGTCGTCACCGGTCACGCCGGCGCAGCGGAGGGTCGCATCCCCATGGCCGATGGCGCGGGTGTGGTCACAGCCGTGGGCGAAGGTGTGACGGAATTCGCCGTGGGTGATTGCGTGGTGTCGTGCTTCTTCCCCCACTGGCAATCCGGTCGCGTGGTGCCCACGACGTTCCAGACTGTGCCTGGCGATGGCGTCGACGGTTTTGCCCGTGAGCTGATCAACCTGCCAACCGATGCATTCACCCTGGCACCCAAGGGCTACACCTTCGAAGAAGCCGCCACCCTGACCACCGCAGGCCTGACCGCCTGGCGTGCATTGGTGGTCGATGGTCGCATCAAGGCCGGCGATACTGTGCTGGTGCTGGGCACTGGTGGTGTCTCGATCTTTGCCTTGCAGATGGCCAAGACCATGGGTGCACGCGTCATTGCGACGACGTCGTCCGAGGCCAAGAAAGCCAAGCTGCTGGCACTGGGCGCCGACCATGTCATCAACTACAAGGACCAGCCGGAATGGGGTGACGCCGTACTCGCCGCTACCGACGGCCACGGTGCCGACATCGTGGTGGAAGTGGGTGGCCCTGGCACGTTGCCGCAATCCATTCGCGCCTGCGCGGCGGGTGGCCACATTGCGTTGATCGGTGTGCTCACAGGCTTTGCCGGCAGCGTGCCGACCCTGGAATTGATGCGTAAACAGCAAACACTGCGTGGTTTGATCGTTGGCAGCCGCGAGCAGCAACAGGACATGGTGCGTGCGCTGGAAACCTTCAGCTGGCGTCCGGTCATCGACCGCAGCTATCCGCTGGAACAGATCGCCGAAGCCTTTGCCCATCAACAGGCCGCCAGGCATTTCGGCAAGATCTGCCTGCACTATTAACCTGTAGGAGCGAGCCTGCTCGCGATGGTCTTCAACGATAACGCGCGTTTGCGGGTAAAACGCGACGCTCTTTAGTCCATCGCGAGCAGGGCTCGCTCCTACAGTAGTTCCACTGTTTCAGCGAGAGGTTTTGCGCGGGCTGCGCTCTTCCAGGATGTCGGCCATGCGCACCTCGATCAGGCGCTTGATCTTTTGGTGCGGCAAGATATAGAAGCGGTTTTCCTTCACGGCATCGAGGGTGATGCGCGCGATATCAGTCGCACTGAGTTTGCCCGCCAGGGTCGCCTTGCGCGTCTGCTCTTCGTACTTTTCCTTGAGTGGATTGGACGCAGCCAGTTCGACCGGACGATTGCGTCCGGCATCGGCAATGCCCGTGGGGACAAAAGCCGGGCACAGCACCGAGACGCCGATCGAAGCGTTTTCTTCCTGCAATTCAAGTTGCAGGCATTCGGACATTGTCACCACCGCGTGCTTGGTGGCGCAGTAGATGCCGTTGCCCGGCACCGACAGCAAACCGGCGACCGAGGCGGTGTTGACGATGTGGCACGGGTCCTTTTGCGCCAGCATCCGCGGCACGAAACTGCGAATGCCATGGGCAACACCCATCACGTTGATGCCGAACATCCATGCCCAATCCTGTTCGGTGGTGGTCCACAGCGGACCGCCGACCAATACCCCGGCATTGTTGAACAGCAGGTGCGCAGCGCCGAAGCGCGCGTACGTGGCCACCGCCAGTTGCTCGACCTGTTCGGCACGGGCGACATCGCAGGTCATCGTCAGCACCTGCGTGCCCGATGGCAGCAACTGAACGGTGCCATGCAGGTTTACTTCATCGATATCGGTCAATACCAGACGCATGCCTTCATCGGCGCAGGCTATGGCCAGTTCGCGTCCGAAGCCGCTGGCGGCCCCGGTGATCACCGCGACTTTTTCGTGCAATACATTCATCTTGGTTTTCCAGTCCTGATCGGTCGGTTCACCCTTGCAGCGCTCGCTGAAGGTCGCGCTATAACGTGCTGCACAGGTGACCGGCATCCACGACTATTTCACTGCCAGTCATGCCACGACCGGCATCAGACGCGAGCAGCAACAAGGCGCCGTCCAGATCGGCCGGCGTGCAGAAACGCCGAGTGGGAATTCGCGCGCGCAACTTTTCCCCCGCCTCGCCGCGCAAGAAATCACTGTTGAGTTCAGTCATCACATAGCCGGGGGCGATAGCGTTCACCCGGATCTCGTGGCGCGCCAGTTCCAGGGCCAGGGAACGGGTCAAATGGCCCAGACCGGCCTTCGCCGCGACGTACGGACTCAAGGTGCCGGCAACACGACTGGCGAGAATCGACGTCACGTTGATCAGGCTCCCGCCGCGTTGCGTCTCGACCATCCGCCGCGCCACTTCCTGCGCGACGATCCAGGCGCCCTTGAGGTTGGTGCCGACTACCCGATCCCAATCATCGTCGGTGTACTCAAGCACATGCAGGCTGTCGCTGACACCCGCGTTGTTGACCAGAATATCCAGCGGCCCCAGCTCCTCGGCGATCCGTTCGAGGCAGGCGTTGACCGAGCTCCGGTCGGTCACGTCCAGAGTGAACGCTCGGGCCCGCCCGCCCTTGCCTTCGATTTCATCGACCAGGGTTTGCAACTGTTCAACTCGACGCGCCGCCACCGCCACTTCGGCACCTGCTGCCGCCAGCGTGCGGGCGAAATGTCGGCCAAGCCCGCTCGAGGCACCCGTGACCAAGGCACGACGGCCCGTCAGATCAAACAGCTGAGCAATTGCAGGTTTCATCAGGAAAACTCCTTGTGTCCGTCGAGGATTTTTTTCGCCAGGCTCATGCGGTGCACTTCGCTCGGGCCGTCATAGATGCGGAACGGACGGATGTCACGGAAGATGCGCTCGACCACGGTTTCGCCGGTCACACCTCGCCCACCCAGAATCTGTACGCAGCGATCAACCACGTGCCACAAGGCTTCAGCACTCAGCACCTTGGTCATGCTCGACTCGACATTGCCGCGACCGCCCTCGTCCAGCACCCAGGCGCAATGCCAAATGGCAAGACGGGTGCTGTGCAGCGCCATCTGGTTGTCGGCCAGCATGAAACCAACGCCCTGGTGTTCGCCCAGGGTTTTGCCGAACGAAGCGCGGGTTCGCGCGTAGTCGCAGGCGATGTCATGGGCACGCCGGGCGGCCCCCAGCCAACGCATGCAGTGGGTCAGTCTCGCCGGCGCCAGACGCACTTGCGCATAGCGAAAGCCCTTGCCGATTTCACCCAGCACATCGGTGGCCGGGATCCGCAGATTTTCAAAACGCAGCACCGAGTGGCCGCCGGAAAAACAGCTGTCCAGCGTCTTGAGTTGACGCTCGTGGATAATCCCCGGGTTGCTCATGTCCGTCAGGAACATGGTCGCCGAGCCGTCTTCCATACGCGCCATGATGATGGCGAACCCGGCACCGTCGGCCCCGGTGATCAGCCATTTGCGGCCATTGATGACGTAATGGTCGCCGTCACGCACGGCAACGGTTTGCATCATCGACGGATCGGAGCCTGCGCCGGGCGCCGGTTCGGTCATGGCAAAGCAGGAGCGGATCCGGCCACTGACCAGTGGCCGCAACCAGCGATCTTTTTGCGCCGCGGTCGCCACTTCGTCCATCAGGTGAATGTTGCCCTCGTCCGGGGCATGAATATTCAGTGCAATCGGACCTAACGGCGAGTAACCCGCCTCTTCGAAGACGATGGCCTTGGCGACATGGCTCAAGCCTGCGCCGCCCATTTCGCGACTGGCATGCGGGCACAACAGACCGGCATCACGGGCCCTGGCCAGCAATTCCTGGCGCAGTTCTTCGGTGGGACCATGGGCGGTCAGGCGCGGGTCGGTCTCCATCGGAATCACCTGTTCGGCGATAAAGGCGCGGGTCTTTTCGCGCAGTTCGAGCAACTCTGGGGGGATCGTAAAGTTCATGGTGGTCCTGGTGTCTGTTCGACTAGGTTCGTTGTTCGGCGAGCGGTGCGAGTTGCGCGTAGATGCGCTCCATCACGGTGAGTCGCTGGCGGGTCTTGGGAAGGTCGTAAGGCGTGAGGTTCACGACACGCACGTGGCAGCGCAGAACGCGCCCGGCCTGCAGGTCGATATCGATGATGTTCAGGCACGCGTTGTCCTGCTCCAGGGCACCGGCGCATCCGCGCCCGCCGCCGAGCGCCCAGCCGAGCAACAGCCGATTGACTGCGTCGTGGCTGACCAGCAGCAAGCTCTGCCAGTCGGGCTCGGCCAGGACTTCTTCGAAACGCGTCACGACGCGACGCTCGAAATCGCTCCAGCGCTCCCCGCCCATGAAACTGCCTTCAGGATCGGTAAAGCTGTCGTAGGCATAGCCGACCATCTGCTGCAGTTGCTCCGGAGCAATCTCGCGCAAACGCCCGGCACGCACTTCCCGTAGCTGCGCGCATGCCTGGAGTTCGATTGGGCGATCGCCCAGCAGCCCTTTAGCGGTCTGGCCGGCGCGCGGGTAATCGGAGCACAGCGCACGGTCGAAGCTGATCGGCTCCATCACTTGCGCCAGCTGCCGCACCTGCTCCACGCCCAGGTCGGAGAGCGGCACGCTGCGCGGGTCCAGCGGCTGGCCATCGGCAGAAAAATAATCCACATGACCATGGCGGACCAGGTAGCAACGACGACGCATAACCGCTGCGGCACTCATTGACCCAGCACCTTCGGATTGCTGATGGACAGGCGCGCCCGGGTGATCGCCGAGAGCGCCGACAACAGGCGTTCCTGATCATCGCCGGGCGTATCGAAATCGCCCTGACGAATGGCCCGGCACAGGGACTGACGGACATCCGTCGAGGGTGTCGGGTCCTTCTCGAGCAACTCCGCCATTCGCTGTATTTCAGCGGCCTGAGCGGGTTCACCTTGAACGCATTCGCGCCCGGCAATGGCCATGGCATTGGCGATCATCAGCGCCTGGTAACGCAGGTTGGCCGGCAGTTGTGGCAGTAATTCGTCGAGCAGGGTCTGGCGGGCAATCGCCAACAGTTCACTCGCATCGGGACGGATAGTCATCAGCGCAGTCCTCCGGTCAACCGCAATATGTCCAGTTCCAGCTCAGGCACCAGCCTGCCGGTCAGGGCCAGTTCCAGCGAAGGTTCTTCACCGGACAAATGCCGCTGGGCCTGCTGCTGGGCAATGACCGCCCAACGCAACGTCGCCATGACCTGCCAGAAGATCAATTCTTCAGGCTCGATAGTGAGGGGCGACACCTCGGTGTAGCCGCGCATGAAGTGCTCCAGCGTACCGATGCCGCCCGCCTCCAGGTCGGGCCGGGCGAACCGCCAGCAGCGGGCGGTGAACCAGCCGATGTCCTCACGGGGATCGCCCCAGCCGGTGAACTCCCAATCCAGTACCGCCTGCAAGCTACCGGACTCGGCCAGGTAATTGCCGGTGCGAAAGTCACCATGGAGCAAACAGCGGGCCGTGCTTTTCGGCGCGTTGGACTCACACCAGCGCAGGCCCCACTCCAGCACGGGTTGAGCCGCCCCGAGGCGATCCAGTACGGCACGCAGGACATCAATCGACGTTTGCACCGAGACCTGCTGCGGGTTGCCCAGAAATGCCAGGCTGGCCTCGCCGGGCTGGATGCAATGGATACGCGCCAGATTGGCCCCCAGGTCAGTCACCAATTGCAGATCGCCTTGCGCGCCCAACTGGCTGGTGAGCCGATGGCCGCTGGTGATCCCGGACACCCACTCCATGACGAAGAATGCCCGCCCGTGGATCGAGGTGTCTTCACACAACCAGAGCGGTCGGGGCACCTTGACCCCGGCCCGGTGAACGGTGCTCAACACCGCGAATTCCTGAGCGCGGCTGAGACTGCCCTGCACCACCGACTGTGCGTCGCTGCGCAGGACCCAGCGCTGATTGCCGGCATAACCACCGCCCTCCACGCTCACCTCGAGTAACCAGTTTTCCTGGATAGCGCCGCCAGACAGGCGCTGCTGATTGTTGACGGTCACCCGTCGCGCGCCGGCCTGGGCGCAAAGATACAATTCAAGTCTGGTTTTTTTCACTTGTGCTTCGGGCTGCGATACGCTCGCCGCCGCTACGTTCGGACCACTCATTAGACGCCGCACCTGACCTGTTGAAATTGTTTTGAAGATGGCTGCATTTCACTTGAGACAGAGTGAGAGCAAATGCCGGGCCAGCTTTTTCGACACCGTTCACTCAACGGCCTAAGCCCTTGAAACACGTGGCCTGCATACATTCATGGTGGTGATGGCGCGGCGTTCGACGGATGAACTTCGTTGCATTAATGAAACGACTGCGCTCAACTGTGAAACCCCGTTGAAACACTCCAGAGAACCGCTCGCCATGCCGCCGCGCCAACCCCAGATCATCGTGCTCACCAGCCACCTGGAACGCCCGCTGCAACAAAGCCGCCTGGCGCGCGTGGTCACCAGCGTGACGGCTGACTATGGCGCCGAAACCAATATCCGCGTGCTGGACACCACCGTCGCCGAATCGCTGAACCTGGCCCGCACGCTTGAGCAGAACAACGAAGTCGATGTTTTTATTTGCGCAGGCGCCACCGCGGCCTATCTGCGCAGGCACCTGACTCGCCCCGTGCTGTCGATGCGCGTGGGCGGCGCCGATCTCCTTCGCGCCCTGGAACAGGCGCGACTGCGCTCCCCGCAAATCGCCGTCATCAGCTACGCGCGGATCAACGCCGACCTCGAATCGATGGCTGCGCTGTTTACCGTGCAGATCCACCAGGCGTGCTACCTCACGCTCGACGAAGCCCGGCAAGCGGTCGAACAGGCCCGCAGCCTGGGTTATCAGACCGTGATTGGTTCATCCACCGTGGTTGAACTGGCCGAACGTGTCGGCTTGCACGGCGTGCTGTCATTGAGTCAGGACACGGTGCGCAAAGCGCTGGAAGAAGCGTTGGGCATCCTGCACAGCCAACGCATCGAAATTGCCAAGCGCCGGCACCTGGACGGCGTGTTGCAGCACATCCCGACCGGCGTGGCGGCGGTGGACAATCAGGGCATCGTGCAATCGCTCAACCCTGCACTGGAAGTGCTGCTGGGCTTGCCGGCAAACCGTGTGCTGGGTCGTCCCTTGCAGACGTTCTGCCCGGAACTGGCGTTGGACGAAGTGTTGCGCACTGGCGTTGGCGAAGAGAACACCGTGATCCGCCTGGGTCAGCATCTGGTGGTCAGCAATATCCTGCCGATTCTGGAAGACGGCCAACGTACCGGACTGGTGTTGACCTGCCAGGACACTTCCGCCGTCCAGCGTGCCGACCAGCGCATCCGCTCGACGCATCGCGCCAGCGGCTTCGCGGCCAAGTACCGCCTGGAGCATATCAATGGCGCAAGCCTGGCCACGCGCCAGTTACTGAAACTGGCCGAACGTTATGCGGCTACCGCCTCGACCGTGCTGATCACCGGCGAAAGTGGCACCGGCAAGGAGCTGCTGGCGCAAGGCATGCACAATGTCAGCGACCGCCAGCGCGGTCCGTTCGTTGCGATCAACTGCGCAGCGTTTCCCGAATCGTTGCTGGAAAGCGAGCTGTTCGGCTATCAGGAAGGCGCGTTCAGTGGCTCGCGCAAAGGTGGCAAACCCGGTTTGATCGAGGCCGCCCATCGCGGCACGCTGTTCCTCGACGAAATCGGCGACATGCCAGTGTCGCTGCAGACGCGTCTGTTGCGGGTGTTGCAGGAGCGCGAGGTGTTGCGCCTCGGCGCTACCGAGCCGATCAGCATCGACATCCGGATCATCGCCGCCACCCATCAGGACCTGTCCCAAGCCATCGAGACCGGGGCGTTTCGCAGCGACCTTTACTACCGCCTGAACATACTGCGGCTACAGACCGTGCCGTTGCGTGATCGCCGGGAAGACATCGCGGACATCGCACGCTCAATCCTGCTCCGCCTGAATGCCGACAAACCGGTGCCGCGATTGCAGGAACGGCTGCTGGAGGCCTTGCTGCCCAAGCTCATGGCGTATACCTGGCCCGGCAACATCCGTGAACTGGAAAACATCATTGAACGTGCGGCGCTGTCAGCGCAGGACCTGCTGCAAGGCAGCACGATTGATGAGTCAAGCCTGGCCCTGGTGATTCCCGAACTGCTGAAAAGCCAGGCCTCGCCCCCCGCATCTAATGAGGCAGGGCCGGCCGTCAGCGACTTGAAAAGCCTCGCCAAGGAAAAGGAAAAGCAATACGTGCGCGAAACCCTTCTGGCCTGCAACGGCAATCTGGCGCAGACCGCCACTCAACTGGGTATCAGCCGCTCCACACTGTGGCGGCGGCTGCAGTAAATCGGCCCCTGCGCACAGGGTTTCAATCCTGTGCGCAGGCTGACCGAGCGCGTTACTGGAACACTTCGAACAGCCCCGCCGCACCCATGCCGCCGCCCACGCACATAGTCACCACCACATACTTCACGCCGCGTCGACGGCCTTCCAGCAAGGCATGCCCGACCATACGTGCGCCACTCATGCCGTAAGGGTGGCCGATGGCGATGGCCCCGCCATTGACGTTCAAGCGAGCATCGTCGATGCCCAGGGTGTCGCGGCAATAGAGGACCTGGCAGGCGAACGCTTCGTTGAGTTCCCACAACCCGATATCGTCGACCTTCAAGCCGTGCTGCTTGAGCAACTTGGGCACCGCCAGCACCGGGCCGATGCCCATTTCTTCCGGCGCCAGACCAGCGACCGCCATGCCACGGTAAAGGCCCAACGGCTTGAGGTTGCGTTGTTCGGCGAGGCGTGCCTCCATCAGCACGCAAGCGCTGGCGCCGTCCGAGAGTTGACTGGCATTACCGGCGGTGATGCAGCCACCTTCGATCACCGGTTTGAGGTTGACCAGATCCTCCAGACGGGTCTGCGGACGGTTGCCTTCATCCTGACGCAGGGTGACTTGCTCCAGACGGGTCTCGCCCGTGGCTTTATCGGTCACCTGACGCAGGCTGCTGACCGGCACAATTTCGCTGTCAAACAGCCCGGCGTGTTGCGCCGCTGCTGTGCGTAGCTGCGATTGCAGGGCGTAAGCGTCCTGAGCCTCACGGCTGATGCCGTAGCGTTGCGCAACCAGCTCGGCGGTTTTAAGCATGGGCATGTAGGCGTGGATGGCGTTGCGCTCCACTTGCGGATCGAGATCGGCGTAGGCCCATTCCATGTTGCGGTTCTGCACCGCACTGATGTTTTCCTGACCGGCACCGATGGTGACCGGCATGCCGTCGACGATGATCTGCTTGGCGGCCGTGGCGATCGCCATCAAGCCCGAGGCGCACTGGCGGTCCAGGGTCTGCCCGCTGACAGACAGCGGCAGCCCCGAAGCCAGTGCCGCCATGCGTGCGAGGTTCAGACCGGCCGTGCCGCTGGTCAGTGCCGCACCCATGACCAGGTCTTCGATTTCCCCGGCTTCGATGCCCGCACGTTCGACCGCCGCACGGATCGCGTGGCTGGCCATGGTCGGCGACTTGAGGGTGTTGAACGCACCCCGGAAAGCCTTGGCGATGGGGGTACGGGCGGTGGAGAGAATGACGGCTTCTTTCATGATCGAAATCCTTGCGTGACAGGTTGTGGCGGCCACCGCGCAGTGGCCGCCGAATGTTCAGATGCGCTCGATGCGGGTCTTGCCGCTGGCCACCAGACGCTCAAGCAGTGGGGCCGGCTGGAACCACATCTCGCCATAGGCGCCGAGTGCCTCGCGGTAATGGCTGATACGTTCAAACACCTGCGCCAGCCCTAGCCCCTCGGCGTAGTGCATCGGTCCGCCGCGCCAGGCCGGGAAGCCGTAGCCGTTGATCCACACCAGATCGATGTCGCTGCTGCGCTGGGCGATGCCTTCGTCGAGCAACTGGATGGCTTCGTTGATCAGCATCAACAGGCAGCGGTCGTGGATTTCCTGATCGCTGATGTCACGACGCTGGATTCCTAATTCGCCAGCGATCTGCTCGGCCAGTTCAACCACGTGCGGATCGTCCTGGCGCTCGCGGCCTTCGTAGACGTAATAGCCGCGGCTGGTCTTCTGGCCAAAGCGGCCCAGGGCGTACAGCGCATCGGCCAGCTTGCAGTAGCCGGGGTCGTGGGCAATCACCTCACGACGCGACTCGCGCACCAGGAAACTGACATCGATACCCGCCAGATCGTGCATGGCAACGACCCCCATCGCCATGCCCAGACCGGTGAGTACATGGTCGATCTGCGCTGGCGTAGCGCCCTCCAGCAGCAGACGGTGCGCCTCGCGGGAATAAGGTTCGAGCATGCGATTGCCGATGAAGCCGAAGCACACCCCGGACACCACCGGGATCTTGCCGATGCGCTTGGCGACTTTCAGCGTGGTGGCCAGCACGTCGGCGGCCGTGGCGGTCCCACGCACCACTTCAAGGAGGCGCATGACGTTGGCCGGGCTGAAGAAATGCAGGCCGACGACGTCCTGTGGCCGGCGCGTCACCGCAGCAATGGCATCGACATCCAGGGTGGAAGTATTGCTGGCGAGAATCGCCCCGGCCTTGCACACCTCGTCCAGGGTGCGGAACACCTGCTGCTTGATGGGCAGACTCTCGAACACGGCTTCGATCACCAGATCGGCATCAGCGATATCGGCGTAGTCCAGGGTGCCGTGGATCAGCGCCAGTCGCTGCTCCATTTGTTCAAGCGTGAGCTTGCCGCGCCGGGCACTGTTGTCGTAGTTCTTGCGGATCAGCGCAAGGCCTCGCTCCAGGGCTTCGGCTTTGAGCTCCAGCAGCGTCACCGCCATGCCGGCGTTGGCGAAGTTCATGGCAATCCCGCCGCCCATGGTGCCAGCGCCGATTACGGCGACACGGGTAACCGGCCGAATCGGCGTATCCGCATACAGACCCGGCAGCTTGCCGACTTCGCGCTCTGCGAAAAACACATGGCGCAAGGCTTCGGATTCGCCGGACGCTTCGGCGTCCTTGAACAATTCGCCTTCCCTGCGCAGCCCCTCCGCCAATGGCAGATTGCAGGCCGCTTGAATCGCCGCGACCACCCGCAGCGGCGCGTTCTGGCCTTTCCAGCGCGCCTGATTGGCGGTGCGATAGTCGGTGAAATAGTTCGCGGGCAGCACTGCGCCCGGGCTCGCCTGCGGCCATGCCGGACGTGCCGGCGCCTGCTCGGCGATCAGCTCTGCGGCAAAGTCCTTGGCGGTGTCGAGCAAGCGGTCGGCGGTGGGTGCCACGCGATCAAGCAGCCCTAGCGCCAGTGCGCGACTGGCATTGATCGGCTGACCGGAAGCGATCATCTTCAGCGCGGCGGCGGCACCGATCAGGCGCGGCAACCGTTGGGTACCGCCGGCCCCGGGCAGCAAGCCCAGCTTGATTTCCGGCAGGCCAAGTCGAGCCCCGGCTTCAGCCACGCGGTAGCCACAGGCCAGGGCGAGTTCCAGTCCGCCGCCGAACGCCAGGCCACCGATGGCGGCAATCATTGGTTTGTCCAGCTCGGTCAAGCGCACCAGGAGGCCTGGCAGGTCTGGCGTGGCGAACGACGCCGGGCTGCCGAACTCGGAAATATCCGCGCCGGCGCTGAACGGCAAATTCGCGCCGTAAAGCACAATCGCTTTCACGCTGGCATCGGCTGCGGCGCGCTCGCAGGCCTCCAACAATTGTTCGCGTAATGCCTGGCCGAGGGCGTTGACGGGGGCACGGGCGAGGCCGATCAGGGCCAGAGGGCCTTCGTTTTTGTAATCGATCAAATGATTCATGGATATCTTCTCGTTCGGTTCAAGGAGTGGATGCTGCGCAATCCCTCGATTCCTTCAGCTCAACTCGCTTTCCCGAATCAGCTTCTTGTTGATCTTGCCGACGCTGGTCTTGGGGATCTGGGCGACGAACTTGAACTGCTTGGGAATGGCCCATTTGTTGATGCGGCCACAGGCCACGAACTGTTGCAGGTGGGCTTCGAGCATCGGCTGGTCGACCACCAGTCCGGGCCCGCACACCACCAGGGCCATGGGCCGTTCGCCCCATTGCTCGTCGGCAATACCCACCACTGCGACAGAGACCACCGATGCGTGCTCGCTGATCAGGTTCTCCAGGTCCAGCGAACTGATCCACTCGCCACCGGTCTTGATCACGTCCTTGATCCGGTCCTTGATTTCCACCCGGCCCTGGCGGTCGATGGACGCGAGGTCGCCGGTGTGCAGCCAGCCGTTGTGCCACAGCTCGGCGCCTTTTTCCGGGGCCTTCAGATAGCCCTGGGTCAGCCACGGCGCGCGCACCACGATCTCGCCCAATGACTCACCGTCATGGGCGACCGCTTGACCATTGGCATCAATGATTTCCAGGTCGACCAGGGGTATCGGCATACCGGTCTTGATGCGCGTGGGCAGCTGCGTCGGCATGGGCTGTTCAAGCTCTTCGCTGCGCTGGAAGCTAAGGCACAGCATCGGACAGGTCTCGGACATGCCGTAGCCGCTGTGCACCTGAATGCCTTTGGCGCTGGCCTGACTGGCGATACCCAACGTCAACGCGCTGCCGCCCAGCAGCATTTTCCAGCCGTCAAACCGGGTCGCTTTAGCTTCCTCACAGTTGAGGACCATTTGCAGGACGGTCGGCACGCAATGAGAAAAGGTGACCTTCTCTTCTCGAAACAGCCGGACCAGGCTGTTGGGCTCGTAGCGGCCGGGATACACCTGCTTGATGCCCATAAGCGTGGCGACATAGGGCACGCCCCACGCGTGAACGTGGAACATCGGCGTGATCGGCATGTACACATCGTTCGAACGCAGCAACGGCAGGCTTTGGTAAACGCCCAGGGTGCCGACGGCATTCAGGGTATGCAGCACCAGTTGGCGATGGCTGAAGTACACGCCTTTCGGCTCGCCCGTGGTGCCGGTGGTGTAGAACAGCGTCGCCACCGAATTTTCGTCGAAGTCGGGGAAGTCGTAGTGGCAAGCCGCTTGGGACAACAGGCTTTCATACTCGCCCAACACGGGAAGCACGGTGTCGGGTGCGGCGTCATCGCTCAGGCGGATGTAGCCTTTGACGGTACTCAGTCCCTCATGGATCTGCTCGATCACGGGCAGGAAATCATCGTGCACCAGCACCAGGTCATCCTCGGCGTGGTTCATGGTGTAGAGCACCTGCTCCGGCGACAGGCGAATGTTCACCGTGTGCAGCACTGCGCCGATCATGGGCACGGCGAAGAAGCACTCCAGGTAGCGGTGACTGTCCCAATCGAGCATGGCCACGGTATCGCCGGCCTTGACCCCGGCGGCGGTCAGCGCATTGGCCAGCCGATGGATGCGCTCGATGAGCGTCTGGTAGCTGTAGCGCAGCTTGTCGGCGTAGACGATTTCATTGCCGGGCGCGTATTGCACCCCCGACTGCAACAGGCGCTTGATCAACAACGGGTAGGCGTAGGCGCCTGTTGCTGGCGAGATTATTTTTGTCTTCAGCATGGTCTGGCTTTCCTGATTCAAAACTGTGCCGCGTCCAGCAAGTAGAGGCTTTCGCTGCCGGCCATGACCGAAGCGCTCAGTGACTGGATGCGTGGCAACAGGCGGGCGAAATAGAACCGCGCCGTGCCGAGCTTGCTGACGTAGAAATCGTCCTCCGTCTGTTTGCCCAAGGCCGCTTTCGCCATCAAGGCCCACATGTAGGCATAGGCGGTGTAGCCAACTACCTGCAGGTACTCGACCGAAGCCGCGCCGATTTCATTCGGGTTGTTCTGCGCGCGATCCAGCAGCCACGCGGTCAGTTCATCGAGGGTGTCGACGGCGGCGTTCAGCGGCTGAGTAAACTCGCCAAGGTCGGCGCTGGCGTTGGCGGTGAAGTTGCGAATTTCCGAGGCGAACAAACGGTAAAGCGCCCCGCCGCTGCCGACGATCTTGCGCCCGGCCAGGTCAAGGGACTGGATGCCGTTGGTGCCTTCGTAGATCTGGGTGATGCGTACGTCGCGCACCAGTTGTTCCTGGCCCCACTCGCGGATGTAGCCGTGGCCGCCAAAAATCATCTGGCCATGCAGGGTGCTTTCCAGCGCCATGTCGGTGAGAAATGACTTGGCCACCGGGGTCAGCAATGCCACCAATTCCTGGGCGCGGTGGCGGGTGACTTCATCTTCGCTGTACTTGGCGGTGTCCAGTTGCAGGGCGACGTAGCTGGAGAAGGCGCGCCCTCCTTCGTTCAGGGCTTTCATGGTCAGCAGCATGCGGCGCACGTCGGGGTGCACGATGATCGGGTCCGCCGGTTTGTCCCTGTTTTGCGCGCCGGTCGGCGCCCGGCTTTGCAGGCGATCACGGGCGTATGCAACCGCGCTTTGATAAGAACGCTCGCCCTGGGCCAGGCCCTGAATGCCGACGCCCAGACGCTCGTAATTCATCATGGTGAACATCGCCGCCAGGCCTTTGTTCGGCGCATCGACGATCCAGCCCGTCGCCCCGTCAAAGTTCATCACGCAGGTCGCCGACCCTTTGATGCCCATCTTGTGTTCGATGGAGCCGCAGGACAGGGCGTTGTGTTCACCCAGCGAACCGTCGTCGTTGACCAGCACCTTGGGCACCAGGAACAGCGAGATGCCTTTAGGGCCTGCGGGCGCATCGGGAAGACGTGCAAGTACCAGGTGAATGATGTTTTCCGTCAGGTCATGCTCGCCGCCGGTGATGAAAATCTTGCTGCCGCTGACCTTGTAACTGCCGTCGTCCTGAGGCTCGGCCTTGGTGCGGATCAGGCCCAGGTCGGTGCCGGCGTGGGCCTCGGTCAGGCACATCGAGCCGCTCCAGACGCCGGCATACAGGTTCGGCAGGTACTTGGTTTTCAGCGCTTCACTGGCGTGGGCGTTGAGCGACAGGCAGGCGCCGGCCGTCAGCATCGGGTAGGTGCCGAAAGACAGATTGGCCGAGGCGACCATTTCTTCGACCTGGGCGGAAATCACCTTGGGCATGCCCATGCCGCCAAACCGAGGCTCGCCGCCGACACCGACCCAACCGCCGTCGGCGAAGGCCTGATAAACCTCGGCGAAACCGTCCGGCACGCTGACTCTGCCGTTGTTCCAGGCGCAGCCTTGCTCGTCACCGCTACGGCGCAGTGGCGCGATGCTGCCGGCGCTGATTTTGCCGGCTTCTTCGAGAATCGCCGCAGCCGTCTCTTCGTCAACGACCTCCGCCAGACCGGGCAGTCCGGCCCAGAGCCGGGAAGCCTCGAAGACTTCATTGAGGACGAAGCGCATGTCGCGCAGGGGAGCTTTGTAATCGGACATGATTGAACTACTCAGACAGTGTGAGGGCACGACGCACCCCCGGTTTTTCGGAATGATCGTGACCATCGACACGCGCTTCCGGCAGATCCGGTGGCGCCTGTTCGACAAGCGAGGGGCCGCGCAGCAGGAAATACGACAAAGCCGGAATCAGGATCAGCGCGCCGAGCATGTTCCACAGGAACATGAAGGTCAGCAGGATGCCCATGTCGGCCTGGA
>NZ_JBYVMF010000034.1:0-62475 GCF_058145095.1 Pseudomonas sp. MDV22-iso1
CGGCTGCGCAGCAGTCGCTCAACCTGACACCGAAGTTTGCCCGGATCAACGAGGCACCCGATTTCACGACGGCTTCGCCGCCGAACGCAGGCTGCGGCAGCTGCTACAGGTTTTGTATCGCCTGACCTGTCTGTGAATAAGAAATATTTCCACCTACAACCCTTTACACATAATGCGAAAGATTTGCATTATGTCGCAGTTTTGCGCGCTGACAGCGCCATTCCACCCCCTCTCGAAGCAGGATGTTCGCCATGATTCGTATGCCTCTGGCTACCGCCAGTCTGTTGGCCATCGCTATTTCCCTCGCCGGTTGTGGCGAAGGCAAAGACAAGAACGCCGCGGCACCAGCGCCGACTCCAGCCGCCAGCACCACCGCTCCAGCCGCCCCGGCTGCTGCACCTGCCGCTGCCGGTAAAGTCGACGAAGCCGCCGCCAAAGCCGTTGTCGCCCATTACGCCGACATGGTTTTCGCCGTTTACAGCGATGCCGAATCTACTGCGAAAACCCTGCAAACCGCCGTCGACGCCTTCCTCGCCAAACCGAACGCCGACACCCTGAAAGCCGCCAAGGCTGCCTGGGTCGCCGCTCGCGTTCCGTACCTGCAGAGCGAAGTCTTCCGCTTCGGCAACACCATCATCGACGATTGGGAGGGTCAGGTGAATGCCTGGCCACTGGACGAAGGCCTGATCGACTACGTCGACAAATCCTACGAACACGCACTGGGTAACCCGGGCGCGACGGCCAACATCATCGCCAACACCGAAGTTCAGGTCGGCGAAGACAAGATCGACGTGAAGGACATCACCCCGGAAAAACTCGCCAGCCTGAACGAGCTGGGCGGTTCCGAGGCCAACGTTGCTACCGGCTACCACGCGATCGAATTCCTGCTGTGGGGCCAGGACCTGAACGGCACCGGCCCTGGCGCGGGCAATCGTCCAGCGTCCGACTACCTGGAAGGCGCCGGCGCTACTGGCGGCCACAACGACCGTCGTCGTGCCTACCTGAAGTCCGTGACCCAACTGCTGGTCAGCGACCTGGAAGAAATGGTCGGCAACTGGAAGCCGAACGTGGCCGACAACTACCGCGCCACGCTGGAAGCCGAACCGGGTGAATCCGGCCTGCGCAAAATGCTGTTCGGCATGGGCAGCCTGTCCCTGGGCGAACTGGCGGGCGAGCGCATGAAGGTTTCCCTGGAAGCCAACTCCCCGGAAGACGAACACGACTGCTTCAGCGACAACACGCACAATTCCCAGTTCTACGATGCCAAAGGCATTCGTAACGTATACCTGGGCGAATACACCCGCACGGACGGCACCAAAATGACTGGCGCAAGCCTGTCGTCCCTGGTGGCCAAAGCCGACCCGGCCGCCGACACCGCGTTGAAAGCCGACCTGGCCGCGACCGAAGCGAAAATGCAGGTCATCGTTGATCACGCCAACAAAGGTGAGCACTACGACCAACTGATCGCTGCCGGCAACACCGCTGGCAACCAGATCGTCCGCGACGCCATCGCTTCGCTGGTCAAGCAGACCGGTTCGATCGAAGCCGCCGCTGGCAAACTGGGCATCGGCGACCTGAACCCGGACAACGCTGATCACGAGTTCTGATCAACGCTGACTGAACAGAAAGGCGACCTCCGGGTCGCCTTTTTCTTGCCTGATTTTTGCGTGACGCTGATGGCCCCATCGCTGGCAAGCCAGCTCCCACAGATTCGTCGGCGCTCGCAAAACCGGGCACACCACAATCCCTGTGGGAGCTGGCTTGCCAGCGATGGCGGCGCCTCGGTCTCACATGAAAACCATGCCCCACATCAACCAAACGATAATTCCTCTTATTCAATCTCCCGTGCCCTGTTAGACTTTGCGCCCTTGTTTTGCTCGTCTTGCAGGATGTCTGATGCCCCCGCTGCTTCTTCGCTTGTCCGCACTGTTTCTGGCCTTGGGCCTGAGTGCCTGCGATGACGCCCCGCGTTTTACCAAGGCCGAACCCGGTGAAGCCCGGTCCGGTGGCAGCACGACCGTGCGCAAGACCGATCAGAATTCCTTTTCCCTGCCGTCCGCCAATCTGCCGCCCTCCCGGCGGGTGGATTTCAGCGTCGGCAACAGCTTCTTCCGCAATCCCTGGGTGATCGCCCCCTCGACCACCACCGCGCGGGATGGCCTCGGCCCGTTGTTCAACACCAACGCCTGCCAGAACTGTCACATCAAGGACGGCCGCGGTCATCCGCCTGCGCCCGGCGCGTCGAATGCCGTTTCAATGCTTGTACGGCTGTCGATTCCCGATGCACCGGCGTTTGCCAACGTCATCGAGCAACTGGGGGTGGTTCCCGAGCCCGTCTATGGCGGGCAGTTCCAGGACATGTCAGTGCCCGGCGTGGTCCCGGAAGGCAAGGTGCGTGTCGACTACACGCCGGTGCCGATTCGCTTCAAGGACGGCACCGAAATCGAGTTGCAAAAGCCGACCCTGCAGATCACTCAGCTCGGCTATGGCCCGATGCACCCCGACACGCGTTTTTCCGCACGCGTTGCCCCGCCGATGATTGGCCTGGGACTGCTGGAAGCCATTCCCGAATCGGCAATCCTGGCCAATGCCGAGGCTCAGGCGAAAGACAACAAAGGCGTCAGCGGACGTCCAAACCAGGTCTGGGATGACGCCCAACAGAAAACCGTCCTTGGCCGATTTGGCTGGAAAGCCGGCCAACCGAACCTCAATCAACAAAATGTTCACGCGTTTTCTGGTGACATGGGCCTCACCACGAGTCTGAGGCCGATTGATGACTGCACCGACACGCAAACCGCTTGCGAGCAGGCCCCTAACGGCAACGGTCCCGATGGCGAGCCGGAAGTCAGCGACAATATTTTGCGCCTGGTGCTGTTCTACAGCCGCAACCTGGCCGTACCAGCGCGCCGCGATGTCGGCGCGCCCGAAGTGCTGGCCGGCAAGACCCTGTTTTTCCAGGCCGGCTGCCAGTCCTGTCACACGCCCAAATACACCACTGCCGCCAATGCCGCGGAACCTGAGCTGGCCAATCAAGTGATTCGCCCGTACAGCGATCTGCTGCTGCATGACATGGGCGAAGGTCTGGCCGATAACCGTACCGAATTCCAGGCCAGTGGCCGCGAATGGCGTACGCCACCATTGTGGGGCATGGGCCTGACGCAGGCGGTCAGTGGACACACCCGGTTTTTGCATGACGGCCGCGCCCGTAATGCGCTCGAAGCCGTGCTCTGGCATGGCGGCGAGGCGACAGCGGCGCAGCAACAGGTTTTGTCTTTCAATGCCGAGCAGCGCGCCGCGTTGCTGGCATTTTTGAATTCCCTTTAATACGCGTTCAATCAGCGGGAGCCCTACATGTTCCGTCCCAAATTGCTATTTACCAGCCTTGCCGCACTCGCCTTGGGCGCGTGTTCGCCACAGGATCCGCAAGCGGTCACGTCGGCGGCCATCGCCAAATCCGTGATCCTGCCGACCTACACCCGCTGGGTTGAAGCCGACCGCCAACTGGCCGTCAGTGCGCTCGCCTATTGCGAAGGCAAGCAAGACCTCGACACCGCTCGCGCCGACTTCCTGCACGCGCAGAAAGCCTGGGCCGAACTGCAACCGCTGTTGATCGGTCCGCTGGCCGAGGGCAACCGGGCGTGGCAAGTGCAGTTCTGGCCAGACAAGAAAAACCTCGTCGGCCGTCAGGTCGAGCAACTGGTCACCGCGCAACCGCAGATCGACGCCGCTGCCCTGGCCAAGTCGAGTGTTGTGGTTCAAGGGCTTTCGGCCTACGAATACATCCTGTTCGACAGCAAGCCCGACGTCGCCAGCGACGCGCAAAAAGCCAAGTACTGCCCATTGCTCAAAGCGATCGGCGAGCACCAGAAACTGTTGGCCGAAGACATTCTGAAAAGCTGGAACAACACCGACGGCATGCTCGCGCAGATGAGCAAGTTCCCGAACCAGCGCTACGCCGATTCTCACGAAGCCATCGCCGATTTGCTGCGCGTGCAGGTGACCGCCCTCGACTCCCTGAAGAAAAAACTCGGCACCCCGATGGGCCGTCAGAGCAAAGGCGTGCCGCAACCGTTCCAGGCTGATGCATGGCGCAGCCAATCGTCGCTGACAGGCCTCGAAGCCAGCCTCGCCGCCGCCAAATCCGTGTGGGAAGGTGTGGACAACAAAGGCCTGCGTGGCCTGTTGCCAAGTGATCAGAAGCCCTTGGCCGACAAGATCGACGCTGCCTACGCGACGTCCCTGAAACTGTTTGCCAGCAACCAGCGCTCGCTGACAGAAATGCTCAATGACGATGCCGGCCGCCAGCAACTCAACGATATCTACGACAGCCTCAACGTCGTCCACCGCCTGCACGAAGGCGAACTGGCCAAAGCGCTGGGCATTCAACTGGGCTTCAACGCCAACGACGGTGACTGATGAGGGCAAGTGCGATGCTGCGACGTCAGGCTCTGACTTTAGGTAGTTTGCTGCTGGGAGCAGTGACACTGGGCGGCTGGACGCTGTTCAAGCAAAAGGACAAGAGCCCGCTATTGCTGTCGGCGCGGGACGATACCGATGGCAAGCATTACGCCGTCGGTTATCGGCTGGACGGCACGCGGGTGTTCGCCACCCAGGTCGGCCAGCGTTGCCACGACATCATCAATCATCCGACGCTGCCCATTGCACTGTTTGTCGCTCGTCGTCCGGGCACCGAAAGCTACCTGATCAACTTGCGTGACGGCGCCTTGCTGCAAACCGTGACGTCGCTGCCGAATCGGCATTTCTACGGTCACGCAGTGATTCACAAGAGCGGCGACTGGTTGTACGCCACCGAGAACGACACGTCCGATCCGGGCCGTGGCTTGCTCGGCGTTTACGCATTCGAAGGTGAGCGCCTGGTTCACCGCGGCGAGATTTCCACTCACGGGATTGGTCCGCACCAGGTGTCATGGATGCCCGATGGCGAAACCCTGGTGGTGGCCAACGGCGGGATTCGCACCGAGGCCGAAAGCCGGGTCGAGATGAATCTCGAGGCCATGGAGCCGAGCCTGGTATTGATGCAACGCGACGGCACCCTGCTCAGCAAGGAAACCCTGGCCCAGCAGATGAACAGCGTGCGCCATCTGGGGATCGCCAGCGACGGCACCATCGTCGCCGGCCAGCAGTTCATGGGGGCTTCCCATGAATCTTCGGAGTTGCTGGCGATCAAGCGTCCCGGTCAACCGTTCGTGGCGTTCCCCGTGCCTGAGCACCAGCTCCAGGCGATGGGGCACTACACCGCGAGCGTTGCGGTGCACAGCGAATTGCGTCTGGTCGCATTGACGGCTCCAAGGGGCAATCGATTTTTCATCTGGGACCTGGACAGCGGCGAAGTGCGCCTGGATGCGCCACTTCCCGATTGCGCCGGGGTCGGGGCGGTGGCCGATGGTTTCGTCGTGACCTCGGGCCAGGGCCGTTGCCGCTACTACGATTGCCGTCAGGACGATCTGGTCGCAAAACCGTTGGAACTGCCTGCCGGGCTCTGGGATAACCATCTTCACCTGATGTAACTCACCCTGCCCTTTGTGGGAGCCGAGCTTGCTCGCGATAGCGGTCTATGACTGACCATTGATGCTGAATGGAAAGACGCCATCGCGAGCAAGCTCGGCTCCCACAGGTCTCCCACAGGTCTCCCCCGGGCCTTATGACTACCTGTAAAACCTGCCAGTTGGAAACACCCTCACACTCGGAGTAATGTGCGGCACTGTATGCCCTGATTTTCTCCAAGGAAGTGGAAATATGCTGCGTCGCCGCATGCTGATCATGTTGGGTGTTGTCCTGCTAGTTGTGCTGGTGCTGGCCGCTTACAAAGCCTTTTCCATCTATACGATGATTCAAGGCTTCACTGCGCCGAAACCGCCGATAAGCGTCGCCGTGGCCACCGCCACCGAACAACCCTGGCAAGCCCGTCTGCCCACTGTCGGCACGCTCAAGGCGCTGCAAGGCGTGGACCTGAGCCTGGAGACCGACGGTACTGTTATCGAGCTGCAGTTCGAGTCAGGGCAAAAGGTCAAGGCCGGCCAACCACTCCTGCGACTCGACAGCGCCGTGGAAAGTGCGTTGCTGGAAACGGCGCAGGCCGACCTCGGGCTGGCCCAGCTCGATTACGGACGCGGCAGCCAGCTGGTCGGCAGCCAGGCCATTTCCAAGGGTGAGTTCGACCGACTGTCGGCAGTGCAGAAAAAGAGCAAGGCCACGGTCAATCAACTCAAGGCTGCACTCGGCAAAAAAAGCATCGTCGCCCCCTTCAGCGGGACCATCGGTATTCGTCAGGTGGACATCGGTGACTATCTCGCCACTGGCACCATGATCGCCACCCTGCAAGACCTCAGCAGCCTCTATGTCGACTTCTTCGTGCCTGAGCAGTCGGTACCGAAGATCGCCGTCGGCCAACAGGTACAGATCATCGTCGCTGCCTACCCGACGCAAACTTTCCCCGGCCTGATCAGTGCGATCAACCCGAAAGTCGAGAACACCACCCGCAACGTTCAGGTTCGCGCCACCCTGGCCAACCCCGACGGCAAGTTGCTGCCGGGCATGTTCGCCAGCCTGCAAGTGCTGCTGCCTGACCCGCAGCTGCGAATCGTCATCCCTGAAAGCGCGATCACCTACACGCTCTACGGCAATTCGCTCTATGTGGTCGCACAGAAGAAAGGCGAAGACGGCACGCCGGAAAAAGACGACAAGGGCCAACCGGTCCTCATCGCCGAACGACGTTTCATCGAAACCGGTGAGCGCCGCGATGGACAGGTGATGATCACCAAAGGTGTGCGCAAAGGCGAAAAAGTGGTGACGGCCGGCCAGATCAAACTGGACAACGGCGCGCCCATTGCCATCAGCGACGACAAGACTTTAGCCGAGCAGAACAGCCCGCCACGCGCGGACTGATCAAGGAATCCCCATGGCTTTTACCGACCCGTTCATCCGCCGCCCGGTGCTCGCCACCGTGGTCAGCCTGTTGATTGTCCTGCTGGGTTTCCAGGCCTGGAGCAAGCTGCCGCTGCGCCAATACCCACAGATGGAAAACGCCCTGATCACGGTGACCACCGCCTACCCCGGGGCCAACGCCGAAACCATCCAGGGCTACATTACCCAACCGATGCAACAAAGCCTGGCGAGCGCCGAGGGTATCGACTACATGACGTCGGTCAGTCGCCAGAATTTCTCGGTGATCTCGATCCACGCACGTATCGACGCCAACACCGACCGTCTGTTCACCGAATTGCTGGCCAAAGCCAACGAGGTCAAGAACCAGCTGCCACAGGATGCTGAAGACCCGGTGCTGAGCAAGGAAGCCGCGGACGCTTCGGCGCTGATGTACATCAGCTTCTTCAGCAAGGAACTGAATAACCCACAGATCACCGACTACCTGTCGCGGGTGATCCAGCCAAAACTGGCCACATTGCCCGGCATGGCCGAAGCCGAGATTCTCGGCAACCAGGTCTTCGCCATGCGCCTGTGGCTGGACCCGGTCAAGCTGGCCGGTTTCGGCCTGACCGCAAGCGATGTGACCAACGCGGTGCGCCAGTACAACTTTCTCTCCGCCGCCGGCGAAGTGAAAGGCGAGTACGTGGTCACCAGTGTCAACGCCAACACCGAGCTCAAATCGGCTGAAGCCTTCGCTGCCATTCCATTGAAGATCGATGGCGACAGCCGGGTACTGCTCAGCGATGTGGCGCGGGTGGAAATGGGCGCGGAAAACTACGACACCATCAGTTCCTTCGGCGGCACCCCTTCGGTGTACATCGGAATCAAGGCGACACCGGGCGCCAACCCGCTGGACGTGATCAAGGAAGTGCGCAAGATCATGCCGGAACTGGAAGCCCAGCTGCCGCCGAACCTCAAAGGTGAAATCGCCTACGACGCGACTCTGTTCATTCAGGCGTCGATCGATGAAGTGGTGAAAACCCTGTTCGAAGCCGTACTGATCGTCATTGTGGTGGTGTTCCTGTTCCTCGGCGCCCTGCGGTCGGTGGTGATTCCGGTGGTGACCATCCCGCTGTCCATGATCGGCGTGATGTTCTTCATGCAAATGATGGGTTACTCGATCAACCTGCTGACCCTGCTGGCGATGGTGTTGGCCATCGGCCTGGTGGTGGATGACGCCATTGTGGTGGTCGAGAACATTCACCGGCACATCGAAGAAGGCAAGACGCCGATGGATGCCGCCATCGAAGGAGCCCGGGAGATCGCCATGCCGGTGATCTCGATGACCATCACCCTGGCGGCGGTCTACGCCCCCATCGGCTTCCTGACGGGGCTGACCGGTGCATTGTTCAAGGAGTTCGCCCTGACCCTGGCCGGCGCGGTGGTGATCTCGGGCATTGTGGCCCTGACCTTGTCGCCGATGATGTGCGCCTATCTGCTGCGCCATGACGAGAATCCCAGCGGACTTGCCCATCGACTGGACCGGATTTTCGAAGGCCTCAAACGCCGCTACCAACGCATGCTGCACGGCACGCTCAATACCCGGCCGGTGGTGCTGGTGTTCGCCGTCATCGTGTTATGCCTGATTCCGGTGTTGCTCAAATTCACCAAGTCGGAACTGGCCCCCGACGAGGATCAGGGCATCATTTTCATGTTGGCCAACGCACCGAAAACGACCAACCTTGACTATCTGAACGCCTACACCGACGAATTCATTACCATTTTCAAGGAGTTTCCCGAGTACTACTCTTCCTTTCAGATCAATGGATTCGATGGCGTGCAATCGGGAATTGGCGGCTTCCTGCTCAAGCCATGGGGTGATCGTAGCCGTACCCAGATGGAGATCCTGCCGGAGGTTCAGGGCAAGCTGGAGAAAATTTCCGGCCTGCAGGTGTTCGGTTTCAACCTGCCCTCGTTGCCAGGCACGAGCGAAGGACTGCCGTTTCAATTCGCCATCAACACCGCCAACGACTATGAGTTGTTGGCACAGGTGATGGAACGGGTAAAAAAACGCGCCGTAGAATCAGGCAAGTTCGCCTTCGTCGACGTCGACCTGGCCTTCGATAAACCTGAAGTGGTGGTGGATATCGATCGCGCCAAAGCGGCGCAGATGGGCGTGTCCATGCAGGACTTGGGCGGAACCCTGGCGACGTTGCTGGGCGAGGCCGAGATCAACCGTTTCACTATTGAAGGTCGCAGCTACAAAGTCATTGCCCAGGTTGAACGGCCCTTCCGGGACAACCCCGACTGGCTGAACAACTATTACGTGAAAAACACCAAGGGCGAATTACTGGCCTTGTCGACCTTGATCACCGTGACCGACCGGGCGCGACCGCGGCAGCTCAACCAGTTCCAGCAACTCAACACGGCCCGCCTGTCCGGCGTGCCTTTAGTGAGCATGGGCGAAGCGCTCGACACCGTCCGCCAGATCGCTCGGGAAGAAGCGCCGGTCGGGTTTGGAATCGACTATGCCGGCGCCTCGCGACAGTTTGTCCAGGAAGGCAGTGCGCTGTGGGTGACGTTTGCCTTGGCTTTGGCGATTATTTTCCTGGTGCTGGCGGCGCAGTTTGAAAGCTTCCGCGATCCGCTGGTGATCCTGGTGACGGTGCCGCTGTCGATTTGCGGGGCGTTGATTCCGCTGTTCCTGGGGTGGTCGAGCATGAACATCTATACCCAGGTCGGGCTGGTGACACTGATCGGGTTGATCAGTAAACACGGGATTCTGATCGTCGAGTTCGCCAACCAGCTGCGCAAGGACAAAGGGTTGACGGCGCGCGAGGCCGTGGAAGAAGCGGCGGCCATCCGTTTGCGGCCTGTCTTGATGACGACGGCGGCGATGGTGTTTGGCATGGTGCCATTGATCCTCGCGACCGGCGCGGGGGCTGTCAGTCGGTTCGACATTGGCACGGTCATCGCCACGGGGATGTCGATCGGGACGCTGTTTACTCTGTTTGTATTGCCGTGCGTGTATACGTTGCTGGCGAAACCTGACAAGCCAAAGGAACACGCATAACCCTGTGGGAACAGGTTGGTTCCTGTAGCCGCTGCCGAGGTACGAGGCTGCGTTTATGGTCCGCAGGACCGTCCTCAGGGGCCGCTTCGCAGCCCGACGCAGCCTCGTACCTCGGCAGCTGCTACAGGGTTCACCTGCCTCCACCCTCAAGCCCAAATAAAAGGCCTCGCATTTGCGAGGCCTTTTATTTGGGCTTCAATTTGTTCAACTCTGCGGCCTCATTCCCTGGGAAAGTCCGAACATGAACAGCAACAGGTCATGATCGGGTTGGGACGCTTCGGATGCTTTCGCGACCCGTGGCAGCGGACAGTGAGCGTCGCCGCTCACCGAACTGAGGACCTGCGTGCGGGGCTGCTCCCAAGCCGCCACCGCAATTGAAGCAACTGCCAAGGCTCCTACCAGAAACACACCTCGTGCAATTTCGAGTTTCATTGCTATAAACCCTTGATAGCGCTGCCAAACGCCGTCTCATAAAGGTAGACCAGTTTTTTCCAGTCCGTCGTGCTGAACGACGAGTGGCGGCGCAATTGCTTCATGTCATGGGCCGCGGCCTGGCGAGCCGTCAGACGCTGTCGACACTTCTCCAGATCGATCAATGCGACCTCTACTTTGGCCGCCTCGCCTTCACCCGTGACACGGACAAAAACATGCTTGATGTAAATACAACTGTGCTGCCAGCGACCCTTGTGCATCCGCGCCAGATTGTCTGCCAGATCTTTCAGCACACGGTCGTGTACCGCCTCACCTGAACGCTCGCGACCACCGCCGGCGTACCAATGTTCGATTTCCTCAAAGCCGTCCAGCGACTTCGTCACCAGCAAGGCGCGCCACTTGTGCACAGGATCGCGTTGAGCACCGCAGAAAACGACTTCAGGAACGCGTACGCCGATCTTGCGCAAACCGGTCAGCGCATCCAGTTCGCGCAAGACGGTCGGCCGTCCGAACGGGTGCAGCCAGCTGCGGTAGATATGCCCGGTCTGACGCTTGGCGTACAGCAGTTGACCATCGCTGCCCCGGACGCGCTGAACGCCGCTTTCACCACCGCGACGCAGGTTAGGTTCTTCTACCCATTCACCGCGCTGATTCCAGAAATAGTCGAACCGATCGCCGGACGCGACCTCCGTTTCTGGTGCACATTGCACTGCCATCCTGTTACCTCTTGCGTAATACGTAAACTCGCCACATGGCATAGAGCGGTAAAAAATCCAGTTGTTCCTGGATGCGGAAACCCGCTTGCTCAAATTCTTTCTCGACCGTAACAGCTGGTAACACAAACCTATTTTGGTAACCTTCTTGCCCACGCGTTCTTTCAGAACGCTTGCGTTTCCAGGCTTTAAAGTTGCCATCCACCCACAGTGAAATGATCACGCTGTCACGCGTGACGCGCTCGAATTCACGCAAAATGGCCAATCGATGCTCGGCTTCACCAATGTGGTGCAGCAAGCGCATACAGAAAATGCTGTCGACGGCGTTATCAGGTAAGGCGATGTCGAAAGCAGATGTGTGCAAGGGTTGTACCCTTTTCACCACATCGGCCGGTTGCGCGCTCATAGCGATCTTGAGCATTGACTCGGAGTTGTCGGCACCGATGATTGCCCGATTGGATTTTTCCGCCAGCAACGGCCAGAAACGTCCTGCGCCACAGGGTAAATCCAGGACTAGCCCCGGTTCTCCGACCAGGGAAAGCGCCTTTCGTGCCATTTGCTCGTCACGCCAGTGAGAAAGGCGACGGCCCAGGCCATCCTTGTGTTTGCGCAGATACCGTTGCGCATGTTGATCGTCATACTTCTCGGAAAAATCAAGTTTGATTGGCTCATCCATCATCAAATCTCCTAACTGCTGATGACGACTACCTTAGGTAGGGTCTTGTCAGTGTCAGGTCATTACTTTGTGAAAGATTTGTCATGTAAATCGGGGAAGTATTTCTAAATTTTACAGAATCGAGTAATAGCCATGGGCCGCTACCCATTGAACACTTTTCAGCGCAGGCCCGAGGGACGAAGTTGGACCTCGAAACGACAGCCATTGGGTTCCATGGTCGTCAAGCTGACGACCCATCCCTGGTTTTCACAGATACGTTGCACCAACGAAAGCCCCAGCCCCAAACCTTCCCCGCGTTTCTCGGTCCCGCGCACGAAAGGCTCGAACATCGCTTCGCGCTTTTCCTCGGGAATCCCGACACCACTGTCTTCTACCAGGAAACCGGTGGGTGTCAGGGTCAAGCGGATAAATCCGTACTCGGTGTAGTGCAGTGCGTTACGCAGAAGGTTACCCATGACCGCGTGCAATAGCGTGGCGTTGTAGCAGGTGTCCGCGGGGTTACCCGGTTCAAAGATCAGCTTCAAACCTTTCGCCTCTATGGGCTCGCGCCATAGATTGAGCAACCCGTCGGCCACTTCGCCAAGGTTTTGCTGAAGCGTCTGGCTGGCGTCTTCGCGTTGCGCACGCGCCAGCATCAGGAAGGTTTGCACCAGCTCTCGCATTTCCTCGCAGGCGCGAGCGATTCGCTCGACCTGGGCGTGACCGCGCTGATCGAGGCCAGGGTTTTCCAGCAACAACTCGCAGGAACTGGCCAGTACCATCAACGGCGTGCGCAGTTCATGACTGACATCACTGGTGAACAGGCGCTCCCGGGTCAATGCCTGGCGCAGTCGTCCCAGCGTAGCGTCGAAGGCCACGGCCAATTCGCCCACTTCATCGGCGGCGTAGTCAGGTGCCAGTGGCGGAGCCAGGCCCAGCAGTTGATCGCGATGACGTACCTGGCGAGCCAGTCGCACGACAGGAGCCATGACTCTGCGCGCCAGCACCCAGCCCAGAAATACTGCCAACGCAAGACTCAGTACAAAACCCACCAGCACGACGGCAAACAGCACCCGTTCACGCTCTTCGAAATCACTTTGATCCTGCATCAGCACGTAACGTCGGCCATCGACGACTTCAACCATTGCGTGATACGACAGCTGTTCGCGAAACACTTCGTGAAAACCAGGCTCCAGATGCCGCAAATCCTTGGGCAAGTCGAAGTCGCCAGGCCCACCGCTGAAATAAAACAGCTGGTCCGGCTCCGGTCGATGGCTCCAGTCCGAGACACTGTCCATCAGCAGCAGGCGCTGTAGATCGCCGCCCAATCCTGCCGAGATCAGTTTTTCTTCCACCAGGTGCACCGTCGCCACAATGCCCATGGCGAAAGCGCCCGCAACCAACGCGCTCATCAGCGCAAAAGCAATGATGATCCGTTGAGCAAGGCTCTGTTTAAACTCCATCTCGACCCTCGGCCAAGCGATAACCGACACCGTGAACGGTCTGCAGCAACGGTTTGGCGAACGGTTTGTCGATCACCTGGCGCAACTGGTGGACATGGCTTCGCAGGCTGTCACTGTCCGGGCAGTCATCGCCCCACAGCGCTTCTTCGAGAATCTCCCGGCGCAGGACGTGCGGGCTTTTCTGCATCAACACGGCCAACAACTTCAGGCCGACCGGGTTGAGTTTCAGCAAGCGACCTTCGCGGGTGACTTCCAGGGTATCGAGATCA
Organism: Pseudomonas sp. MDV22-iso1; assembly: GCF_058145095.1. Classification (NCBI taxonomy): domain Bacteria; kingdom Pseudomonadati; phylum Pseudomonadota; class Gammaproteobacteria; order Pseudomonadales; family Pseudomonadaceae; genus Pseudomonas; species Pseudomonas sp. MDV22-iso1. The sequence goes on from NZ_JBYVMF010000034.1 coordinate 13,491, forward strand.
TAGGCCAGGTCCCCGACCTGCAACGTACGCCGACCGCCACCTTGAGCACGGCGCATCACCGCTTCGATTCTTGCGGCCAATTCAGACAGGGCGAAGGGCTTGATCAGGTAGTCATCGGCACCGGACTTGAAGCCCTGCAGGCGGTCGTCCAGTTGATCGCGAGCGGTGAGCATGATCACCGGGGTGTCGCGGCGGGCATCTTCGCGCAAGCGTTTACACAGGGTGTAGCCGTCGATACCGGGCAACATGATGTCGAGCACGATCAGGTCATAGTGCTCGGTGGCCGCCAGGTGCAGGCCTGACAAACCGTCTTGCGCGCAATCCACGGTGTAGCCTTTGAGCCCCAGGTAATCCGCCAGATTGGCCAGGATATCGCGGTTGTCTTCAACCAATAGAATTCGCATGGGTAACCCCTCCGTACACAGTGACGGCCGTCTTGGCCCGCGCAGCTTAAGGCCAAGTCAGGCTCAGGGCTAGGACTGTGTGCAGATGTAAATTGGCCATGCAAGCCTGTTCGAGCCTTGACGACTTTTTCACTATCGATTCACACGTAGACGACAGAGTCCGGTTCAAACTCCGCGCGGCTGCGCTTTCTGAACACTTCACAGAACACTTCACAGAACAAGGAATTGCCATGGTGCCCACCTCTGCCCGCCCCACCTCGCGCCCTCTCAATTTCTGGGTGTGCCTTGGGGTTCCTGCTGTCGCGGCAATTGTTCTGCTGCTGCTCGAACTGACTGACCTGGACATGGCCCTGGCCAACCTGTTCTATGACCCGGCCGCCGGTGCTTTCGTCGGACGACACAGTTACTTCCTGGAAAACATCCTGCACGACCGCGCGAAACAGGTGGTCATTGCTTTCTCGGTGCTGGCCATCTTCGGCTTCATCGGTTCTTTTTTCATGGAAAAGCTCAAACCGTTCAAGCGGGAGCTGGGATGCCTGGTGCTGTCGCTGGCGCTTGCGACGTCTTTTGTCACGCCGGTCAAGGCGGTGACCGCGGTTCAGTGCCCATGGAGCCTGGAGCAATTCGGTGGTCATGAGACCTACAGCGAATTGTTGAGCCCGCGCCCGGCCACCGATAAACCTGGACGTTGCTGGCCGGGTGGTCATGCGGCGACGGGTTTCACGTTGTTTGCGCTGTTCTTTGTGCTGCGTGATCGTCGACCCAAGCTGGCGCGCAAGGCGTTTGTCTTTGCGTTTGCGCTGGGGTCGGTGTTCTCGGTGAGCCGAATGATGCAGGGCGCGCACTTCTTTTCGCACAATGTGTGGACGGCGATTTTTTGCTGGCTGATTTGTCTGGGGGCGTATTACTACGTTCTGTATCGGCCGGCTTCCAAGGCTGAACGCGCGACCAAAGCACAACCCATCAGTGCCTGATCCTGCGTCATCGCGGGCAAGCCCGCTCCCACAGGGTGATGCTGATCCTGTGGGAGCGTGGCTTGCCCGCGATGGCCGCGACTCGGTCTCCTCGGCAGATCAGATTGAGGGCATTAAAAAACCCCGCCTGCTTTCGCAGGCGGGGCATTTTTATAGGGTTAAGCTAGTACAAGGGTAAGGCTGGCTTACATCATGCCGCCCATGCCACCCATACCGCCCATGTCTGGCATACCGCCGCCAGCTGGGCCGTCTTCCTTGATCTCGGCGATCATGGCTTCGGTGGTGATCATCAGGCTGGCGATGGAAGCCGCTGCCTGAAGAGCCGAACGAGTCACTTTAGCCGGGTCCAGGATACCCATTTCGATCATGTCGCCGTATTCGCCGGTAGCAGCGTTGTAACCGTAGTTACCCGAACCCTGCTTGACCTTGTCGACAACTACGCTTGGCTCGTCGCCGGAGTTGGCAACGATCTGGCGCAGTGGCGCTTCAACAGCGCGACGCAGCAACTGAATACCAACGTCCTGATCAGCGTTGTCGCCTTTCAGTTCGGAGATTGCCTGCAGAGCGCGAACCAGTGCCACGCCACCGCCAGGTACCACGCCTTCTTCAACGGCTGCACGGGTAGCGTGCAGGGCGTCTTCAACGCGGGCTTTCTTCTCTTTCATTTCAACTTCGGAACCAGCGCCAACCTTGATCACTGCAACGCCGCCGGACAGCTTGGCCAGACGCTCTTGCAGTTTTTCACGGTCGTAGTCGGAAGAAGTATCAGCCACTTGCTGACGGATCTGCAGAACGCGAGCCTGGATGTCAGCCTCAACGCCGGCACCGTCGATCACGGTGGTGTTTTCTTTCGACAGGATGACGCGCTTGGCATTACCCAGGTGTTCCAGGGTAGTGCTTTCCAGGCTCAGACCGATCTCTTCGGAGATAACGGTACCGCCAGTCAGGACAGCGATGTCCTGCAGCATTGCCTTGCGACGGTCGCCGAAGCCTGGAGCCTTGACGGCTGCGACTTTAACGATGCCACGCATGTTGTTCACAACCAGAGTCGCCAGGGCTTCGCCTTCAACGTCTTCAGCCACGATCAGCAGTGGACGGCCGGCTTTTGCAACGGCTTCCAGTACTGGCAACATTTCGCGGATGTTCGAGATCTTTTTGTCGACCAGCAGGATCAGCGGACCGTCGAGTTCGGCAGTCATGGTCTCTGGCTTGTTGACGAAGTACGGGGACAGGTAGCCACGGTCGAACTGCATGCCTTCAACAACCGACAGTTCGTTTTCCAGGCCCGAGCCTTCTTCAACGGTGATCACGCCTTCTTTACCGACTTTTTCCATGGCTTCGGCAATGATGTCGCCGATGGAGCTGTCGGAGTTGGCCGAGATGGTGCCGACCTGAGCGATTGCCTTGGTGTCAGCGCAAGGCTTGGACAGGGCTTTGAGCTCTTTGACGATAGCGATGGTCGCTTTGTCGATGCCGCGTTTCAGGTCCATCGGGTTCATGCCGGCAGCGACGGCTTTCAGGCCTTCGTTGACGATCGACTGAGCCAGAACGGTAGCGGTGGTGGTGCCGTCGCCTGCGTCATCGTTGGCACGGGAGGCAACGTCTTTGACCAGCTGCGCGCCCATGTTTTCGAAGCGATCTTTCAGCTCGATTTCTTTGGCAACGGAAACGCCGTCCTTGGTGATGGTCGGAGCGCCGAAGCTCTTCTCGATGATCACGTTACGGCCTTTAGGGCCCAGGGTCGCTTTTACTGCGTCAGCCAGGACGTTGACACCGGCGAGCATTTTCTTGCGGGCGGAATCGCCGAATTTAACTTCTTTAGCAGCCATGATCGATATTCCTTAAATACTTTGTAGTAGCGGGAAAATGAGCGGGGAATCAGCCTTCGATAACAGCGAGAATCTCGTTCTCAGCCATTACCAGCAGGTCTTCGCCGTCGACTTTCACAGTGTTGCTGCCGGAGTACGGACCGAACACAACCTTGTCACCCACTTTAACGGCCAGTGCGCGCACTTCACCGTTTTCCAGCACGCGGCCGGTACCGACAGCGAGGATCTCGCCGCTGTTGGCTTTTTCAGCAGCCGAACCTGGCAGGACGATACCGCCAGCGGTTTTCTTTTCTTCTTCGCTGCGACGGATGACGACGCGGTCATGCAGAGGACGAAGCTTCATTGTCGATCTCTCCTAATTGTGGTTTTCATCGGCCGGTGTAGTCCCGGCGGGTTTAACAAATCCGGCGGTGCCGGGTGCGGCTCGACAAGCGAGACGCGGAAGTCTGTCTGGCGTGAATGCCAGAAACCTTGCGGTGACCGTTACATAAGGGCGCATAAGCTTATTACAAGAGCGGGGATCGAAAATTTTTTACCTTGATACCCCGAAAACGAACACGGCACCCGAAGGTGCCGTGCAGTGAAGCGGTTACTTGGGATCGCGGTGTTCGAACTCGCCTTCAATCACGTTCGGCTCGCGGCCCAGAGGCTCGCGGGGGGCCGGGCCGCCACGGGATTGCAGGTCATCGGCGAACGCACGCTGCCGGATGGCCTGCTCTTCGGCACGCCGGCGCATTTTATTGGCCAGCAGCCGACGGGAGATCGGCAACAGCATGATCAAGCCCAGCACATCGGTGACGAAACCCGGCAGGATCAACAGGCCACCAGCCAATGCCAGCATCAGCCCTTCGAGCATGGTCTGGGCCGGCAGCTCGCCACGGTTCAGGCTTTCACGAGCGCGCAGCGCAGTGGCCAGACCGGCGATACGCAGCACGAATACACCGAGCATCGAGCCGAGAATGACCAGCAGGAGGGCCGGGAAAAACCCGATCGCTCCGCTGACCTTGACGAATACGAACAGCTCCAACACCGGAAACAGTACAAAGAGCAATAAAAAAGGGCGCATCAAATGGTTCCTCAACGCAAGAATGCCTTGCCAGTGTTCCCTAGATGACGTCGCCGTTTCGTGAATTCAAGCGTCGGCCACTTCATTTTTTGGCCAATGCTCGGCGTGAGCCAGAAAAACCAAGGCTTCGCGCACTTGTGTCGGCGTATTACATGGGGCTTGGAACGGCAGCCAGTAGAGCGTCTGACCGATGCGCAAGTGCATGCCTTCAGTATCGATACCGGCCAACAGCGCCGGCTCGGTCTTGGGCAAGCCCGCCAGTTCTACATAGTGAGCAATGGCCTTGGTGTGATCGGCGTTCATGTGCTCGACCATGCTGACTTCAGCCTTGCCGGCGAACGGGTTCGCCAGGGTCAGATGATCAACCCAGTGAATCGCACCGAAACCGCCGATGTAGCGATGGCGTACGGGTTTGAGCACCCAGAAATCAAAATCGTGAGCCTGGTGATAGTTCCGGGAATCCGGGAAATAGCGATAGTAGCGCTCGGCTGCCGCGTCTATCGCGGTAGCGTCCTCAAGCTTCTCGGCTTCGGCCAGGTAGGTCAGTCGACCCACGGCTTGCACGTCTTCGGCTCCGCGCTCGCCTACAAACAAGGAGCATTTCGGGTCTTTCTGCAGGTTATGCGTGTGCTGGGCAATTCGACTGATCAGGATCAGCGGCCGGCCTTGCTCATCCAAACAGTACGGAACGACAGATCCGAAAGGAAAACCCGGCATGGCCTTGGAGTGGGTCGACAAGACTCCACGGTATTCCTTGAGAAGCAATTCTCGGGCATTCTTGGCCGCTTCAACGCTCAATTTATGACTCCTTATATAGAATCCGTCGAAAAAACGGACAGGCGCCTGGTGATAGTTCCAGCACGCCATCGGGGCAGTTCTCATGTGCAGCCGGGTGTTATCAGGTGCAGATCGAGAGGCCTTCTAGAAATAAGACCACTGCGACCTACTACCGGGGCATGCGAATGCAACTCACTGACAAAGTAATCATTATCACGGGCGGTTGCCAGGGTTTAGGCCGTTCCATGGCCGAGTATTTCGCCGGCAAAGGCGCGAAACTCGCGCTGGTGGACCTGAACCAGGAAAAGCTCGATGACGCCGTCGCCGCGTGCAAGGCCAAGGGCGTCGAAGCCCGCGCCTACCTGTGCAATGTGGCCAATGAAGAGCAGGTTACGCACATGGTCGCTCAGGTGGCTGAAGACTTCGGCGCGATCCATGGCCTGATCAACAACGCCGGGATCCTGCGTGATGGTTTGCTGATCAAGGTGAAAGACGGCGAAATGACCAAGATGACCCTGGCCCAATGGCAGGCCGTGATCGACGTCAACCTGACCGGCGTGTTCCTGTGCACCCGCGAAGTGGCGGCCAAAATGGTCGAGCTCAAAAACAGCGGTGCGATCATCAATATTTCGTCGATCTCCCGCGCAGGCAATGTCGGTCAGACCAACTATTCCGCCGCCAAGGCCGGTGTCGCGGCGGCGACCGTGACCTGGGCCAAGGAACTGGCACGCTACGGCATTCGTGTGGCGGGGATTGCGCCGGGCTTTATCGAAACCGAAATGACCTTGGGCATGAAGCCTGAGGCCTTGGAGAAGATGACGGCGGGGATTCCGTTGAAGCGCATGGGCAAGCCGGAAGAGATCGCCCATTCGGCTGCTTACATCTTCGAGAACGACTACTACACCGGTCGGATTCTGGAGATGGATGGCGGGTTGCGTATTTAAAGCCACCGCAAAACCAATGTGGGAGCTACCTGTGGCGAGGGGATTCATCCCCGTTGGACTGCGAAGCAGGCCCCAGTTTTTTGGGGCGGCTGCGCCGCCCAACGGGGATGAATCCCCTCGCCACAGGTAGCTCCCACAGTTAATTGTGTTTCAGGTCATCAATCGTCGCTGATGGTGATGTTCGGCATCGCCGGCGATACCGCTTCCTGCAACACGATCCGCGCGCCGACATGGCGAGCGAGCTCCTGGTAAACCATTGCGATAGGGCTGTCCGGCTCGGCGATTACCGTCGGTTTGCCGCCATCGGCCTGTTCGCGGATCGCCATCGCCAGTGGCAACGACGCCAGCAACTCGACGCCGTACTGGCTGGCCAGTTTCACACCGCCGCCCTCGCCGAACAGATGCTCGGCATGTCCGCAATTGGAGCAGATGTGCACGGCCATGTTTTCCACGACACCCAGCACCGGAATGTTGACCTTGCGGAACATCTCGACGCCTTTGCGTGCGTCGAGCAGCGCCAGGTCTTGCGGTGTAGTGACGATGACGGCACCGGCCACCGGGACCTTCTGCGCGAGGGTCAGCTGGATATCACCGGTGCCTGGCGGCATGTCGATGACCAGATAATCCAGGTCGCCCCATGCGGTCTGGGTGACCAGTTGCAACAGCGCACCGGAGACCATCGGGCCGCGCCAGACCATCGGCGTGTTGTCGTCAGTCAGGAACGCCATGGACATCACTTCGACACCATGGGATTCGATCGGCACAAACCACTTCTGGTCCTTGACCTTTGGTCGGGTGCCTTCAGGGATGCCAAACATGATGCCTTGGCTCGGACCATAGATGTCCGCGTCGAGAATCCCGACCTTGGCGCCTTCGCGGGCCAGGGCCAGGGCCAGGTTTGCAGCGGTGGTGGATTTCCCCACGCCGCCCTTGCCGGAAGCCACGGCCACTACGTTCTTGACGTTGGCCAGGCCCGGGATCTGTGCCTGAGCCTTGTGCGCAGCGATGACACTGGTGATGTCGACACGGGCGCTTGTCACGCCCTCCAGGCCTTCGATGGCCATTTGCAGCATCTGCGCCCAGCCACTTTTGAACAGGCCGGCGGCATACCCCAGCTCCAGCTGGACGCTGACACGATCGCCCTGGACGTCGATGCTGCGCACGCACCCGGCGCTGACCGGGTCCTGGTTCAAATAAGGGTCGGTGTATTGGCGAAGGACGGCTTCCACCGCTGCGCGATTGACGGCGCTCATGGGCAACTCCGATAGCAAGACTGGAAAATCAGGCGGGTATCGTACCTGTTCTGAGCAATGGACGGCATGCCAGACAAACATTTGCAGTGGACATGCTCCTGTGGCGAGGGAGCTTGCTTGTGGCGAGGGGATTTATCCCCGTTCGACTGCGCAGCAGTCGTCAATCCAGCGCACTCAGTTTATTAGACGTACCGTAATGGCTGATTCATGGGCCGGCTTCGCCACCCAACGGGGATAAATCCCCTCGCCACAAAAAAGACCCCTGCACCGCACTCATCCGAAACAACAATTTTTTCGGTCAGGGCATTTGGAAACAGGCACACGGGGTGAAAAATATGCGCCGGCGCTTTATAGTGGCCGACCTCCGTTTCATCAAGTAGCCGAGCCCCATGTCCGAGCCACGCAAGATCCTCGTCACCAGCGCCCTGCCCTATGCCAATGGTTCGATCCATCTTGGCCACATGCTGGAATATATCCAGACCGATATGTGGGTGCGCTTCCAGAAGCACCGCGGCAACCAATGCATCTATGTCTGCGCCGACGACGCCCACGGTTCGGCCATCATGCTGCGCGCGGAAAAGGAAGGCATCACCCCGGAACAACTGATCGCCAACGTCCAGGCTGAACACAGCGCCGACTTTGCCGAGTTCCTGGTGGACTTCGATAATTTCCACTCCACTCACGCCGAAGAAAACCGTGAGCTGTCGAGTCAGATCTACCTGAAGCTGCGTGACGCCGGTCACATCGCCCAGCGCTCGATCACCCAGTACTTCGACCCGGAAAAGAAAATGTTCCTGGCCGACCGGTTCATCAAGGGCACCTGCCCTAAATGCGGCACGGAAGACCAGTACGGCGACAACTGCGAAAAATGTGGTGCGACCTACGCCCCCACCGACCTGAAAGATCCGAAGTCGGCGATCTCCGGCGCCACTCCGGTGCTGAAGGATTCCCAGCACTTCTTCTTCAAGCTGCCGGACTTCCAGGAAATGCTGCAAGCCTGGACCCGCAGTGGCACCCTGCAAGACGCCGTTGCCAACAAGATCGCCGAATGGCTGGATGCCGGCCTGCAACAGTGGGACATCTCCCGCGATGCGCCGTACTCTGGCTTCGAGATTCCGGACGAGCCCGGCAAATATTTCTACGTCTGGCTGGACGCGCCGATTGGCTACATGGCGAGCTTCAAGAATCTTTGCGCCCGTCGCCCGGACCTGGATTTCGACGCGTTCTGGGCCAAGGACTCGACCGCCGAGCTGTATCACTTCATCGGCAAGGACATCGTCAACTTCCACGCCCTGTTCTGGCCAGCCATGCTCGAAGGCGCGGGTTTGCGCAAGCCGACCGGCATCAACGTGCACGGCTACCTGACGGTCAATGGTCAGAAAATGTCCAAGTCCCGAGGCACCTTCATCAAGGCCCGGACCTACCTGGATCACCTGTCGCCGGAATACCTGCGCTACTACTACGCGGCCAAGCTGGGCCGTGGCGTCGACGACCTGGACCTGAACCTCGAAGACTTCGTGCAGAAGGTCAACTCCGACCTGGTCGGTAAAGTCGTCAACATCGCCAGCCGTTGTGCCGGTTTCATCAATAAAGGCAATGCCGGTGTGCTGGTCGACACCAACGCCGCGCCCGAGCTGACCGATGCGTTCCTGGCCGCAGCGCCAAGCATTGCCGACGCCTATGAAGCCCGCGACTTTGCCCGGGCCATGCGCGAAATCATGGGCCTGGCCGACCGCGCCAACGCCTGGATCGCCGACAAGGCTCCGTGGTCGTTGAACAAACAGGAAGGCAAGCAGGAAGAAGTCCAGGCCATCTGCGCCACCGGCATCAACCTGTTCCGCCAGTTGGTGATTTTCCTCAAGCCTGTGCTGCCACTGCTGGCCGCTGACGCCGAGGCGTTCCTGAACGTCGCGCCGCTGACCTGGAACGACCACGCGACCTTGCTCGGCAACCATCAGCTGAACGAGTTCAAGCCGCTGATGACCCGAATCGATCCGGTCAAGGTGCAAGCCATGACCGACGCTTCGAAAGAAGACCTGACGGCCAGCCAGACCGACACCGGCAACGCTGCGCCCGTTGCCGATGGCGAACTGGCCAAGGATCCGCTGTCGCCGGAAATCGATTTCGATGCCTTTGCCGCAGTCGACCTGCGTGTTGCCCTGATCGTAAAAGCCGAACACGTGGAAGGTGCCGACAAGCTGCTGCGCCTGACCCTGGACATCGGTGGGGAGCAACGTAACGTGTTCTCCGGGATCAAGAGTGCTTACCCGGACCCGTCCAAGCTCGACGGTCGCCTGACCATGATGATCGCCAACCTCAAGCCGCGCAAAATGAAGTTCGGCATCTCTGAGGGCATGGTGATGGCCGCCGGTCCTGGCGGTGAAGAAATTTACCTGCTCAGCCCGGACAGCGGCGCCAAGCCAGGTCAGCGCATCAAGTAAGTTTGCGCTACAACCCTATCCCACAGTCGTGCCCGGCGCGCCTGTGGGATTTTCATGTCTGGCCCATACTATTGTTGGAGCTATTGCGCAGCGCATAAAAACGCTTCAGGCAAACGATCATGACCGAGACGCTTCTGACACTCATCAGCGCTGCCCTGATCAACAACTTCGTGTTGCACTGGCCGTTGGGCGTCGATCCACTGCTCGGCGCCCAGCGCCAACAGGTCCATGCACTGGGCATCGCAACGACCAGCCTGATGCTGGTGGTCGGCGTGCTCGGTTATACGCTCTATCAGGGGGTGTTGGTGCCGTTGGAGCTGGCATCGTTGAGTCTGTTCGTGTTCCTGTCGCTAAACGTCCTGTTGATAACTCCGCTGCTGACGTTGTTGACGCGACGGCTGCCACAGCTTTCCTTCCAGGGACTTTGGCCACTGGTGCTAGGCAACGCCGGACTCTTGGGGTTAATGCTGATCAACGTTCAGGACGACAAGGGCTTTTTCCACGCTACGGCGCTGAGCCTGGGTGCCGGGTTGGGGTTCTGGCTGGTGCTGAGCCTGTTCAGCGATTTGCGCCAACGCACGCTCGATAACGATGTCCCCCTGCCCTTTCGCGGCCTGCCGATCGAACTGATCAGCGCCGGCCTGATTGCAGTGGCTTTTCTCGGATTTACCGGACTGATCAAAACATGAGTCTGATTCAACGCATCGACGCCCTCTTGCCGCAGACCCAATGCGGTAAATGCGGTCATCCCGGATGCAAACCCTACGCCGAAGGCATTGCCGGCGGAGAGTCGATCAACAAATGCCCTCCCGGCGGCAGTGAAACCATCGCGGCCCTGGCCAACCTGTTGAAAGTACCGGTGCTGGAACTGGATACCAGCCGCGGTTCAGCGCCGGCGCAAATTGCTTATATTCGGGAAGCCGAGTGCATCGGTTGCACCAAGTGCATTCAGGCCTGCCCGGTGGATGCGATCGTCGGCGCGGCGAAACTGATGCACACGGTCATCATCGACGAATGCACCGGTTGCGATCTGTGCGTAGCACCTTGCCCGGTGGATTGCATCGAAATGCGTCCGCTGCCGCTGGCGACGGTTGTACCGATTGTCGGCGGGCTGGCCGTCAGCCTTGAAGAACAACGCTCGCGAGCCGTTAAGCGCAATCACGCACGGCGTCGCTTCGAGCAGCGCAATGCCCGTTTGCATCGTGAAGAAGAACAGAAACTGGCCGAGCGTCAGGCCCGTGCGCATCGAACCGCGCCACAGCCCAGCGCCTCGACGCTCGATCCGGTGCAGGCCGCACTGGAACGCGTTCGGGCACAAAAGGCTGCCAACGCCGACGCGGCTCTGAAAAAAGCCAAGATCGATCTGGCCATGAGCCGCGCGCAGTTGAATAAATCACTCAAGGCGTTTGGGCACCCTCCCACCTTCGACCAGCAGTCGCAGTTGATCATCCTGCAGCAGCAATTCGAGGCGGCCGAACAGGCATTGGCAACACTGGAAGACGGTGCAGCGGCCCTGCCGACGCCGGCTCCCCCGGCGAAAAATGCTGAGCTGAATCGGGCAAAAATCCAGTTGGCCATGCGTCGCGCCGAGCTAAAGAAGGCGCAATCCAGCGAATTGCCGCCGGAGCAGATCGAGGCATTGGAACGTGCGCTGAACGAAGCCGAGCGCCTGGTGGACAGTTATGCCACCCCTTGAATCGGTCGACGAGCGTCTGCAGCAGGCCATGAAGCTGGTGTTGCTGGCGACCGTGCCAGGCATGCTGACGATGTTTTGGCTGTATGGCTGGGGTGTATTGATCAATCTCATTCTCGCCGCTGTCTCCGCGCTGGCCGTTGAAGCGGTGCTGCTGCAACTGCGCAAGCGCCCGATTTCGGCGTACGCGTGGGACGGTAGCGCGCTGGTCACCGCGACGTTACTGGCGTTGGCGTTGCCGCCTTATTGCCCTTGGTGGTTGACCGTCAGTGCCGCGAGCTTTTCGATGGTGCTCGGCAAGCACCTGTACGGCGGAGTCGGCAGCAATCCGTTTAACCCGGCCATGCTCGGTTTCGCCTTGGTGATGGTGAGCTTTCCTCAACCGATGACCCATTGGCCATCGTCCCACGGTATGGACCTGATGGGCGGTTTGCAGCAGGTCTTCGGCTTCAGCTCCGGCCCGCCACCGGATGCCTGGGTTCAAGCCACCGCACTGGACAGCCTGCGCATCAACAAAAGCCTGACCATGGACGAACTGTTCGCGGGCAACCCTGCGTTCGGTCACTTTGGCGGGCGTGGCGTGGAATGGGTCAACCTGGCGTTCCTCGCGGGTGGCGTTTTTCTGCTGCAACGGCGGGTGTTCAGCTGGCATGCGCCTGTCGGCATGCTGGCAAGCCTGTTCGTCATCAGCCTGGTGTGCTGGAACGGATCGGGCTCCGACTCCAACGGGGCTCCGCTGTTTCACCTGCTCACCGGCGCGACCATGCTGGGCGCTTTCTTCATTGCCACCGAGCCGGTGTCCGGCCCCAAAAGCCCCGGCGCCCGCTTGATGTTCGGTGCGGGTGTGGGACTGTTGACGTACCTGATCCGCACATGGGGCGGTTATCCCGATGGTGTGGCGTTTGCCGTTCTATTGATGAACCTCTGCGTACCGGCGCTGGAGCGACTGGTCACATCGAGACAGGAAAGGATTACGCCGTGAACCGTGCAACGAGTGGTGTGATCCTGGTGTTGATTGCAGGTCTGGGCATGGCTGCGACGTACTTCGCGCAGCATGTCAGCGCCCCGGGGATCGCCGCGCAACAACGCCTGATCGACAGTCGCAACCTGCTGGACATGCTTTCGCCTGACAGCTACGACAATCAACCGCTGGAACTGCCGCTCACACTCACCGACCGCACATTGGCCAACAGCACGCTGCTGGCTGGCTATCGCGCGACCAAAGCCGGTCAACCGAGCGCCGTATTGCTGCGCAGCCAGACTACCGGTTACGCAGGTACTCTCGAGCTGCTGATCGCCATCGACGTCAATGGCATGTTGCTGGGCGTCAAAACGCTCAAGCAATCCGAAACCTCCGGGCTGGGTGCGCGAATCGCCGAATGGCCGAATGGTTGGCTTCAGGTGTTTTCCGGCCTGTCTCTGGCTGAAACCGGCAACAATGGCTGGGCGCTGAAAAAGGATCAGGGGCAATTCGATCAGATAGCGGGGGCGACCATCACCTCCCGCGCTGCGATCAATGCGATCCATGATGCGTTGCGTTATTTCGATGAACATCGACAAGCGTTGATCGGGGTTAACAGCCATGAGTAAGACATCGTCACTGCGGAACTCGCTGATGCTCGCGCCATTGATCGGTGCTACGGGCTCGTGGATGACTGCTCTGGGCGTGTGGCTGATGTTTATGGTGGTGACCCTGGCCTTCGGCCTGAGCATGAATGCCGTGAGATCCCGTTTGATGCCTGCGACCCATTTGATGACGGGGGTATTACTGGCGGCGACGCTGACCGGTTGCGCGGAATTTGCCGCACGGGCCTGGTCACTGCAATGGCACCAACACCTCGGAATCTACTCCGGATTGATAGCTCTGCAGTGCGTCATTCTGGACCACTCCGGTTTTTTCCAGAGTGCCTGGCGTGATCGCCTTCGATTGTGCGTCCTGTTCGGCGCATTGATGGTCGGCCTCGGACTGCTGCGTGAACTACTCGGCACAAGCGGGTTGCGGCTGGCCACCCTGGCACCCGGCGGCTTTATCCTGCTCGGATTGCTGATCGCCGCCTGGCAGGCTTGGGCCCGACCGACCTCATCACACTGACCTCCTTCGGGGAAACGTACTGTCCATGAATGCAGCAAAACGGCTGGAAATTTTTCGCAGGCTTCACGAAGACAACCCGGAACCGAAAACTGAACTGGCCTACTCCTCGCCGTTCGAACTGCTGATCGCAGTGATTCTCTCGGCGCAGTCAACCGACGTGGGCGTCAACAAGGCCACCGCCAAACTCTACCCGGTGGCGAATACCCCAGCAGCCATTCATGCGTTGGGTGTCGAGGGGCTGTCGGAGTACATCAAGACCATCGGCCTGTTCAACAGCAAAGCGAAAAATGTGATCGAGACCTGTCGCTTGCTCGTGGAACGTCACGGCGGCGAAGTGCCGCAGACTCGCGAGGAGTTGGAAGCGCTACCAGGGGTGGGTCGCAAGACGGCGAATGTCGTGCTCAATACCGCGTTCCGTCAGCTGACCATGGCCGTAGACACTCATATTTTCCGGGTCAGCAACCGCACCGGCATTGCGCCTGGCAAGAATGTGGTCGAGGTGGAAAACAAACTGATGAAGTTCGTGCCCAAGCAATATTTGCTCGATTCTCACCATTGGCTGATCCTCCATGGCCGCTATGTCTGCCTGGCCCGCAAGCCTCGCTGCGGGAGCTGTCGCATCGAAGATTTGTGCGAATACAAGCACAAGACTTCGGACGATTGAGCCGCTATTGGTTTTATTGATACATCGATTGAAAAAATCTTTTTTACCCGCAGGGAGATTATCGCTATAAGAGGCGCCAACGGCAGTCTTAGCCTGGAGTTAACCTATGAGCACTGGCAAAGAGCAATTGGACGTAGAAGAAGACTTCACAGCCGTTGAAGCCGAAGACGCTGAACCGGTAGTGGAAGTGGCAAAGACCAACCTCAGCAAGCGCCGTACCATCGACAATATGCTGGAGGAGCGCCGACTGCAGAAGCAATTGGCCGATTACGATTTTGACCTATGACACCTAAAAGCCTCCCGAAACGGAGGCTTTTTAACAGGTGCGAAACCTTGATGAACGCGAGATCAATCACACCAGACCATTGCGTTGTGCCAGCTCAATCAGGTCAACCAGTGAGCGAGCATTAAGCTTCAATAGCAGCCGGGTCTTGTACGTGCTGACCGTTTTATTGCTGAGAAACATTCCATCGGCAATCTCCTTGTTGGTTTTACCTCGAGCCAACTGTTGCAATACCATCATTTCTCGTCCGGACAAGCGATCCACCATGTCCGCTTCACTGGCATTTCCCAAACTGGAACGCACGGTGTGCAAGGCCTGGTTCGGAAAGTAGCTGTAACCTGACAATACGGCCTTTATTGCACTAAGCAGCTCAGTAAGATCCTGCTGTTTGCAAACATATCCTGCGGCGCCAGACTGCATGCAACGCATTGAAAAATGCCCCGGAGCCTGCGACGTTAAAATCAGGACTTTGATCGGCATTGCTGTCGATACCAGGCGCGCGATAACTTCAAGTCCGTCCAACTTTGGTATATGGATATCCAGAATGACAATATCCGGCATATGGTCACGAGCCAGCTGCAATGCATCCACGCCATTATCGGTTTCGGCAACGACCTCGTAGCCATGACGCTCCATCAGCATACGTACCGCAAGACGAATGACGGGGTGATCATCCACGATCAGCACTTTATTCATGGGCAAGTCCAATTTCGCTGTTCGAATTTTTAGAACCAGCACAATAGCCTAGTCGTTTCGCCCATGGCATGGCATGCCCCCCGCTCGCCTGCACCGAGAGACGCTTCCTACAAATTTTAAAGATTTATCCTACAAAAAAACCTTCTGAACAGCCCCTCTGAAGTATAAATAGTCTCCTAATATTTCGTTTTTTTATAGTTTTTGTATCTATTCACAACAACAAACATGCTAACAAAAACGCGAGCTGCCAATGCAATATTGACCTCACAATAGATTACGATAAAGAAGCCGGAGTTCCTGGATAATCATATCTCATACTAAAATTACCGCACCCCGCAAATCACCCCATTCGACACCACCCAACTACTATAAAAAAACCAATCCATTCTAAAATCAAAGCGCCAGTTGATTCACTGCACCGTTCTAAAAAACCATTAACCCATCGAGAAAAAGATAAAACAAATGAGAAAAAATTATGGACAAACTCAAACAGCGAATAACCAACCCCATGACAGTTATCGCCATATTCGCAACACTGTCTGAAACATCAGCGGCTATCTCTCTGCCCTTTCTCGACGATTCGGAACGAGAGATTTATGTCTGGTTTCTAATCAGTTTCCCTTTTTATTTACTGCTGCTTTTCTTCGCCACGCTAAATTTCAACTACCGCTCACTCTATGCGCCTGCCGACTTTGAAAAGAGCAAACATTTCCTGAAAGTCATGGGCAACGAGCGCTCGCAAACGCGCGAAGCCAAAGCGCCAAGCGAGGCAGGTTTGCACATACTCCAACCGATGGAGCATTACATTCGTTTTCCCAAGCGTCTCAAGGATCTCTATATCGTCGACGTGAGGGGGGTCAGTAAAAAAGCTGTCATCAACGCTTCAGTGGAGAACATTCAGGACGAACCGGGAAAACCAGCCCGTGCAATCGTATTCATCACGTGTGCGGATTCGGAGGTTTTGCTGAAAGCGAGTGCGCTCGATAATTTCAAGCACGTAAAAAAAAGCAGCACGTTCTGCGCTTCTTTCAATTTGAGCTCAAATGACCTGACGATCATGGAACAAAACTGTCCCTTGGCTCATGGCAACCAATAGCCTTGAGACACAACCAGAGAGATAAAACGGGAAGGAATTGGAAAGCGCACGAGAAAACGCAGCGCATTCAAATGGAACATTTCTTTTTTCGACTGTGTGGCCTTGTCGATGACAAGGCCACACATCACTGCGCGGGGTGAACGCTCAAAGGGCTCAGAAAAGCTTCCGGCCCTTGTTCGCGGCAATGCGCATGCGCAACGCATTGAGCTTGATAAAGCCCGCCGCGTCCGCCTGGTTGTAGGCACCGCCGTCTTCTTCGAAGGTCGCAATGTTGGCATCGAACAACGATTCGTCGGACTTGCGACCTGTAACAATCACATTACCTTTGTACAGCTTCAGACGCACAACACCGTTCACGTGTGCCTGGGAGGCATCGATCATCTGTTGCAGCATCAGGCGCTCCGGGCTCCACCAGTAACCGGTGTAGATCAGGCTCGCGTACTTTGGCATCAGCTCGTCTTTGAGGTGAGCCACTTCACGGTCCAGCGTGATCGATTCGATCGCACGGTGAGCGCGCAGCATGATGGTGCCGCCCGGGGTTTCGTAGCAGCCACGGGACTTCATGCCCACGTAACGGTTTTCCACGATATCCAGACGGCCGATACCGTGCTCGCCACCGATTTTGTTCAGGGTCGCCAGAACGGTGGCCGGGGTCATCTCGACGCCGTCCAGTGCAACGATGTCGCCATTGCGGTAGGTCAGTTCCAGGTACTGAGCCTTGTCAGGAGCCTTCTCCGGGGAGACGGTCCACTTCCACATGTCTTCTTCGTGCTCGGTCCAGGTGTCTTCCAGCACGCCGCCTTCATAGGAGATGTGCAGCAGGTTGGCGTCCATCGAGTACGGGGATTTCTTCTTGCCGTGACGCTCGATCGGAATATTGTGCTTCTCGGCATAATCCATCAGCTTCTCGCGGGACAGCAGGTCCCACTCACGCCAAGGGGCAATCACTTTCACACCTGGTTTCAAGGCGTAAGCGCCCAGTTCGAAACGAACCTGGTCGTTACCCTTGCCGGTAGCACCATGGGAGATAGCGTCAGCGCCGGTTTCGTTGGCGATTTCGATCAGGCGTTTGGCAATCAACGGACGAGCGATGGAAGTACCCAACAGGTACTCGCCTTCGTAAACGGTGTTGGCGCGGAACATCGGGAAAACGAAATCACGCACGAACTCTTCGCGCAAATCGTCGATGTAGATCTCTTTGACGCCCATGGCCTGAGCCTTTGCGCGTGCAGGTTCGACCTCTTCGCCCTGACCCAGGTCAGCGGTGAACGTCACCACTTCACAGTTATAAGTATCCTGCAGCCACTTGAGGATCACCGAAGTGTCCAGGCCGCCGGAATACGCCAGAACGACCTTGTTTACGTCCGCCATGCCATCACTCCACGGGGTTCTACGGAAAGCCGTCGAGTCTACCGGTCATGCGCAATAATTTACAGAGGCGCGACAGCTTATGACGACGAAGCGACAGATTCTGTCGAGAGCGCGACGATGACCGGCAAGTCAGGATGTTGCCGACGTACTGCCGGGTGCAGTGATTTGGGGAGCGACTTGCGGCGTGGCCTTCTCCGTGGGCGCCACCCTTTCGAGGCGCACGGCAACCCGGCGATTCTTCGCGCGGTTAGCGGCACTGTTGTTAGGGGCCACAGGATAACGTTCGCCATGAAAGCGCATCGTGATCTGCGATTCCTGAACGCCATTGGCCTTGAAGAACTCCATGACCGCCAGGGCACGACGTCGCGAGAGGTCACGGTTGGTGAGGCGATTGCCACTGTTGTCGGAGTGACCGTCCAGTTCGATGTGATTGACCGTCGGATCAGCCTTCATGAACTCCAGCATCACCTGCAACTGGGCCTTGGCTCGCGCGTCCAGGTCCAGGCCTTCGCCGGAAAAACCTATCTGGGACTGCCGGATCTGTTCAAAATTCTTTGGCAGCAGCTTTGCCACACAGCTCTGGTATTCATTGAACGCCTGGCTGAACCTGACCGGAAGCAGTCGCACTTCCGATACCCGGCCATCGCCTGATGAATGCCGGATTACCGGGCTTCGGCCGTCCAGCAAGCCGCTGATCAAACGCCCGGCCTGTACCTGCGAAGTGTCAAACAGAACGTTGCCACTCCCGATGCGCACAGACCCCAGGTTGATGTCGCCACGGCCCGGCTGCCAGGGCGCGGCGGCAGCCAGCAAGGTCGCCGAACCGCCGCCAATCATGGCGTTGAAGGCCGTCAGACGAAAAGTCGCCTGTTCTCCAGCACGGCGGACGAATCCACCAGCGCCGAAGTCGGTAATCGGTTGAGTCAGACGACATTCGAACTTGTCCCCTTCGACCGTCCACTCGATGCTCTCCAGGCGCGTCTGGAAAGTGAGCGCCATGGCAGGAACGCTGGCAAACACACTGAGCAAGGCTAAATAACGCTGGCGCACGGGAGGCTCCACTGGCTTCTACAACAAAAAGACCGACACAGACTTGTTTACGGCATACCTGTTGGATATCGGAAGCTTGCGGCAAAACTTGATAGCGAGTGCCTGGAAGAGTCTTTTCCGGTAGCATTCCCCTCAGTTTGACCCGCCTGGAATCCCCTCATGTCCGACCGCCTGACCCTGCTGCGTCCCGACGACTGGCATATTCATCTTCGCGATGGTGCCGTGTTGACCAATACCGTCGCGGATGTCGCGCGCACCTTTGGTCGCGCCATCATCATGCCCAACCTGGTTCCTCCGGTACGCAACGCTGCTGAAGCCGATGGCTATCGCCAGCGAATTCTGGCCGCACGTCCGGCCGGTAGCCGTTTCGAACCGCTGATGGTTCTCTACCTGACCGACCGCACCCAGCCCGAAGAAATTCGCGAGGCCAAGGCCAGCGGATTTGTTCACGCCGCCAAGCTGTACCCGGCCGGCGCGACCACCAACTCGGATTCTGGCGTCACCAGCATCGACAAGATTTTCCCTGCGATAGAGGCCATGGCCGAAGTCGGGATGCCCTTGCTGATTCACGGTGAAGTCACCCGCGGTGACGTCGACGTCTTTGACCGCGAGAAGATCTTCATCGACGAGCACATGCGTCGTGTGGTCGAGCGCTTCCCGACGCTCAAGGTAGTGTTTGAACACATCACTACCGCGGACGCCGTGCAGTTCGTCAACGAGGCCTCGGCCAACGTCGGCGCGACCATTACTGCTCATCACCTGCTGTACAACCGCAACCACATGCTGGTTGGCGGGATTCGCCCGCACTTCTACTGCCTGCCGATTCTCAAGCGCAATACCCACCAGGAAGCCCTGCTCGACGCCGCCACCAGCGGCAGCGAAAAGTTCTTCCTCGGCACTGATTCGGCGCCGCATGCCCAGCACGCGAAAGAAGCCGCTTGCGGCTGTGCAGGTTGCTACACCGCTTATGCAGCGATCGAGATGTACGCCGAAGCGTTCGAGCAACGCAACGCGCTGGACAAGCTCGAAGCCTTTGCCAGTCTGCACGGCCCGCGCTTCTACGGCCTGCCGGTCAATACCGATCGCATTACCCTGGTCCGTGATGAATGGACCGCCCCTACCAGCCTGCCATTTGGCGAGCTGACCGTTATCCCGCTGCGCGCCGGTGAAAAACTGCGCTGGCGCCTGCTGGAGGAACACGCGTGAGTGAAGACCATTTCGACGACGAACAGGACGGTCAAGGTGGCGGAGGTGGTTCGCGCCACCCAATGGCTGCTCGCTTCCGTGGATACCTGCCAGTTGTTGTCGACGTTGAAACCGGTGGTTTCAACTCTGCCACTGACGCCTTGCTGGAAATCGCTGCAACAACCATCGGCATGGACGAAAAGGGCTTTGTTTATCCCGACCACACCTACTTCTTCCGTGTAGAGCCTTTTGAAGGCGCGAACATTGAAGCGGCGGCGCTGGAATTTACCGGGATCAAACTCGATCATCCGCTGCGCATGGCTGTCAGCGAAGAAGCTGCACTGACCGATATTTTCCGTGGCATCCGCAAGGCGTTGAAAGCCAACGGTTGCAAACGGGCGATTCTGGTCGGTCACAACAGCTCTTTCGACCTGGGCTTTCTCAACGCTGCGGTAGCGCGTCTGGACATGAAACGTAACCCGTTTCATCCGTTCTCCAGCTTCGATACTGCAACGCTTGCAGGCCTGGCCTACGGTCAAACCGTGCTCGCCAAGGCCTGCCAGGCCGCTGACATCGATTTCGACGGTCGCGAGGCCCACTCGGCTCGCTACGACACCGAAAAGACAGCCGAGCTGTTCTGCGGCATCGTCAATCGCTGGAAGCAAATGGGTGGCTGGGAAGATTTCAACGACTGATTGCTGTTGCTGATTTATACGCCCACAAAAAAACCGGCCTCAGAGGCCGGTTTTTTTATGCCAGAAACGCGCCTTACAGGGCAGCAGCGTTTTCGGTCAGGTAAGCCGCGACGCCTTCGGTCGAAGCGGTCATGCCTTTGTCGCCTTTTTTCCAGTTGGCAGGGCAAACTTCGCCGTGCTCTTCGTGGAATTGCAGAGCGTCGACCAGACGGATCAGCTCTTCAATGTTACGGCCCAGCGGCAGGTCGTTGATGATCTGCGAGCGGACAACGCCTTTGTCGTCGATCAGGAACGCGCCACGGAAAGCCACGCCGCCTTCGGATTCAACGTCGTAAGCCTTGGCGATTTCGTGCTTCAGGTCGGCAGCCATGGTGTAACGAACTTCGCCGATACCACCGTTGTTCACCGGGGTGTTGCGCCAGGCGTTGTGGGTGAAGTGCGAGTCGATCGACACGGCGATCACTTCAACGTTGCGTGCCTTGAAGTCAGACATGCGGTTGTCCAGAGCGATCAGCTCGGACGGGCAAACGAAGGTGAAGTCCAGCGGGTAGAAGAACACCAGGCCGTATTTGCCTTTGATGGCCGACGACAGGGTAAAGCTGTCGACGATTTCGCCATTGCCGAGTACAGCCGGTACGGTGAAGTCAGGGGCTTGTTTGCCTACGAGTACGCTCATTGAATATCTCCTGGTGTAAAAACGTGAAGTTCCGGATTTGCGCCAGCCTGCCACCTTCAGGCGACAGCCCTGTGACACGAACCCGCTTCATAAGGACCGGCCATCATACACTGCGTTTTTGACCTGTCCCCAACGGATTTTTCGACACTGCCAGATTGCTTCTGCCTGAAAAAGGCTATAGCCAACCGTTCGTCAGGGATGCGCGTTTATAACGCGAAGCTTTCAGAAACCACTTTGACAATCATTCTCGTTAACATTAAGATCCATCGCAATTGAGTCACAACCAGCGACGGTTATCACTTATGTATGTCTGCCTCTGCACTGGCGTCACCGACGGACAAATTCGCGATGCAATCTATGAAGGTTGCTGCAGCTACAAGGAAGTCCGCCAGGCTACCGGCGTAGCCAGTCAATGCGGTAAATGCGCCTGCCTTGCCAAGGAAGTGGTGCGTGAAACCCTGACCAAATTGCAAACGGCCCAAGCCGCGATACCTTTCCCTGTAGAATTTACTGCCGCTTAAAACACCCTATTTAAAGAACCGGACTTGATGTCCGGTTTTTTTATGCCTGCAAATCAATCGCTTAGGCGCCAGACGCGGAACACAAACATTCTTATTCCGATTAATTTTCACTTAACTTTCAATAACTTAGGTTTGACACTCTTAATGACGCGGCTCAAACTCTGCCGTATAGACAGTTAATAAAGGGCAGGACCCCATCATGAAAGGCGACATTACAGTCATCCAGCATCTCAACAAGATCCTTGCCAATGAGCTGGTCGCGATCAATCAATATTTCCTGCATGCGCGCATGTACGAAGATTGGGGCCTGAACAAGCTCGGCAAGCACGAGTACCACGAATCCATCGACGAGATGAAGCACGCGGACAAGCTGATCAAGCGCATCCTGTTCCTTGAAGGCCTGCCGAACGTCCAGGACCTGGGTAAGCTGCAGATCGGCGAGCACACCCAGGAAATGCTTGAGTGCGACCTGCGTATCGAACGTACCGGTCACGCTGATCTGAAAGTAGCGATTGCTCACTGCGAAACCGTAGGTGACTTCGGTAGCCGTGAACTGCTCGAAGATATCCTTGAGTCTGAAGAAGAACATATCGACTGGCTGGAAACCCAACTCGGCCTGATCGATAAAGTGGGTCTTGAGAACTATCTGCAATCGCAGATGGGCGAAGAGTAATTAGCGCCCGCTAATCTCAAGACAACAAAAAAGCCCCGCTCTCTTTTACAGAGGCGGGGCTTTTTAATGACCCTATCCGGGACACTGACTCTACTGCGGGGGCAAAGCTTGCTCGCGATGCAGGCGCCGGGGTTTAACAAAAAACCGCGTTATCGTTCATCGCGAGCAAGCATTGCTCCTACAGGCAGCAAGCAGTTGATCAGGCTTCGGTCTTGTTCGCAGCAGCTGCTTCGACAGCAGCCTTGATAGTGCTCTGCAACGAACCGTCCGCAGCCATCTCGGTCATGATATCGCTACCGCCGACCAGCTCACCACCGACCCACAGTTGCGGGAAGGTTGGCCAGTTGGCGTATTTTGGCAGGTTGGCACGGATTTCCGGGTTCTGCAGGATGTCCACGTAGGCGAACTTTTCACCACATGCCATCACAGCCTGTGCAGCTTTTGCGGAGAAGCCACACTGGGGGGCATTCGGCGAGCCTTTCATGTAAAGCAGAATGGTGTTGTTAGCAATCTGCTCTTTAATCGTTTCGATGATATCCATGGAGCACCTCGGCTGAACTTTCCGACTCAGAGGTCGGCACGGTGGCGCATTGTAACGGAAACCCGAGCGCTATGCTCGGTCTCCCCGACAGACACGATCACGCCGCCGCCACGGTCACCGGCACCCCGTTGAGCGCCGCATTACCCGACAATTCGTCGAGCTGGCATTCATCAGTCAGGTCATTGGCACTGGAGCCTGGCTGACCACTGGCGATTGTCATCTGCACGCCCGGCCGCGCATGCCCCCACCCGTGGGGCAGGCTGACCACGCCTTTCATCATGTCCAGGCTGGCAACCACCTCCACTTCGATGACCCCAACCCGCGAACTGACACGCACGCGCTGACCGTCGTCAAGGCCGCGGCTGGCGAGATCCTCAGGGTGCATGAGCAGTTGATGACGCGGCTTGCCTTTCACCAGTCGGTGATAGTTGTGCATCCACGAGTTGTTGCTGCGCACGTGACGCCGGCCAATCATCAACAACTCATCGGGAGCAGGCGCCTGCAAGGCTGCAAAGCGTACCAGGTCCGAGAGAATCGCTGGAGGCGCGGCCTGAACACGCTGATTGGCAGTTTTCAAACGCGGCGCCAGGTTGGATTTCAGGGCACCCAGATCGATACCGTGAGGGTGATCGAACAAGGTCGCCAGCGACAACTTATGCGGCGACGCATCGCCATACGCCCCCATCCGCAAGCCCCGATCAATCATCTGGGCCGGCGCAATGGTCGGTTTCAGCTCCTTGCCGGTCTTGCTGGCAAAGGCCTTGGCCAACCCGACGAAGATTTCCCAATCGTGCAACGCACCTTCAGGCTTGGCGAGAATGGCGCGATTGAACCGACTGACATTGCGCACGGCGAACATGTTGAACGTTGTGTCGTAATGATCGTTTTCCAGGGCCGAGGTGGAGGGCAGGATCAGGTCGGCATAGCGTGTGGTTTCATTGATGTACAAGTCAATGCTGACCATGAACTCCAGCCCGTCCAGCGCCTGCTCCAATTGCCGGCCATTGGGCGTGGACAATACCGGATTGCCCGCCACCGTGATCAGCGCGCGTACCTGCCCTTCCCCTTCGGTGAGCATTTCTTCGGCCAAGGCCGACACCGGCAGCTCGCCAGCGTACTCCGGACGCCCGGACACACGGCTTTGCCACAGATTGAAATGCCCTCCCGACGTAGATGCCACCAGATCCACCGCCGGTTCGGTGCAGAGCGCACCACCGACCCGATCAAGATTACCGGTGACCAGATTGATCAATTGCACAAGCCAATGGCACAACGTGCCGAACGCCTGGGTCGACACGCCCATGCGTCCATAGCAAACAGCCGTAGGTGCCGCAGCAAAATCGCGAGCCAGCTGCCGGATCTGCTCGGCCGGCACCGCGCACAGCGGGCTCATGGCCTCGGCGGTGAACCGGCTGACCGCCTCACGCACTTCATCCAGACCGTCCACCGGCAGATGGCTTTCGCAGTCCAGCCCTTCGGCAAACAAGGTGTTGAGCAACCCGAACAACAACGCCGCATCGCCACCGGGACGCACGAACAGATGCTGATCGGCCATCGCCGCCGTTTCGCTGCGACGCGGATCGACCACCACCACTTTGCCGCCCCGTGCCTGAATAGCCTTCAGGCGTTTCTCCACATCCGGCACGGTCATGATGCTGCCATTGGACGCCAGCGGATTGCCGCCAAGGATCAACATGAAATCGGTGTGATCGATGTCCGGGATCGGCAACAGCAAGCCATGGCCGTACATCAAATGGCTGGTGAGGTGATGCGGTAACTGGTCCACCGACGTAGCCGAAAACCGGTTTCGGGTTTTCAACAGCCCGAGAAAGTAATTGCTATGGGTCATCAACCCGTAGTTGTGCACGCTGGGGTTGCCTTGATAGACCGCCACCGCATTCTGCCCGTGATGCGCCTGAATCGCCGCAAGGCGCTCGGCGATCAGGTTGAAGGCATCTTCCCACTCGATGGGCTGCCATTCGCTTCCCACGCGCTGCATCGGCTGATGCAGGCGGTCCGGGTCGTTCTGGATATCCTGCAAGGCAACTGCCTTGGGACAGATGTGACCGCGACTGAACGTGTCCTGCGCATCCCCCTTGATCGAGGTAATCTGCACGCCGGCGCCGTCAACGTCGGTGGTTTCGATGGTCAGGCCGCAAATGGCCTCACACAGGTGGCACGCACGGTGATGGAGAGTCTTGGTCATGGCCAGTCTCTGTTTTGTTCTGAGCGGGCAATATCGGCCGCGGGAACAAAACTATGGCGCCAGACCCGCAAGTGCGCCAGCGACGTTCGTCTTGTGAATCGGCGGCCATCAGGCCAGCCGATGAGCGCCACTGATCAGCGCGACCAACCCTTCAGGCAGATCAGTTCGGTGGAAGCCTGGGGGGCGATTGCAGTTGGATCTCCTGGACGGTCTCGATCTGCTCCTGGGCGACATGCACACCCGTGAGCTCACCGATCAGGCGCCAATGCTCGTCCAGTCCGGTACTGATGGTGGCCATGCGATCGATCATGCGCCTGCCGGCTGCTTTTGTGACTTCGTCATGGCTGCGCATCAACTCGAAGGACATCGAGGTCATAGAGGCCGTCAGATGGGTCAGTGAGCGGGCCGTGAGGCTGAGTAATTCCATTAATTGCTGTTCTTTCGATTCCATTCCGGAAGCTTCCTGCGTCGCTCGAAAGGTAGTTATAACCCAGCACTTTGCTTTAGCAAATGTTTCAGACGAGACACAGGCTCCATACGCCTTGCCGAATGACAGGTCGCAAACCGGCCGGTGATACCCCCTGCCCGCCCTGCAAGATTGCAAAGCCCCGCAAGCACAGTGTACAAATGGCGGGCTGCTGTCAGGAAACAGGCTTCAAAAGCGCTACTGCGGTCTCCCCGTAGCCCCTCTGAAATCCCCTAAAAACCGTAGCCCTATTGGTAAGACGCGACATTTAATTATAAGATCGCGCCTTCCCCTATTTCGTCGCCCCGTGCGGCTTACGCCGCAGGTCTCGCCCGTTTTTCAGTTAAACAAGGCTTTGAGTATCTGCGGTCTGTTGCAAAAAGGTAGTCAATGATGAGCGCAAGGCACTTTCTCTCCCTGATGGATTGCACGCCCGAAGAGCTAATCAGCGTGATCCGTCGAGGCGTTGAGCTCAAGGACCTGCGTAACCGCGGCGTACTGTTCGAGCCTCTGAAAAACCGCGTTCTCGGGATGATTTTCGAGAAGTCCTCGACCCGTACCCGTATTTCCTTCGAAGCCGGCATGATCCAGCTCGGTGGCCAGGCGATTTTTCTGTCGCCCCGTGACACCCAGCTGGGTCGTGGCGAGCCGATCGGTGACGCCGCCATTGTGATGTCGAGCATGCTCGATGCCGTGATGATCCGTACGTTTTCCCACAGCACCCTGACCGAATTCGCTGCCAACTCCCGTGTTCCGCTGATCAACGGCCTGTCCGATGACCTGCACCCGTGCCAGTTGCTGGCCGACATGCAGACGTTCCTCGAACACCGTGGCTCGATTCAGGGCAAGACCGTGGCCTGGATCGGCGACGGCAACAACATGTGCAACAGCTATATAGAAGCGGCGATCCAGTTCGACTTCCAGTTGCGCGTTGCCTGCCCGGAAGGTTTCGAGCCTAACGCTGAATTCGTGGCCAAGGCCGGCGATCGTGTGACCATCGTCCGCGATCCGAAAGACGCCGTGCGCGGTGCACATTTGGTGAGTACCGACGTCTGGACCTCCATGGGCCAGGAAGAAGAGACCGCCAAGCGCCTGAAGCTGTTCGCACCGTTCCAGGTCAACCGAGCCTTGCTCGACCTGGCCGCTCCGGACGTCTTGTTCATGCATTGCCTTCCCGCTCACCGTGGCGAAGAAATCAGCCTCGACCTGCTCGACGACAAGCGCTCCGTGGCCTGGGATCAGGCCGAGAATCGTCTGCACGCACAAAAGGCCTTGCTTGAGTTTCTCGTCCCGCCTTCGTACCACCACGCATGAGCCAGCCATTACTGCTTAACCTGCGCAACCTCGCCTGCGGCTATCAAGATCAGCGCGTGGTACAGAATCTCAATCTGCATTTGAACGCGGGTGATATCGGTTGCCTGCTCGGCTCTTCGGGTTGCGGCAAGACCACCACCTTGCGTGCCATTGCCGGGTTCGAACCGGTGCATGAAGGTGAAATCCAACTGGCCGGAGAGACGATCTCCAGCGCCGGTTTCACGCTTGCGCCAGAGAAACGCCGTATCGGCATGGTGTTCCAGGACTACGCACTGTTTCCGCATTTGAGCGTGGCCGAAAACATCGCATTCGGCATCCGCAAGCACCCGCAGAAAGAACGCGTCACCGAAGAATTGCTCGAACTGGTGAACCTGAAGAATCTCGGCAAGCGCTTTCCCCATGAGTTGTCCGGTGGTCAGCAACAACGCGTGGCCCTGGCCCGTGCACTAGCGCCGGAGCCGCAATTGTTGCTGCTCGATGGACCGTTCTCCAACCTCGATGGCGAGTTGCGCCGCAAGCTCAGCCATGAAGTGCGCGACATTCTCAAGGCTCGCGGCACCAGCGCCATCCTGGTCACCCATGATCAGGAAGAAGCCTTTGCAGTGAGCGATCACGTCGGGGTTTTCAAAGAGGGTCGCCTGGAACAATGGGACACGCCCTACAACCTGTATCACGAGCCGCTGACGCCCTTCGTTGCCAGTTTCATCGGTCAGGGTTACTTCATTCGCGGGCAGCTGAACAGCCCGGAATCGGTGCAGACCGAACTGGGTGAACTGCGCGGCAACCGCGCCTACACCTGGCCGGTAGGTGGTGCGGTCGATGTGCTGCTGCGTCCGGACGATATCGTTTATGCACCGGACAGCGCCCTGAAAGCACGCATCACTGGCAAGACCTTCCTCGGCGCATCAACCTTGTATCGGTTGCAGCTACCGACCGGCACGCAGCTGGAATCGATCTTCCCAAGTCACGCGGATCATCTGGTCGGTGCCGAAGTGGGCATTCGCGTTGCGGCTGAACACCTGGTGTTGTTCCAGGCAACCGGTAGCACCGCGGCGCAGATACCGGCAGTCGAGTCAGGCGTCCGCCGGTACAGCACAACCAGCTGACATCTGTAGATCTAAACGGTGGGAGTGAGCCTGCTCGCGATGACGGTGTTTCAGTCAATGATTTGTCGACTGACACTTCGCCATCGCGAGCAGGCTCACTCCCACAATGGATTTGGGCGCATGCCCATTCCAAGTTATGCCCTGCCGATATCCGCAAACTTCGCTTGGGTATGCTCCGCCAGCACCGCAGGCGCAAGCTCCACTTCAAGCCCCCTTCGCCCCGCACTGACAAAAATACTCGCAAACGGCTGGGCCGAATTGTCGATAAACGTGCGCAGGCGTTTCTTCTGCCCTAACGGACTGATGCCACCCAGCAGATAACCCGTCGACCGCTGAGCCGCCGCCGGGTCCGCCATCTCGACTTTCTTTACCCCCGCCGCATGTGCCAACCCTTTCAAATCAAGACTGCCAGCGACGGGCACTACAGCCACCAGTAACTCACCCTTCTCACTGGCCGCCAGCAAGGTCTTGAACACCTGTGCCGGGTCGAGCCCCAGCTTCTCCGCAGCCTCCAATCCATAAGACGCAGCCTTGGGATCATGTTCGTAACTGTGCACGCGATGTTCGGCTCGAACTTTTTTCAACAAATCCAATGCGGGGGTCATGACAGCTCCAGACTGGTCGGCGATACAAAAATATCGTGCTGGATTCTAGGCCATTGACCCGTAAAAGGCTCTATCTCAGCCCCGTTTCATTGGACTTGCCAATCATTTTACCGTCCGTCCACATTAAGCCTGCGCCGTGAACAATAGGATCATTCACCTGACTAATAGTTGAAATGTGACCGACGGTTCACTTTCGACCTTTGACAGCAGTGTTTCTTGTCTATATTTTTTCGAATACGAATACGGCAAGAATATTCCTTCGCAGCACCCAGACAAAAACAACAACGAGGTTTTCAATGACAACTGCTTTACAACAACCGCCGCTCTCGAGCCAGTGCATGGCCGAGTTTCTGGGTACTGCCCTGCTTATCTTTTTCGGCACCGGTTGTGTGGCTGCACTCAAAGTTGCAGGTGCCAGCTTTGGCTTGTGGGAAATCAGCATCATCTGGGGCGTTGGCGTGAGCATGGCGATCTACATGACCGCCGGTGTTTCAGGCGCGCACCTCAACCCGGCCGTCAGTATTGCGCTGTGCATGTTCACCGACTTCGAAAAGCGCAAACTGCCGTTCTATATCCTGGCTCAGGTAGCGGGCGCCTTCTGTGGGGCCTTGTTGGTTTACACGCTCTACAGCAATTTATTCTTCGATTACGAACAAACGCACCATATGGTTCGCGGCACCCAGGCCAGTCTTGAATTGGCCTCAGTGTTTTCCACGTTCCCGCACCCAGCCCTGTCCACAGCCCAGGCGTTTCTGGTTGAAATGATCATTACGGCCATTCTGATGGGCGTGATCATGTCCCTGACCGACGATAACAACGGCTTGCCCAAAGGGCCGTTGGCACCCTTGCTGATCGGTTTGCTGATTGCAGTGATCGGCAGTTCGATGGGGCCTTTGACCGGTTTTGCGATGAATCCGGCGCGCGACTTCGGGCCCAAGCTGATGACTTTCTTTACGGGCTGGGGTGAGATTTCCTTAACCGGCGGGCGCGACATCCCGTACTTCCTGATTCCGGTTTTTGCACCGATCGTCGGTGCCTGCCTCGGTGCTGCAGCTTATCGCGGGCTGATTGCCCGGCATTTGCCCGGCACCCAACCTGCTACAAAGGACGCAGCACCGGCCATTGACGGCAAACCACGAACTTCTTGATACCGTAGGCGCGTGATCCTGCCAATCTGGTCCCGCGCCTGACCTCACTCCCTTATTTCGTCCAAGGCAATCGACATGACCGACATTCAGAATAAGAACTACATCATTGCCCTCGATCAGGGTACGACCAGTTCGCGCGCGATCATCTTCGACCGTGATGCAAACGTGGTGTGCACCGCTCAGCGCGAATTCGTCCAGCATTACCCGCAAGCCGGTTGGGTCGAGCATGACCCGATGGAAATTTTCGCCACGCAAAGCGCGGTGATGGTCGAGGCCCTGGCCCAAGCCGGCCTGCATCACGACCAGGTCGCCGCCATCGGTATCACTAACCAGCGCGAAACCACCGTGGTCTGGGACAAGACCACCGGCCGCCCGATCTACAACGCGATCGTCTGGCAGTGCCGCCGCAGTACTGAAATCTGCCAGCAGCTCAAACGCGATGGCCACGAGCAATACATCAGCGAGACCACCGGACTGGTCACCGACCCGTACTTCTCCGGCACCAAATTGAAGTGGATCCTCGACAACGTCGAAGGCAGCCGCGAACGTGCGCGCAAGGGTGAGTTGTTGTTCGGCACCGTCGACAGCTGGCTGATCTGGAAATTTACCGGCGGCAAAGTGCACGTCACCGACTACACCAACGCCTCGCGCACCATGCTCTTCAACATCCACACGCTGGAGTGGGATGCGAAGATGCTCGACGTGCTGGATATCCCCCGCGAGATGCTGCCGGAAGTTAAATCTTCGTCCGAAATCTACGGCCACACCAAAAGCGGCATCGCCATCGGCGGTATCGCCGGTGACCAGCAGGCGGCTCTGTTCGGCCAGATGTGCGTCGAGCCAGGACAAGCGAAAAACACGTACGGCACCGGCTGCTTCCTGCTGATGAACACTGGCGACAAAGCGGTGAAATCCAAGCACGGCATGCTGACCACCATCGCTTGCGGCCCTCGCGGTGAAGTCGTCTACGCACTCGAAGGCGCGGTGTTCAACGGCGGTTCGACCGTTCAGTGGTTGCGCGACGAGTTGAAAATCATCAACGACGCCCATGACACCGAGTATTTCGCCAACAAGGTCAAAGACAGCAATGGCGTATACCTGGTCCCGGCCTTTACCGGCCTGGGCGCTCCGTACTGGGACCCGTATGCCCGTGGCGCGCTGTTCGGCCTGACCCGCGGCGTACGCGTGGATCACATCATTCGTGCAGCGCTGGAATCGATTGCCTACCAGACCCGCGACGTTCTGGACGCCATGCAACAGGATTCCGGCGAACGCCTCAAAGCCCTGCGCGTGGACGGCGGTGCGGTGGCGAACAATTTCCTCATGCAGTTTCAGGCCGACATCCTTGGCACCCAGGTCGAGCGTCCGCAAATGCGCGAAACCACCGCACTGGGCGCCGCCTATCTGGCGGGCCTGGCGTGTGGCTTCTGGGGCAGCCTGGACGAGTTGCGCGGCAAGGCGGTGATCGAACGTGAATTCGAGCCGGCGCTGGACGAAACCGCGAAGGAAAAACTCTACGCCGGCTGGAAAAAAGCGGTCAGCCGCACCCGTGACTGGGAACCCCATGAAGGCGATGAATAAGCCCGCCTTGCGAGAGGATTAGGGTTGTAACTGGTCGGGAGCAGATTCCTGCGGCATCATGGGCAAATTTTGCATGGCAGCCCAAAGGAAGCCCAATGAATCTGCCTCCCCGTCAGCAGCAAATCCTCGAACTGGTCCGTGAACGCGGCTACGTGAGTATCGAGGAACTGGCCACGCTGTTCGTCGTTACACCGCAGACTATTCGCCGCGATATCAATCAGCTCGCGGAAGCCAATCTGTTGCGTCGCTACCACGGCGGCGCAGCCTATGATTCCAGTGTCGAAAACACCGCCTACGCCATGCGCGCCGATCAGATGCGCGATGAAAAGCAGCGTATCGGCGAAGCCATTGCGGCACAGATCCCCGACCACGCCTCGCTGTTCATCAACATCGGTACCACCACCGAGTCGATCGCCAGGGCGTTGCTCAATCACAATCACCTCAAGATCATCACCAACAACCTGCATGTAGCCTCCATGCTCAGCGCCAAGGACGATTTCGACGTCCTGCTGACCGGTGGCAATGTGCGGCGCGACGGTGGTGTGGTCGGCCAGGCCAGCGTCGATTTCATCAACCAGTTCAAGGTCGACTTTGCGCTGGTCGGCATCAGCGGCATCGATGAGGACGGCAGCCTGCTGGACTTCGATTATCAGGAAGTGCGCGTGTCCCAGACGATCATCGCCAATGCGCGGCAGGTGATTCTGGCGGCTGACTCCAGCAAATTCGGGCGCAACGCCATGATTCGTCTGGGCCCGATCAGCCTGATCGATTGCCTGGTCACTGATCAGCAGCCGGTGCCGGCGCTGGCGCAGTTGTTGAGTCAGCACAAGATTCGGCTGGAAGTGGTTTAACCCCTTTGCGCCTGTTGAAGAAACCCCGTGGCGAGGGGATTTATCCCCGTTGGGCGCGAAGCGGCCCCTGAAAGTTGCACTACAGTATTTCCGAAACACATGGTGTGAAGTGTTGACGACTGCTTCGCAGCCGAACGGGGCGGTGCGACGGTTCGCTAAATCCCCTCGCCACAGATAAATCCCCTCGCCACATTTTGTTCTTCACAGTCTCTAAATGTTCGTAAATTTTCCTTTCACAGCCCTTCGATGAGTATTTTCAATCGAAGTTGACTGGCTGCGCGCGTCTTTATGGGCTACCATTTTCGCAAATGAACATTAATGTTCGAATTCCAATACAGAAAATCAAAGCCCGAGGCCAGCCGATGCCCACTTCTACCTTGCCTACGCCCCCTCTCGCCGAGGTCTACGATGTTGCCGTTATCGGTGGCGGCATCAATGGCGTGGGGATCGCAGCGGATGCCGCCGGTCGCGGTCTTTCGGTGTTCCTTTGCGAAAAGGATGACCTGGCCAGCCACACCTCGTCTGCCAGCAGCAAGCTGATCCACGGGGGTCTGCGCTACCTCGAACATTACGAGTTCCGTCTGGTGCGCGAAGCGCTGGCTGAACGCGAAGTGCTGTTGGCCAAGGCGCCACACATCGTCAAGCAGATGCGCTTCGTGCTGCCTCACCGCCCGCACCTGCGCCCGGCGTGGATGATCCGTGCCGGCCTGTTCCTGTATGACAACCTTGGCAAACGGGAAAAACTGGAAGGTTCGAAGAGCCTGAAGTTCGGTCCGGACAGCCCGCTGAAAAGCGAAATCATCAAGGGCTTTGAGTATTCTGATTGCTGGGTCGACGATGCTCGCCTGGTGGTGCTGAACGCCATGGCCGCCCGCGAAAAAGGCGCCCATGTCCACACTCAGACCCGTTGCACCAGCGCCCGTCGCAGCAAGGGTCTGTGGCATCTGCACCTGGAACGCGCCGATGGCAGCCTGTTTTCGATTCGCGCCAAGGCCCTGGTAAACGCTGCTGGCCCGTGGGTCGCCAAGTTCATCCGTGACGACCTGAAGATGGAATCGCCATACGGCATCCGCCTGATCCAGGGCAGTCACCTGATCGTGCCGAAACTGTACGAAGGCGAACACGCGCACATTCTGCAAAACGAAGATCAGCGAATCGTCTTCACCATTCCGTACCTGAACCACTTCACCCTGATCGGCACCACCGACCGTGAATACACCGGCGATCCTGCGAAAGTCGCGATCACCGACGGCGAGACCGATTACCTGCTCAAGGTGGTCAACGCGCACTTCAAGAAGCAAGTCAGCCGCGACGACATCCTGCACAGCTACTCCGGCGTTCGCCCGTTGTGCAACGACGAATCCGACAACCCTTCGGCCGTTACCCGCGACTACACCCTGGCGTTGTCCGGCAGCGGCGAAGAAGCACCGTTGTTGTCAGTCTTCGGCGGCAAGCTGACGACCTATCGCAAATTGGCCGAGTCGGCGCTGGCACAACTGAC
This sequence comes from Pseudomonas sp. MDV22-iso1, assembly GCF_058145095.1. Classification (NCBI taxonomy): domain Bacteria; kingdom Pseudomonadati; phylum Pseudomonadota; class Gammaproteobacteria; order Pseudomonadales; family Pseudomonadaceae; genus Pseudomonas; species Pseudomonas sp. MDV22-iso1. The sequence goes on from NZ_JBYVMF010000034.1 coordinate 47,193, forward strand.
GCCGTACTTCACCCAGATCAAACCCAGCTGGACGGCCACCGCTACGCTGCCAGGGGGCGAAGACATGACCACCCCTCAAGCCTTGTGCGCCTTGATCCGCGACAAGTTCGACTGGGTGCCGACCGAAATCGCGCGCCGCTGGTCCACCACCTACGGCAGCCGCACCTGGCGGATGCTGGAAGGTGTGCAGAGCCTCAATGACCTGGGTGATCACATCGGCGGCGGGCTCTACACCCGCGAAGTTGATTACCTGTGCAGCGAAGAGTGGGCAACCACCGCGCACGACATCCTGTGGCGTCGCAGCAAGCTCGGGCTGTTCACCACCCCGGCAGAACAGCAGAAGCTGGTGGATTACCTGAGCAAGGTCGAACAGAATCGCAGCAAGATCGAAGCGGCCTGATCGGGTATCCGCTCAACCGAAAGCCCTTGGATCGCATGATCCAGGGGCTTTTCGCATTTTTAATCCCACCACATCCCACTGTAGGAGTGAGCCTGCTCGCGATAAGGCCATCACATGCAAAACTCTATGTGCCGAACACAAGGTAATCGCGAGCAGGCTCACTCCTACATGGAAAATGCGGATGACTCCTATATTGCATTCGGTTTTCCGAACGCGACCCGGCAGTCGATTCGGGATACCGGATTAAACAACGCAAACAATCTCGCCATAAATATTTAATATCCTTATATTTCAACGATTTATCTCATAGCACCTGGCCTGGCACGAGTCATGCTCTACACTCTTGGACGAATGCTTGCTGCGCCGTTCATTCAGACGCCGGCAAACCTTCGAAGCACAAAAAGGGCCGATGAACTGGCTCCATAAAAAAAACAATGTCGAGGAAAATTTGATGCGCATCGTTCCCCATATCCTGGGCGCAGCCATTGCTGCCGCTCTGATTACCACTCCAGTTTTCGCTGCCGAACTCACTGGCACACTGAAGAAGATCAAAGAGTCCGGTGTCATCACCCTCGGGCATCGTGACGCTTCCATTCCGTTTTCCTACATCGCTGATGCCTCCGGCAAACCGATCGGCTACTCCCACGACATCCAGCTGAAAATCGTCGAAGCGATCAAGAAAGACCTGGACATGCCAAACCTGCAGGTCAAATACAACCTGGTCACCTCGCAAACCCGTATCCCCCTGGTGCAAAACGGCACCGTGGACGTCGAGTGCGGCTCCACCACCAACAACGTCGAGCGTCAGCAGCAAGTTGACTTCTCCGTCGGCATCTTCGAAATCGGCACCCGCCTGCTGTCGAAGAAAGACTCCCCTTACAAAGACTTCGCCGACCTGAAAGGCAAGAACGTCGTGACCACCGCCGGTACCACGTCCGAGCGCATCATCAAATCGATGAACGCCGACAAGCAGATGGGCATGAATGTCATTTCCGCCAAAGACCACGGCGAGTCGTTCCAGATGCTGGAATCGGGCCGCGCTGTAGCGTTCATGATGGACGACGCCTTGCTGGCCGGTGAAGCAGCCAAAGCCAAGAAGGCCAGCGACTGGGCCGTGACCGGTACGCCACAGTCCTACGAAATTTACGGCTGCATGGTCCGCAAGGGCGACGAGCCGTTCAAGAAAGCCGTGGATGACGCGATCGTGGCGACCTACAAGTCGGGCGAGATCAACAAGATCTACGAAAAATGGTTCATGGCGCCAATCCCTCCTAAAGGCCTGAACCTGAACTTCCCGATGAGTGATGAACTCAAGGCCCTGATCGCCAATCCGACCGATAAAGCGGCTGACGAAAAGAAATCCTGATTTCTGACTAACCTTACCTCCTGAGAGGGCTGTTGCTCTTTCAGGAGGTTGTCACTCCCTGCTGGCATTTCTGGAAACACTCGAACCGGTGGCAGTCGAGCCGGTGGCGTGTGCCCGACGTTCAAGTCGGGTGGGAACGGAGCTTCCCCAGGCGGGCACTTGCACATTGATCGATCCGAGGGGAGACCCTAATGAATTACAACTGGGACTGGGGCGTGTTCTTCAGGTCCACCGGGGTGGGCAGCGAGACGTATCTCGACTGGTACATCACCGGACTGGGCTGGACCATCGCCATCGCCATCATGGCCTGGATCATTGCCCTGACGCTGGGCTCGATTCTGGGTGTCATGCGCACCGTACCGAATCGCATCGTATCGGGCATCGCGACCTGCTACGTTGAGATCTTCCGTAATGTGCCGCTGCTTGTTCAGCTGTTCATCTGGTACTTCCTGGTACCCGATCTGCTGCCTCAAGGCATGCAGGACTGGTACAAGCAGGACCTGAACCCGACCACCTCGGCATTCCTCAGCGTCGTCGTGTGCCTGGGTCTGTTCACCACCGCTCGAGTCTGCGAACAGGTGCGCACCGGCATCCAGGCGTTGCCGCGCGGCCAGGAATCCGCCGCTCGCGCCATGGGCTTCAAGCTGCCGCAGATCTACTGGAACGTGCTGCTGCCCCAGGCCTACCGCATCATCATCCCGCCGCTTACCTCGGAATTCCTGAACGTGTTCAAGAACACCTCCGTGGCCTCGCTGATCGGTCTGATGGAACTGCTTGCACAAACCAAGCAAACCGCCGAGTTCTCCGCCAACCTGTTCGAAGCCTTTACCCTGGCGACCCTGATCTACTTCACCCTGAACATGAGCCTGATGTTGCTGATGCGCCTGGTCGAGAAGAAAGTCGCTGTGCCGGGCCTGATCTCCGTAGGGGGTAAATGATGGAATTCGACTTCTCGGGCATCATCCCGTCCTTGCCGGGCTTGTGGAACGGCATGGTCATGACCCTGCAATTGATGGCGATGGGCGTCGTCGGCGGGATCATCCTCGGCACCATCCTCGCGCTGATGCGCCTGTCCCACAGCAAACTGCTGTCGAACATCGCCGGCGCCTACGTCAACTACTTCCGCTCGATCCCGCTGCTGCTTGTCATCACCTGGTTCTACCTGGCGGTGCCGTTCGTGCTGCGCTGGATCACCGGCGAAGACACGCCGATCGGCGCGTTCACCTCGTGCATCGTGGCCTTCATGATGTTCGAAGCCGCGTACTTCTGCGAGATCGTGCGGGCCGGTGTGCAGTCGATTCCCAAGGGCCAGATGGGCGCTGCCCAGGCGCTGGGCATGACGTATGGCCAGATGATGCGGTTGATCATCCTGCCGCAGGCGTTCCGCAAGATGACCCCGCTGTTGCTGCAACAGAGCATCATCCTGTTCCAGGACACCTCGCTGGTTTACGCCGTCGGCCTGGTGGACTTCCTCAACGCCTCGCGTGCCAGTGGCGACATCATCGGTCGCTCCAATGAGTTCCTGATCTTCGCAGGGCTCGTGTACTTCATCATCAGCTTTTCCGCCTCGCTGCTGGTCAAGCGTCTGCAAAAAAGGTTCGCCGTATGATCTCTATCAAAAATATCAACAAGTGGTATGGCGACTTCCAGGTGCTGACTGATTGCAGCACTGAGGTCAAAAAGGGTGAAGTGATCGTGGTGTGCGGGCCTTCCGGTTCCGGCAAGTCGACCCTGATCAAATGCGTCAATGCCCTGGAACCGTTCCAGAAAGGCGACGTGGTCGTCGATGGCACGTCCATCGCCGACCCGAAGACCAACCTGCCGAAACTGCGCTCGCGCGTCGGCATGGTGTTCCAGCATTTCGAACTGTTTCCGCACCTGACCATCACCGAAAACCTGACCATCGCGCAGATCAAGGTGCTGGGCCGCAGCAAGGAAGAAGCCACCAAGAAAGGCCTGCAACTGCTTGAGCGCGTCGGTCTGTCGGCGCATGCCCACAAGCACCCTGGCCAGCTTTCCGGTGGTCAGCAACAGCGTGTGGCGATTGCCCGTGCGCTGGCGATGGACCCGATCGTCATGCTGTTCGACGAACCGACCTCGGCGCTCGATCCGGAGATGGTCAACGAAGTGCTGGACGTGATGGTGCAGCTGGCCCACGAAGGCATGACCATGATGTGCGTCACCCACGAAATGGGCTTCGCCCGCAAAGTGGCGGACCGGGTGATTTTCATGGATCAGGGCAAGATCATCGAAGACTGCAAGAAAGAAGAGTTCTTCGGCGACATCAGCCACCGGGCCGAGCGTACACAGCACTTCCTCAACAAGATTCTGCAGCACTAAGTGAAACACCGCTCCCCTGTAGGAGCTGTCGAGTGAAACGAGGCTGCGATCTTTTGATTTTAAAAAGATCAAAAGATCGCAGCCTTCGGCAGCTCCTACAGTGCCGGTGTGAGCGTTCGGATATGTGTTGTGGTTGACCCAAGGCATCTGTGATGAAATGCGACCCCACTCTCTATCGCGCAGCGCCGCCATCACTCGCCGTGAAACCCCGTCTGATTCGCCATCTGTTCCTGCCTCCGCTGATCATCGCGCTGATGATCGGATTGGGTTACGTCGGCTTCTGGGTCAGCGAGTACTACGGCATACGCAGCCTCAGCGAAAACGGCCAGCGCCAGCTGGAGTTGCATGCACGCGCCGTCGAGAGCGAGATCAGCAAGTACACCTACCTGCCCAGCCTGCTGGAACTCGAAACCAGTGTTTCCCAACTGCTGGCCGACCCGTCGCCGGAACATCGGCAAACGGTCAATGACTACCTGGAAGGCCTGAACCGTCGCAGCCGCAGTCGCGCCATCTACGTGATGGACACCACCGGCCGCGTCATGGCCACCAGTAACTGGCGCGATGTCGACAGCTACCTGGGTGAAGACCTCTCCTTTCGCGCCTATTTCCAAAACGCTATTCGCGGCCAGCCGGGACGTTTCTATGGCATCGGCAGCACCAACGGCGAACCCGGTTACTACCTGGCCCACGGCCTGGAAGAACACGGCAAGATCATCGGTGTCGCGGTGGTCAAAGTCCGCCTCGAAGCGATGGAAGAACGCTGGCAGCGCGCCCGTCTGGAAGCCTTCGTCAGTGACGAGAACGGCATCATCATTCTGTCCAGCGATCCGGCACGTCGTCTCAAATCAGTGATACCGCTGAGCGACGAGACCAAGGAAAAACTCGCCCGCAGCCTCCAGTACTACTGGTTTCCGCTCAACGAACTGCAACCGCTGGCCCGGGAAAAACTGGCAGAGGGTGAAGAGAAACTGACCTTCCCCGCCAACAGCGAAGTGGAGTCCGATCAGGAAGACATCAGCTACCTGTCGCAAACTCGCCCGTTAAGCGACACACCGTGGAATTTCACCCTCCTCACCCCGCTTCAGGATTTGCGCCGCGAAGCGATCAATCAGGGGATTCTGGTGGCCGTGGCATTGGCCCTGGTGACGTTTCTGCTGATTGCCTGGAATGAGCGCAGAAAGGTCATCTCCACCCGCCTCGCCGCCCGGGAAGCCTTGCAGGAAGCCAACAATCAACTGGAGCGTCGGATTACCGAACGCACCACCGACCTGCGCGCCAGTAACGAACGGCTCAAGGGCCAGATCCGTGAACGGCGCCAGGCCGAAGAGACCTTGCGCCGGGCCCAGGACGAACTGGTGCAGGCGGGTAAACTCGCGGCCATCGGCCAGATGTCGACCAGCATCGCCCATGAACTCAACCAGCCGCTCGCCGCGCTGCGCACCTTGTCCGGCAACACGGTGCGCTTCCTGGAACGCGGTCAGCTGGATGTCGCCAGCACCAACCTCAAGACCATTAATGAACTGATCGACCGCATGGGCCGGATCACCGCCAGCCTGCGGTCATTTGCCCGACGCGGTGACGACAAGGGTCAGGCCAGCCTCGGTAAAGCCGTGGATGCGGCCTTGCAGTTGCTCGGTGGCCGGGTTGAAAGCGCGCACCTGCAAGTGCATCGCGACTTCAGCGATGTACAGGTGCAAATCGATCAGACGCGCCTGGAACAGATTCTGGTCAACCTGATGGGCAACGCCCTGGATGCCATGCAGGCCCAGCCGTTACCGGAGCTGTGGCTTGAAGGCGAAGTGCTCGATGGCAAATACCGTCTTCGTGTCCGCGACAACGGCCACGGCATCGACGCCGAAACGCGCAAGCATCTGTTCGAACCATTCTTCACCACCAAACCCGGCGAGCAGGGTCTGGGCCTCGGCCTGACCTTGTCCGCGAGCCTGGCCGCTGCTACGGGCGGACACCTGGGTGTCGAACACCCGGTCGGTGGTGGAACCACTTTTGTCCTCAGTTTACCGTTGGTAAGCCCCTCTTTCGCCGAGCCAATATGAACAACGACCTTAGTGTGCTGATCGTCGAAGACGATCCTCATGTACTGCTCGGCTGCCAGCAGGCGCTGACCCTGGAAGACATTCCCTGCGTGGGCGTGGGCAGCGCCGAAGAAGCGCTGGAGCGGGTCGGCGACAACTTTGCCGGGATCGTCATCAGCGACATTCGCCTGCCGGGCATTGATGGCCTGGAATTGCTGACCCGACTCAAGGCCCGTGATCGCAGCCTGCCTGTGGTGTTGATCACTGGCCACGGCGACATCTCGATGGCGGTCGGCGCGATGCAAAAAGGCGCCTATGACTTCATGGAGAAACCGTTTTCCCCGGAGCGCCTGGTGGACGTTGCCCGTCGCGCTCTGGAGCAACGCAGCCTTGCTCGAGAAGTCTCGTCGTTGCGGCGGCAACTGGCAGAGCGCGACTCGTTGGAAGGCCGGATCATCGGCCGTTCTGCGGCCATGCAGAATCTGCGGGAGCTGATCGCCAACGTTGCCGACACCTCGGCCAACGTGTTGATCGAGGGCGAAACCGGCACCGGTAAAGAATTGGTCGCCCGCTGCCTGCACGACTTCAGTCGTCGCCACACCCGGCAGTTTGTTGCGCTGAACTGCGGAGGCCTGCCGGAGAACCTGTTCGAAAGCGAGATATTCGGCCACGAAGCCAACGCGTTTACCGGCGCTGGCAAACGGCGGATCGGCAAGATCGAACATGCTGACGGCGGCACGTTGTTCCTCGACGAGGTGGAAAGCATGCCACTGCCGCTGCAGATCAAACTGCTGCGGGTATTGCAGGAGCGCACCCTCGAACGCCTCGGTTCAAACCAGAGCGTGGCGGTGGATTGCCGGGTGATTGCGGCGACCAAATCCGATCTGGACGCGTCGAGCAAGGCCGGCGAATTCCGCAGCGACCTGTATTACCGTCTGAACGTGGTGACCCTGGAACTGCCGCCGCTGCGCGAGCGCCGTGAAGACATCCTGCAGCTGTTCGAGCACTTCCTGCAGCAATCGTCCCTGCGCTTTGACCGCGCAGTGCCGGAGCTGGACAACCAGACCCTGTCGCACCTGATGAGTCATGACTGGCCGGGCAACGTGCGCGAACTGCGCAACGTCGCTGAACGCTTTGCCCTGGGCTTGCCGGCCTTCAAGAAATCCGGCACCAGTGGCAGCAATCACGGCCTGGCCTTCGCCGAAGCGGTGGAAGCCTTCGAACGCAACCTGCTCAGCGACGCCTTGCAACGCAGCGGCGGCAATCTGACCCAGGCCAGCCTGGAGCTGGGCATGGCCAAGACCACCCTGTTCGATAAAGTGAAAAAATACGGGCTGAGCCACTGATGGACCTGATACTCAAAGCAACTCTGGGTGCAGCGGTGGTGATCATTCTCGCTGCGCTGGCTAAAACCAAAAACTATTACATCGCAGGATTGGTGCCGCTGTTTCCGACCTTTGCACTGATCGCGCACTACATCGTCGGCAAGGGCCGTTCGCTGGATGACCTGAAGACCACCATCGTGTTTGGCATGTGGTCGATCATTCCGTACTTCATCTACCTGGCAACGTTGTATGTGATGGTCGACAAGATGCGGCTGGAAGCTTCGCTGGCCGTTGCGGCAGTGGCGTGGTTGATGGCGGCTACGGTGCTGGTCAGCGTGTGGGTGCGCGTCCACGGCTGATCACATCTCTTCGGATTGGTGGTGAGGGAATTCCCCTCTGGTTGAACTGCCTTACTCTCCTGTGGCGAGGGAGTTTACTCCCGCTCGGCTGCGAAGCAGCCGCAAAACCTGCATGCCCGGTGCATCAGAAGTAGCGGGGTGACTGTGATGGGGGGCTGCTGCGCAGCCCAGCGGGAGTAAACTCCCTCGCCACAGAAGTAGTCAGCGAATCAGCTCACCGTCCCACCCTTCGACTCGCTCATGATCTGCCGGATTGCCCCGACAAACGTCTCAACCGGCTGCCCGCCGCTGACCGCGTACTGCCCGTTGAACACCACGGTCGGCACCGAACTGACGCCCCGTGACAGCCACAGCTGCTCCTCTTCGCGAACCTCTTTGGCGAACTCATCCGACGCCAATATGGCCTCGGCGCGCTTGCGATCCAGTCCGACACTTTCGGCGATCCGGACCAACTGCTGAGGGTCAGACGGATTGCCGCCTTCGGTGAAATACGCCCTGAACAGCGCCTCCTTCAAATTGAACTGCGCGCCCTCGAGCCCCGCCCAATACAGCAAACGATGAGCATCGAAGGTGTTGTAGATGCGGCTATTACCGTCCGTGCGGAAGGCAAACCCGAGCTCGGCACCACGAGCCCGGATCATTTCGCGATTCTTCTGGGATTGCTCAGGCGTCGATCCGTATTTCTCGGTGATGTGCTCGGTAATGTTCTGTCCGTCAGGTCCCATCTTCGGGTTCAGCTCGAACGGCTGGAAACGAATCTCGGCCTGCACCTCATCGCCCAGCAAATCCAGAGCGCGAGTCAGGCCGTACAAGCCCACCACGCACCAGGGGCAGGACACGTCGCTGACGAAATCGATTTTCAGTGGGGTACTCATCACTCACCTCGCAAACTGGAATGCGCCGCAAAGGTCTAACGATACACCCGACGAACCCTGACGCGCAGCAGATCTACTGTGAATTACAGGAGATTGGGAGCCGGCAACGGATCAATCTGCGCCCAATGCGAAGTGTCTTCGCGATGAGCCTGCAAATACGGCAGCACCGCCGCCAGTAGCGGCGCTTTGAACGCCTCCTGGAATCGATGGGCCAAGCCCGGAATCAGCTTCAGCTGACTGCCGCGAATATGCGCCGCCAGGTGCACGCCGTGCATCACCGGCAGCAAGGGATCAGCCGTCCCATGCACCACCAGGGTCGGCACACGAAGCTGATTGAGCAGCGCTACCCGGCTCGGTTCCGCAAGGATGGCCATGATCTGGCGCTTCACGCCTTCAGGGTTGAATGCCCGGTCATAGGACTGTGCCGCCTGATGCAACAATGCCTGCCGATCATCACTCACCGTCGGACTGCCCAGCGCCGCGAGCAGATCTGCCTGTTGTTCCAGAGCGGCTTCGCGATTCGGCGCACCACGACGCGCAAGCAATTGCACCAATGCTGCACTCGGCGCCGGCAGCCCTTCGGCACCGGAACTGGTCATGATCAAAGTCAGGCTCTCGACTCGCTGCGGCGCCATCGCCGCCATGTGCTGGGCAATCATGCCGCCCATGCTCGCGCCGAGCACGTGGAACTGCTCGACGTGCAAGGCGTCCATCAACCCGAACGCATCATCGGCCATGTCGGTCAGGGTGTAGGGCGCCGACACTGGCAACCCCAGTTTGTAGCGCAGCACTTCGAAGGTCAGGTTGGCGTCGACAGGGGGTTGCCGCCAGGTCGAGAGACCGACATCGCGATTGTCATAACGAATCACCCGAAAACCCTGCTGACACAGCGCGACGACCACCTCGTCTGGCCAGTGAATGAGCTGTCCGCCGAGCCCCATCACCAGCAACAGCGCGGGGTCCGATGCACGACCAATGCTCTGGTACGCCAGGCTCACCTGCGCCAGATCGGCCCGTTCAGTCGGAACATTGATATCGCAACGCGAAGCCGCCAAAGACGGCAGGCCGAACAACAACGCGGCCAGGAATAAAAATACACGCATGAAAAAACACCGAAACGCAGAACCCCAGTAGAGCGCGAGTCTGATGAAGTTTGTTCAAGCGCGCTGCCATAGTTGCGTGACAGTTTGATGAAGAGTGCCGAGCGGTCATGTTCGAGGGCGTTTGATCGTTCACCGTCGGATTGCCACCCGGAGCAGGCCAACGCCCCCGCTGTGTCCGGATTAACGCATTTCCAATGTGGGGAGCCTGCTCGCGATGGGGTCAGAGCAGGCGCCGCTAAATGTTAAGCCAACTGACTGCGCAACTGCCGAGCCGCCGCTACCATGTTCACCAGCGCGGCCTCGGTCTCCGGCCACGCCCGTGTTTTCAGCCCGCAATCCGGATTCACCCACAACCGCTCGGCTGGAATGCGCTTCACCGCTTTACTCATCAACTTGACCATCTCGGCCGTGTCCGGCACCCGTGGCGAGTGAATGTCGTAGACGCCCGGACCGATGTCGTTCGGGTAGTCGAACGCCTCGAACGCCTCCAGCAATTCCATGTCCGAGCGCGACGTTTCGATGGTGATCACATCGGCGTCCATGGCCGCAATGGACTCGATCACGTCGTTGAATTCGCTGTAGCACATGTGGGTGTGGATCTGGGTTTCGTCACGGACACCCGAGGCGGTCAGGCGGAATGCTTCCACCGCCCAGTCCAGGTATTCCTGCCACTGTGCGCGGCGCAGAGGCAGGCCTTCACGGAATGCGGCTTCGTCGATTTGCACGATCTGGATGCCGGCAGCTTCCAGGTCTACCACTTCGTCACGCAGGGCCAGGGCCAGCTGCTGCGCCTGGACTTTGCGCGAAACATCCTCACGGGGGAACGACCACATCAGCATGGTCACGGGACCGGTGAGCATGCCTTTCATGACCTTGTCGGTCAGGCTCTGGGCATAAGTGATCCAGTCCACCGTCATGGCGTTCGGGCGGCTCAGGTCGCCGTAGATAATCGCCGGTTTCACGCAGCGCGAACCGTAGCTCTGCACCCAGCCGAAGCGTGTGAACAGATAACCATCGAGCTGCTCTGCGAAGTACTCGACCATGTCATTGCGCTCGGCTTCACCGTGCACCAGCACATCCAGGCCAAGCTGTTCCTGAACCTGCACAGCGTGGCGAATCTCGCTGTGCATGGCGTCGGTGTAATCGTTGGCCGACAGCTTGCCCTGCTTGAACGCCTGACGCGCCAGGCGGATCGAGCCGGTCTGCGGGAACGAGCCGATGGTGGTGGTCGGAAACGCCGGCAATTTCAGACGCGCACGCTGCTGTTCGATGCGCTTTGCGAACGGCGAATGACGTTGGCTATCCGCTGCACCGATCGCGTCGATACGCGCCTGAACATCGGATTTATGGATGCGCGGCGACTCGGCGCGGCTCGTTTGAATAGCGCGACTCTCGGCCAATGCAGCCCGCACTTTCGGCGATTGCGGATCGTTGAGCGCATCGCGCAGCACAGCGATTTCGCCACACTTCTGCACCGCAAAGGCCAGCCAGCTTTTCAGTTCCGGATCGAGTTTGTCTTCGCGGTCCAGGTCCACCGGGCTGTGCAGCAACGAGCAGGAACTGCTGACCCACAGGTTGTCGCCGAAACGTTCCTGGGCAAACTGCAGTTGTGCCAGCACCGGTTCCAGCTCACAGCGCCAGACGTTGCGCCCATTGACCAGACCCACCGAAAGAATCTTGTAGGTCGGCAAGCGGTCGAGCACGTGCAGCAGTTGATCGGGGGCACGCACGGCATCGATGTGCAAGCCTTGTACTGGCAGGCCGACCGCCAGACCGAGGTTGTCTTGCAGACCGCTGAAGTAGGTGGCCACCAGCTTTTTCAGCGGCGAATACTGAAGGATGTGATAAGCGCGTTCGAACGCGTTTTTCCAGTCCTGGGGCAGATCGAGGGTCAGGATCGGTTCGTCGATCTGCACCCACTCCACCCCTTGTTCGGCGAGGCGAACAAGGATTTCGTTGTAGACCGGCAGCAGGCGTTCCAGCAGGTCGAGTTTGTCGAAGTCGTTGCCTTTGGCTTTACCCAGCCACAGGTAGGTCAGTGGGCCGATGATCACCGGTTTGACGTTGTGGCCGAGGGCGCGGGCTTCGTCGACTTCATCGAACAGCTGCTCCCAGCTCAGCTTGAATGCCTGGTCCGCGCTGAACTCCGGGACCAGGTAGTGGTAGTTGGTGTCGAACCACTTGGTCAGTTCCTGGGCGTATTGCGCCTTGGTGTGTTCACCGCCGCAGCAGCTCGCCGTGGCGCCACGGGCCATGGCGAACAAGGTGTCGAGAGTCGGCAGGCCGTTGGCATCCCTGGCGCTGTCGAAACGCTCCGGGATCACCCCGAAGGTCAGGGAATGGGTCAACACCTGGTCGTACCAGGCGAAGTCGCCGACCGGCAGCAGGTCGATGCCGGCGTCTTTCTGCAATTGCCAATGGCTGGCCCGCAGTTGTTGGCCAACGCGCTTCAACGCGTCCTGATCGAGGTCGCCCTTCCAGTAAGCCTCCAGGGCTTTTTTCAGTTCGCGATCAGCGCCGATGCGTGGGAAACCAAGTGTGTGTGCCAGGGCCATGATGAAAATTCTCTCTTTAAAAGATGCTGTAAAACATGGCGCTATTGTCGACACCCAACCCAACATGAGACAAACTCAACCTTTTCGTGTTGATCACAAGTTTTCCTCATGGAGCCCCCGGTGCTTGAAATCCGTCACCTGAAGACCCTGCATGCCTTGCGCGAAGCCGATAGCCTGGTAGACGCAGCCGATCGCCTGCACCTGACGCAGTCCGCCCTCTCCCACCAGTTCAAGGAACTGGAAGAGCGCATGGGCATGCCGTTGTTCGTGCGCAAGACCAAACCGGTGCGCTTTACCAGCGCCGGTTTACGCCTGCTGCAACTGGCCGACGCCACCCTGCCGCTGTTGCGTGGCGCCGAGCGCGACATCGCGCGGCTGGCCGGCGGCACTGCCGGGCGTTTGCACATGGCGATCGAGTGCCACAGCTGCTTTCAGTGGTTGATGCCGACCATCGACCAGTTCCGCGATGCCTGGCCGGAAGTCGAGCTGGACCTGGCTTCAGGTTTCTCCTTCGCCCCGCTGCCGGCCCTGGCCCGTGGCGATCTGGATCTGGTGGTGACGTCCGATCCCCTGGAGCTGGCCGGCATCACCTACGTGCCGCTGTTCACTTACGAAGCCATGCTTGCGGTCGCCAACCAGCACCGTCTGGCGAACAAGGCCTACATCGTCCCGGAAGATCTGGTGACAGAAACCCTGATCACCTACCCGGTCGAGCGTGACCGGCTGGACATCTTCACCCGCTTCCTGGAACCCGCCGACATCGAACCGGCCCAGGTCCGCACGTCGGAACTGACGGTGATGATGATGCAATTGGTGGCCAGCGGCCGTGGGGTTTGCGGCATGCCCCATTGGGCGCTGCATGAATACAGCTCACGGGGTTATGTGAAGGCCAAGCGACTGGGTGAGAAGGGATTGTTTGCGACCTTGTACGCCGGGATTCGCGCCGACATGCTGGATGCGCCGTACATGCGCGACTTTCTGCTGACGGCGAAAGATACGTCGTTCTCGACGCTGGATGGCGTTAGCGCAGTTCGCTGACTGGAATGCAATCAACTGTGGTGAGGGGATGTTGGTGATCTTTAGAGCTCACGCCACATATGAATCTTGTCGAAGTAGTCCTCGCCCACGCGCACGGCCATGGGCTCGAGGCCGTACTGGATGAAGCCGCAGCGCTGGTACAACCTGAATGCGGCTTCATTGCCAGCGGTGACGGTCAGCTGTACCAAGCGCAAACCCTGATGGTTCTGCGCTTCAGCCAGCGCGGCTTGCACCAGCGTGTAACCCAGCCCGCGCTGACGAGCCTTGCCGGACACGTACATGCCAAACAATGTCACCTTGTGCCGGGCTTTTTCCCGAGGCTCGAAGGCCAGCCCGACAATGCCCGCCAACCCGCCGTTTTCAAAGGCACCAAACACCACGTCCAGCTTGTTGCTCAAACGCGATTCCCACCAACTCAATGGCATTGCCGCGCGCTCTCGCACACTGGAAGTAAACGCCTGAGGGTGCAGGTCATAGGCTTCAAGCATCAGTCCCCGATAATCCAGGGCATGGCTGGCATCCAGTCGCTCAATCCACATGGTCAAGCCGCTCTTCGTTGCTCAAGCATCAGCCGCACCGCCAGCGCAGCCAACACAAATCCCATGAAATAACGCTGCACCGCAAGCCACGTCGGGTTGTTGACGAACCAGGAGGCGATACCCGCGGCAAACACGGCGATCAACAGATTGACGCAGAAACTGACGCTGATCTGGGTCAGGCCGAGGATGATGCTCTGGGTAAACACCGAGCCATGCTCAGGCGTGATGAACTGCGGGAACACCGACAGGTAAAACACGGCGATCTTGGGATTCAGGGCACTGGTCAGAAACCCCATGGTGATCAGCTTGCGCGCCGAGTCCGGCGGTAACTGCTGTGCTTCGAACGGCGACCGCGCCCCCGGTCTGACCGCCTGCCACGCCAGCCACATCAGGTACAACGCCCCCGCCCATTTCAACACTTCATAGGCCATTGGCACCGCCAGGAACACCGCAGTCAAACCCGCGGCCGCCGCGAACAGGTGCACAAAAAAACCCGCGACCACACCCAGCAACGACGTCACGCCCGCCTTGCGTCCCTGACAGATCGAACGGGAGATCAGGTAGATCATGTTCGGCCCGGGCGTCAGCACCATCAGCAAGGCTGCAGCGGCGAAAATCAATAGGTCTTGAAGGGGAATCATGGCAAGTCTTCGTCCGTAAAAGATCAGGCAGTAGCCGTCAGCGAAGCTCGATAAAACGGCAGGATCAGGTCTCGTGTCAATGGTGCCAGCGTGAGTTCGCCGTCGGTGGCCGGGTCGATCCAGACAACCTCTTCGATCTCAGCGGCAGGCGATACGTCTGAATCAATGGTCAGCAGAAAGAGTTCCGCCTGCACCACAAACCCTGGCTCGTTGGCGGCCGGGGCGCTGAATTGGCCGAGAAAAGTGGCGTGCGCGGGATCGATGACCAGCCCCAGTTCTTCCTCCAGCTCACGAGCCAGGGCGTGGACCGGTTGCTCATGGGGCTCGATCTTGCCGCCAGGCTGCATGAACGCCTCGGTCCCGCGCTTGCGAACCAGCAACGTGCGACCGCGCGGATCAATCACCAGGGCTGCGGCGATGTGGATGAGACGGGGTGAAGTGGCGGATGAAAGGGTCATGAAACAGGATCGTCCTTGGGTAAAAGAGGCAAGGATCACATGAGTTTCCGTACGGCGTCATCCCAGCTCCCACAATTTGATCCGTGGATATGTGGAACACACCTGCCGGCTATCAATCCGCCATCGCGAGCAAGCTCAGCTCCCAAAGGGAAACGCACAGGCCTCAAGCAGCAGGTCGGCTATCAGGCCGCCTCGTTTTGGCTTTTGATCTGCTTTTGATCTTCTTGCCCCATGGGAAGGCCGAGCGCAGG
>NZ_JBYVMF010000035.1:0-52530 GCF_058145095.1 Pseudomonas sp. MDV22-iso1
AGCCCGGGCCGAAGAAAAACTTAACGTCGTGTCCGGGATTAGTTGACCACTACATCATCGCGGGCAAGCCTTGCTCCCACAGTACTGCTTGCTCCCGCAGTACCCTTGCTCCCACGGGTTTTGAGTCAGGTGCGGGATTGGGACTGCTGCGCAGTCCAGCGGGAGCAAGCTCCCTCGCCACAGGGAGTTTTGCCTGGGGTCTTGCTGGAGGTTTTACCTGGAGATTTTGCTTGGGGTTTTTGCCCGGTTTTTTTGCCTGGGGTTTTCGCGAGGGCTTTGCCCGGTTTTTCTGTGAACTGGATTCCAGGGTTGAAAAATAAAACTCAATAAATCCGTAACAGCGCCGACACCCTGTCAAAGCCTCACGGATCGAATAAGCCATGCGCAACAACCAGCCCATTACCCAACGCGAACGGACCTTCCCGGCTCAACAGCGGTTGATTTCCACGACCGATGCCAAGGGCGTGATCACTTACTGTAACGACGCTTTTGTCGAGATCAGCGGGTTTTCTCGCGAGGACTTGATCCGTGCGCCGCATAACCTGGTGCGTCACCCGGACGTGCCGGCGGCGGTGTTCGCACACATGTGGAGCACGCTGAAGCAAGGCCTCCCATGGATGGGGATCGTCAAGAACCGTTGCCACAACGGTGATCACTATTGGGTGAACGCCTATGTGACGCCGGTGTTCGACGGCAATCAGGTGGTGGGTTTCGAGTCGGTGCGGGTCAAGCCGACGGCTGAGCAGATTCGCCGTGCCGAGGCGCTGTATCAGCGCATCAATCAGGGCAAGTCGGCGGTGCCGTCCACGGATAAGTGGCTGCCGGTTCTGCAGGATTGGGTGCCGTTCATTCTGATCAGCCAAGTGAGCTTCATGATTGGCGCGTCGCTCAACTCTCATTGGGGTTTTGCGCTCGCTGCCGGTTTGTCTGTGCCGTTGGGTTTGATGGGCTTGAGCTGGCAGCAGCGCGGCCTCAAGCGTCTGTTGCGCCTGGCTGAGCAGACCACGTCTGATCCGTTGATTGCGCAGATGTACACCGACAGTCGCGGGGCTCAGGCGCGTCTGGAGATGTCGATCCTGAGTCAGGAAGCGCGTCTGAAAACCTGCCTGACTCGTTTGCAGGATACAGCCGAGCATCTGACCGAGCAGGCGAAGCAGTCCGACACGTTGGCGCATAAAAGTTCGACGGGGCTGGAGCGTCAGCGGGTTGAGACCGAGCAAGTGGCGACCGCTGTTAATCAGATGGCCGCGACGACTCAGGAAGTCGCCAGCCATGTGCAGCGCACGGCGGATGCGACGCAGGAAGCCAATCGCCTGACTGGTCGTGGTCGTGATATTGCCGGGGAAACCCGTGATGCCATTCAGCGCTTGTCGGTGGTGGTTGGGGAAACCGGGATGACCGTGACTCAGCTGGCCAAGGACAGTGACGAGATCGGCGGTGTGGTGGATGTGATCAAGGGCATCGCTGACCAGACGAACCTGTTGGCGTTGAACGCTGCGATTGAAGCGGCGCGTGCCGGTGAGATGGGTCGTGGCTTTGCGGTGGTGGCGGATGAAGTGCGTCAACTGGCGCAACGCACCAGCGAGTCGACCGGGCAGATTCATGCGTTGATTGCCAAGCTTCAGCAGACGGCCAGTACGGCGGTGCAGACCATGGAGGCCGGGCATCGTCAGGCTGAGGAAGGGGTTGCGCGGGTACTGGAAGCGGATCAGGCGTTGGTGGGGATCAGTGAGGCGGTGGCGAATATTACCGACATGACCACACAGATTGCGGCAGCGACTGAAGAGCAGAGCGCTGTGGCTGAGGAGATCAGTCGCAATATCAGCAATATTTCGTTGCTGGCGGATCAGACTTCTGAACAGGCTCAGCACTCGGCGTTGTTGAGTGAGGAGCTGACGAAGACGGCCAGTACACAGTATTCGCTGGTTGAGCGGTTTAATCGGTAAACAGCAAGAAAAACCAGATGTTTTGAATAATAAAACGCCCAATGCATAGCATTGGGCTTTTAAATAGCTGCTAACAGATTTTCACGGCGACTATCCCTGGCTAATAACACATCCTAACACCACATATGCCTGGCTTAAGCCCCATCAGATAGACTGACTTTGAATCGAAAGCGGCTTGATTTTATAACCTTCAATCAAACCAATTAGACCTGTCTCGACTTCAGACCTGATTTGCGCAGCTTGCAATATGTTCTGCTGCTCCCATCGCCTGATCACCTCCACCCCGAAATACCCGACAAAAGCTTCTTTCCGGCCTTTCATTATTGCAGTGATTTTAGCGGAATTTATATTGTTCTTCTCATCGTTATCTCTGTAAGGGAAATCGGCGGCCCCCATTACCCATTTCTCGGCCAGAAATTTCTCTACTGCTTCATCAGGCAAAACAGACAGCCGATAGGCTATCTCTAAAGCCGGCGAGAAGCTTTTTTCAAACAGAGGCAATCCTTTTGTTTCATACAGCTCCGCCTCCTGCTTTACAAAATCCGTAATAGTCGACAAAAGTGGGCGGCTTCTAGGTATTGTACTTATACCCGCCAGCGAACGCGGAAGCTCACTAGCAAACGTTGAATCCGATCGTTCAAACAAACTGGTGGATTCGAGAGGATTTTCTGGGCGAGCCCCTTTGATCGCCCGATCGAAGCTTTCATTCTTCGAGAGCCCCCCAAATCCTAACGTGCCCGACCCGCCGAAGTCCACGGTCATACCCTTGAACTGTAACTCTTCGTTCCCTTCGGGTAGAAAATATCCAAAATTACAAAAAGAAAAATTAAGAAAATCCCAATTATTGATAAGCCTGGACGCGAAAAAATGTTTCTGCTGCTCGACAACAAGTTCTGTCGGCAGGTATTTATTCAAAGCCTCCAGCACATCAAATTTTATACGGTTTTCCTTTCTGACCTCAGCCAAAACACCCGGTAAATTACGATGACTATTACCAGGGTATTTTGTGTAAATATCATTCAACCTGCTATCAGCAGCTTCATGGGTTTCAACAAGTTTTTTATAACTTTGGAGTTTTTCCTCCTGAACAAAAGATGACGTATGAGTTTCAGCTTTTACTATGAGCCGCTCCATCACGCTTGTATCAAGTAAAAAAGCGCCAAGATCCTTATAGCTCGGTTCTAGCTGCGAGGCGACGCAGGCGAAGCCGGAGACGTCAGAGAATTCAGAAAAATCCGCTCGCGTTTTCTTGCCAAATGAAAAAAAATCTTCACAACCGTTACAGAGCAACATCGCAGGAGCGCCCAACCCCATCATTCTAAATAAACTCCCCATGATCACCTCCTCAGCAGCAACATAGTTACTGTAGAAAGGATTTTTCACCCGATACACATCCCCCTCGAACTCTACGAATTTCGCATCCCGAGTAAACAATGCTCCTCCACTGTCTTTATCTAAGAGCTTGGCATCTTTGAAGCTGACGCCCCCACTTGCGTTCGCTTTTTTATTTTCTGGCAATTGGACCGTACGCAGAGAAAACTCAGTATCCGTATTCACGGAACTCAACAGTTTCGCGGACATAGCGGAAGCTATTCCATCAGTAGAGAGCGATCGCTCCCCCAGAAAATAACTCTGTTCAATTCTCACACCAATCGACCCCTAACTAAAAATCGAAAAATACTTCACCCACCCTGACTTTCAGGGTCTACCCCGCGCACCTGAAAACGTTCGCTCGAGAAAGAGAATTAGACATGGAGCAATACTCAAACTCAAGTTTTTATAGCGACATCCAATAAATTAAAATTAAGAATTTGAGCGGTTTGTGAAAGCTATAAACCAACCATTTGTGCCATACAAACTTCCAACTGAATACATTTACTTAACCCGCCGAACTGAAAAAAAAGCTGCATAACTAATGACCACTCATACACACCTGAGCAATTACCTAACAACTTAAAACTCAAGACAAATAGTTGACGACTTTCATAACAGCCGCCGCCAAATGCTGCTCATGGGTAAACCCCGAAGCCTTCAACGGCTTCAAATCATGATCCCCCGCCGCCAGCCAGAACACTTCGATGTTCGGTGACAGCTCATACCCTTCAACTGCCTCGCGGTTTCCCAGTGCATCCCGTTCGCCCTGCACGATCAGCGTCGGCGTTTTCAATCCCGCCAAATGCTCGACCCGCGGTTTCTCCGGTTTGCCCACGGCATAAAACGGATACCCCAGACACACCAGCGCATCCGCGCCCAGTTCATCCGCCAATAAACTCGCCATGCGTCCGCCCATGGACTTGCCGCCAATGGCCAGCGGCCCAGCGACATGGCGTCGCACCAGGGCATACACCTCGCGCCAGCATTCCAGCAGCTTGGGGGCCGGATTGGGTGGGCGTTTACCCCCATCGAGGCGACGCTGCGCCATGTACGGAAACTCGAAGCGCACAACGTTGATGCCTTGAGCCGCGAGGCGTGCAGCCATGTCGTTCATCCAGGTGCTGTCCATCGGTGCACCCGCGCCATGGGCCAGAATCAAGGTCGCCGAGGCCGGCGTAACGGCCGCATTCCACAACCATCCCTTTTCACGCAGGCACTGCGCCCATTGATCCCCGTCAATACTGGCCTTGTGCTCTTTGTCCATGCTTGCCTCGCTTTTAGTCTGCCTATAACTCCAGGCGAAGGACGCGTTGCTGTTTGCCAGCGCGCTCACTTCGGCTGAACCGTGGATGGGGAACCATGAACACTTCTATCAGTACCGCCTACAACTACAAGGTGGTCCGCCAATTCGCCATTATGACGGTGGTGTGGGGCATCGTCGGCATGGGGCTCGGGGTTTTTCTCGCTGCCCAGTTGGTCTGGCCTGAACTCAACTTCAATTTGCCGTGGACCAGCTTCGGTCGCCTGCGTCCTTTGCACACCAATGCGGTGATCTTCGCATTCGGCGGTTGCGCCCTGTTCGCCAGTTCGTTCTATTCGGTGCAACGCACCTGCCAGACGCAACTGTTCGCCCCGAAGATTGCTGCGTTCTGTTTCTGGGGCTGGCAGCTGGTGATCCTGTTGGCGGCCATCAGCCTGCCGCTGGGTTACACCAGTTCCAAGGAATACGCCGAGCTGGAATGGCCGATCGACATCCTGATCACCATCGTCTGGGTCGCCTACGCCATCGTGTTCTTCGGTACCCTGGTCAAGCGCAAAACCAAGCACATTTATGTGGGTAACTGGTTCTTCGGTGCGTTCATCATCACCGTGGCGATTCTGCACATCGTCAACAACGCCGAGTTGCCGGTGAGCTTCACCAAGTCCTACTCGGCGTATGCCGGCGCGACCGATGCGATGGTGCAATGGTGGTACGGCCACAACGCCGTGGGCTTTTTCCTCACCGCCGGTTTCCTCGGGATGATGTATTACTTCGTGCCGAAACAGGCCGAGCGTCCGGTGTACTCCTATCGCCTGTCGATCGTGCACTTCTGGGCGTTGATCACCCTGTACATCTGGGCCGGTCCGCACCATTTGCACTACACCGCGCTGCCGGACTGGGCACAGTCCCTGGGCATGGTGATGTCGCTGATCCTGCTGGCACCGAGCTGGGGCGGGATGATCAACGGGATGATGACGCTCTCGGGCGCCTGGCATAAGTTGCGCAGCGACCCGATCCTGCGTTTCCTGGTGGTGTCGCTGGCGTTCTACGGCATGTCGACCTTTGAAGGTCCGATGATGGCGATCAAGACCGTCAACGCCCTCTCCCACTACACCGACTGGACCATCGGCCACGTACACGCCGGCGCCCTCGGCTGGGTAGCGATGATTTCCATCGGCGCGCTGTACCACATGATCCCGAAAATCTTCGGCCGGCCGCAGATGCACAGCATCGGCCTGATCAACGCGCACTTCTGGCTCGCGACCATCGGCACCGTGCTCTACATCGCTTCGATGTGGGTCAACGGCATCGCCCAGGGCCTCATGTGGCGCGCAATCAATGAAGACGGCACGCTGACCTACTCCTTCGTCGAAACCCTGGTGGCCAGCCACCCAGGCTTCGTCGTGCGTCTGATAGGCGGTGCGATCTTCTTCAGCGGCATGTTGCTGATGGCTTACAACACCTGGCGCACCGTGCGGGCCTCGCAGCCTGCCGACGTTGCCGCTGCCGCGCAGATGGCCTGAGGAGTCCGCCATGAAACACGAAACAATCGAAAAAAACGTCGGCCTGCTGATGTTGCTGATGGTCCTTGCTGTGAGCATCGGGGGCCTGACCCAGATCGTCCCGCTGTTCTTTCAGGACGTGACCAATAAACCGGTGGAAGGCATGAAGCCCTACACCGCGCTGCAGCTGGAAGGTCGCGACATTTACATCCGTGAAGGGTGTGTGGGTTGTCATTCGCAGATGATCCGGCCGTTTCGCGCCGAGACCGAACGCTACGGGCACTACTCGGTGGCCGGCGAAAGCGTCTGGGACCACCCGTTCCTGTGGGGCTCCAAGCGCACCGGTCCGGACCTCGCACGGGTTGGCGGTCGCTACTCCGAAGACTGGCACCGCGCGCACTTGTACAACCCGCGCAACGTGGTGCCGGAATCGAAAATGCCGGCCTACCCATGGCTGGTGGCCAATCAGCTCGACAGCAGTCACACCGAAACCAAGATCCGCACCATGCGCACCCTTGGCGTGCCGTACACCGACGAGGACATCGCCGGGGCCACGGAATCGCTCAAGGGCAAGACCGAAATGGACGCCCTGGTCGCCTACCTGCAAGTGCTCGGCACTGCCATCAAGAGCAAGAGGTGAGCCATGGCCATGCCCTTTGAAATACTGAGCGTAATGAGCACTGGAATGATCCGCGGCCTGGGCACGGTCGTGGTGTTTATGGCCTTCATCGGCCTGACGCTGTGGGTGTTCAACAGCAAGCGCAGCAAGGCATTTGCCGAAGCCCGCATGCTGCCGTTCGCCGACGAGCCGCAACCTGACAAGACCCCAGAACCTGCAACAACAAGGAGTACCCGGCCATGACCACCTTCTGGAGTACGTGGATCTGCGTACTGACCATTGGCAGCCTGATCGGCCTGACCTGGCTGCTGATCGGCACCCGCAAGGGTGAAACCAAGGGCAGCGTGGACCAGACCATGGGCCACAGCTTTGACGGCATCGAGGAGTACGACAACCCCTTGCCGCAGTGGTGGTTCATGCTGTTCGCCGGCACCCTGGTGTTTGCCGTGGGTTACCTGGTGCTGTACCCCGGCCTGGGCAACTGGAAAGGCGTCCTGCCCGGCTATGAAGATGGCTGGACCGGTGTGCACGAATGGGAAAAGGAGATGGCCAAGGCTGATGCGAAGTTTGGTCCGATCTACGCCAAATTCTCGGCAATGCCCCTGGAAGAAGTCGCTAAAGACCCGCAAGCGCTGAAAATGGGCGGCCGCCTGTTTGCCTCCAACTGCTCGGTTTGCCACGGCTCGGATGCCAAGGGCGCGTTCGGTTTTCCTAACCTGGCGGACAGTGACTGGCGCTGGGGCGGCGACGCCGAGATGATCAAGACCACCATCATGGGCGGTCGCATGGCGGCGATGCCGGCCTGGGGCGAAATCCTCGGCGAAGCAGGCGTAAAGAACGTGGCGGCGTATGTGCGACACGAACTGGCCGGCTTGCCGTTGCCTGAAGACAGCACGGCTGATTTGCAGGCCGGGCAGCAGGCGTTCAGCACCACGTGTGTGGCTTGTCACGGGGCAAATGGTCAGGGCACCCAGGCTATGGGCGCGCCGAACCTGACCCATCCAGCAAGCTTCATCTACGGCACGAGCCTGGCGCAACTGCAACAGACCATTCGCCATGGTCGCCAGGGCCATATGCCGGCGCAGAACGAGTTGCTCGGTAACGATAAAGTGCAACTGCTGGCGGCCTATGTGTACAGCCTGTCCCAAGGTCTGAACACCGAACGCTTGCAAGCTGAAGGCAAACGCGAATAACTCTCGACCGCTCTACTGCCGCATTCACCCGGATGCGGCAGTTCCCTGCCCCTTTGCGACCAAGTGTCGCACCCTCCCTTGGTCCGCCTTTCGGTTCCCCGGATTCGGGTCTAAGCTTCCTCCGATGCGGGCTGGCATGAGCCGGTTCCAGGTCGACCCGACGTGATGCGTTTAACGAATTTGCTCGATGACAGGCCGCAAAGGCTGGTAGATACCGGCTGTCGCGCACATTGCCTCTTGTCACCTGATCGTTGCGTTTGAACACACCCCGTTACATCTGACCTGACCCCCTCACCTGATTCGTCCGCTCCGACATTTTGCCCGTGGGCAATTTTGTCCTTACGCAGCGCATGGAAAGGCCGCAGAATCAGCTTTTGAAAGCATTGACCCAAGTCATGGCGCGTTGCAATGACCCCCCGCTTTCTACATACTTGCGGCCGATTTTTACTCCTAATAAAACACCCAAACCGTGGAACCTTAGAATGAGCACAGCAATCAGTCCGACTGCTTATAACTATAAGGTAGTCCGCCAGTTCGCCATCATGACGGTGGTCTGGGGGATCCTTGGCATGGGGCTCGGTGTCTTCATCGCCTCGCAACTGGTCTGGCCGGAATTGAACTTCGGTCTGGCATGGACGAGCTTTGGACGCCTGCGCCCGCTGCACACCAACCTGGTGATTTTCGCCTTCGGTGGATGTGCACTGTTTGCCACTTCTTATTACGTCGTGCAGCGAACCTGCCAAACGCGACTGATTTCCGACAGCCTCGCGGCCTTCCACTTCTGGGGATGGCAAGCGGTGATCATCGGCGCAATCGTTACCTTGCCGCTGGGTTACACCACCACCAAGGAATACGCCGAACTGGAATGGCCACTGGCTATTCTGCTGGCAGTCGTCTGGATTGTTTATGCGCTCGTGTTCTTCGGCACCATCGTCAAGCGCAAGACCAAGCACATCTATGTGGGTAACTGGTTCTACGGTGCCTTCATCGTCGTGACGGCGATGCTGCATATCGTCAACCACGCCTCCCTGCCGGTCAGCTTCTTCAAGTCCTACTCGGCTTACTCGGGTGCGACGGACGCCATGATCCAGTGGTGGTACGGCCACAACGCGGTAGGTTTCTTCCTGACCACCGGCTTCCTGGGGATGATGTACTACTTCGTTCCGAAGCAGGCCGAACGTCCGATCTACTCCTATCGCCTGTCGATCGTGCACTTCTGGGCGCTGATCACCCTGTACATCTGGGCCGGTCCGCACCACCTGCACTACACCGCACTGCCGGACTGGGCTCAGTCCCTGGGCATGGCGATGTCGATCATCCTGCTGGCTCCGAGCTGGGGCGGCATGATCAACGGCATGATGACCCTGTCGGGCGCCTGGCATAAGCTGCGCACCGACCCGATCCTGCGCTTCCTCGTGGTGTCCCTGGCCTTCTACGGCATGTCGACCTTCGAAGGCCCGATGATGGCCATCAAGACCGTCAACTCGCTGTCGCACTACACCGACTGGACCATCGGCCACGTACACGCCGGTGCTTTGGGCTGGGTTGCGATGATCTCGATCGGCGCCATCTACCACATGATCCCGAAACTGTTCGGTCGCGCGCAGATGCACAGCATCGGCCTGATCAACACGCACTTCTGGCTCGCGACCATCGGTACCGTTCTGTACATCGCTTCGATGTGGGTCAACGGCATCACCCAGGGTCTGATGTGGCGTGCAATCAACGATGACGGCACCCTCACCTACTCGTTCGTCGAAGCGCTGCAAGCCAGCCACCCTGGTTTCATCGTCCGCGCCCTGGGCGGTGCGTTCTTCGCCAGCGGCATGCTGTTCATGGCTTACAACGTATGGCGTACCGTACGTGCCTCGAACCCGGCTGAAGCCGAAGCCGCCGCACAGATTGCTGTAGTTGGAGCTCACTGATGAAGCATGAAGCAGTCGAGAAGAATATTGGCCTGCTGGCCTTCTTCATGGTTATCGCCGTCAGCATCGGCGGCCTGACCCAGATCGTTCCGCTGTTTTTCCAGGATGTCACCAACAAGCCGGTCGAAGGCATGAAGCCTCGTACCGCCCTTGAGCTGGAAGGACGCGACGTCTATATCGCCAACGGTTGTGTCGGCTGCCACTCGCAGATGATCCGCCCGTTCCGTGCTGAAACCGAACGCTACGGCCACTACTCGGTCGCCGGTGAAAGTGTCTGGGACCACCCGTTCCTGTGGGGTTCCAAGCGTACCGGTCCGGACCTGGCCCGTGTTGGCGGTCGTTACTCCGATGACTGGCAGCGTGCGCATTTGTACAACCCGCGCAACGTAGTGCCTGAGTCGAAAATGCCGGCTTACCCGTTCCTCGTGGAAAACAAGCTCGACGGCAAAGACACCGCCAAGAAAATGGAAGTCTTGCGCACGCTCGGCGTCCCTTACACCGACGAAGACATCGCCGGCGCCAAGGATGCTGTGAAGGGCAAAACCGAAATGGACGCGCTGGTGGCCTATCTGCAAGGCCTGGGCACCATCATCAAAAGCAAACGGTGATTTAGATGGATATCGGGATGATTCGTGGCCTGGGCACCGTTGTTGTAATGGTGGCCTTCATCGGTCTGGCGTTATGGGTATTCAGCCCCAAGCGCAAGTCGGAGTTTGAAGACGCGACCTTGCTGCCTTTCGCGGATGATCCCGAAGCCATCAAGCACGTCGAGCAAGCTTCTAGGAGTAACAAAGGATGACTACGTTCTGGAGTCTGTACGTCACAGTCCTCAGTCTCGGCACCATCTTCGCCCTGACCTGGCTGCTGCTGTCCACCCGCAAGGGTCAGCGCGCCGAGCAGACGGAAGAAACGGTTGGCCACTCCTTCGACGGGATCGAGGAGTACGACAACCCACTGCCGAAATGGTGGTTCATGCTGTTCGTGGGCACCATCATCTTCGCGTTGGGTTATCTGGTGCTGTACCCGGGCCTGGGTAACTGGAAAGGCCTGTTGCCGGGGTACAACTACCTCGATAACGAGAAGCAGACCGCGTTCGCCAACGGCCAGACCGGCTGGACTGGCGTTCACGAGTGGGAAAAGGAAATGGCCAAGTCGGACGCCAGGTTCGGTCCGATCTTCGCCAAATTCGCCTCCATGCCGATTGAAGAAGTCGCCAAGGACCCGCAAGCCCTGAAGATGGGTGGCCGTTTGTTCGCCTCCAACTGCTCGGTCTGCCACGGTTCCGACGCCAAAGGCGCTTATGGCTTCCCTAACCTGACCGACGCCGACTGGCGCTGGGGCGGCGAACCGGAAACCATCAAGACCACCATCATGGGCGGTCGTCACGCCGTGATGCCGGCGTGGGCTGAAGTGATCGGCGAGCAAGGCGTTGCGGACGTGGCTGCGTTCGTACTGACCAACCTCGATGGTCGCAAGCTGCCGGAAGGCACCAAGGCCGATCCGGCTGCCGGCCAGAAGCTCTTCGCTGGCAACTGCGTGGCGTGCCACGGTCCGGCAGGTAAAGGCACCCCGGCGATGGGCGCACCTGACCTGACTCACCCGGGCGCGTTCATCTACGGCTCGAGCTTCGCTCAGCTGCAGCAGACCATCCGTTATGGCCGTCAGGGCCAGATGCCTGCGCAGGAACAGCTGCAAGGTAACGACAAGGTTCACCTGCTGGCCGCTTACGTCTACAGCTTGTCTCACGGCGAGAAAGCACCGGCGGCAGACGCTCAGTAACGCTTGATGCAATAAAAAACGGCCCCGCCAATGTGAATTGGCGGGGCCGTTTTGCATTAAGCCTGATGAATTAAAAGCCTCATAAACTGAAACCTTTCTTCAGTAGGCCTGGCCGGGAGACTTCGGTAGCTTGAAATCTCCTGACGACCGACCGACAGATACTTTCTGCCAAGCGGAGTAGTCATGGACAAGGAAGCACCTCATCAATAAACAAGGAGTTCATCACATGACTGATCAACACGACGTCGACACTCAAATCTGCAATACCGCAGATCCCGTTTCGACCGACGAAGCCACCGTGGTCGCGGATGTTTCGCCAGTAGAAGAAAGTACAGCCGCAACACCGACAAATCGTCGCGCCAGCTTTGCTGCCGAACAGCGCACCCCCAGCAAACCTCCGCGCAGTACCGGGGGTGTTGGCGGTTCGGGCGGTATCGATAGCCTGGGCCGAGGATATCTGCCTTGAACGCTGCCCAGGAACGTTCGGCTATAGTCAATTGACCTGCATCATGTTTTGTTACATCTGCTACACCATTCATGATTTTTCCCCAACGCGACCAAAGGTCGCACCCTCGCCCTAGAGCGACAGGCGTATCATTGCGCCACTGCAACACCTCTTTTTGACCGCGGTCGGCATGCACTGACCGCGGCATTTTTCCACTGCCGTGGGATGCAATGATGAGCAACCAGATTCCGGTACACGACGTCACACCGCCTACCAAGAACGCGAACAACAGCGTCGACCTCTACGCCTCTCGAGAAAAGATCTACACACGCGCTTTCACCGGACTGTTCCGCAACCTGCGGATGATGGGCGGTGCCTTGTTGTTCCTGTTGTACTTCGGGACGGTCTGGCTGAACTGGTCGGGCCATCAGGCCGTCTGGTGGAACCTGCCGGAACGTAAATTCTTTATCTTCGGCGCAACCTTCTGGCCTCAGGACTTCATTCTGCTGTCGGGGATTCTGATCGTCAGCGCGTTCGGCCTGTTCTTCATTACCGTGTACGCCGGGCGCGTCTGGTGCGGCTATACCTGCCCGCAAAGCGTCTGGACCTGGATTTTCATGTGGTGCGAGAAGGTCACCGAAGGCGACCGCAACCAGCGCATCAAGCTCGACAAGGCGCCGATGAGCGCCAACAAGTTCATGCGCAAATTCAGCAAGCACGCGATGTGGCTGTTGATCGGTTTCGTCACCGGCATGACCTTTGTCGGTTACTTCTCGCCGATCCGCGAACTGGTCATCGATTTCTTCACCGGCCAGGCTGATGGCTGGTCGTATTTCTGGGTGGGCTTCTTCACCCTTGCCACCTACGGCAACGCCGGCTGGTTGCGCGAGCAGGTGTGCATCTACATGTGCCCGTATGCTCGGTTCCAGAGCGTGATGTTCGACAAGGACACCCTGATCGTGTCCTACGACCCGCGTCGAGGCGAAGCCCGTGGCCCACGCAAGAAAGGCATCGACTACAAGGCCCAGGGTCTGGGCGATTGCATCGATTGCACCATGTGCGTCCAGGTGTGCCCGACCGGCATCGACATTCGCGACGGCCTGCAGATCGAATGCATTGGCTGTGCCGCCTGCATCGATGCCTGCGACAGCATCATGGACAAAATGGACTATCCGCGCGGCCTGATCAGCTACACCACCGAGCACAACCTGTCCGGCCAGAAAACCCATAAACTGCGCCCGCGCCTGATCGGCTATGCCGTGGTGCTGCTGGCGATGATCAGCTTGTTGATCGGCGCGTTCTTCATGCGTTCACTGGTGGGCTTCGACGTCAGCAAGGACCGCGTGCTGTACCGCGAGAACGCCGAAGGCCGGATCGAAAACGTTTACAGCCTGAAGATCATGAACAAGGACCAGCGCGACCACACGTATGTGCTGGAAGCTACCGGTCTGCCGGACCTCAAATTGCAAGGCAAGCGTGAGATCAAAGTCGCCGCTGGCGAGATTTTCAGCCAGCCGGTGGAACTGTCGAGCGCGCCGGAACAACTGCCATCGAGCACCAACGAGGTGAAATTCATCCTCAAGGATGCCGATGACGACAGCGTCCACGTTGAAGCCAAGAGCCGATTCATCGGCCCACAAATTCGTTGAGAGAAATGAACATGCCCGCAACAAACGCCGCAAGTCCTTGGTACAAGCACCTTTGGCCGTGGATCATCATCGCCATCCTGGCCTGCTCGGTGACGTTGACCCTGTCCATGGTGACCATTGCGGTGAATAACCCGGACAACCTGGTCAACGACAACTACTACGAGGCCGGCAAGGGCATCAACCGTTCCCTGGACCGTGAGCTGCTGGCGCAGACCCTGCAACTGCAAGCCAAGGTCCATCTGGATGGCGTCACCGGTGAAGTCGACCTGCACCTGAGCGGTAACAGCCAGCCGAAAACCCTGGAACTCAACCTGATCTCCCCGACCCAGCCAGAGAAAGACCGCAAGATCACCCTGACCCAAAGCGACACCGAACAAGGCCGCTACATTGGCCAGGTGAACGACAAGGTTGAGGGTCGTCGTTTTGTGGAGCTGCTGGGCGTGCAGGATGGAACAACCTGGCGCATGTTCGAGGAAGAACAGGTCAGCCATGACAAGGACCTGCTGCTGGGCGATGAGCCGCTACAGGGCGCCGAAGACCTGAAGAAGTAAACACCCACTGTGGCGAGGGGATTTATCCCCGTTGGGCTGCGAAGCGGCCCCCTGCATTCTTCCAGCCTTATGTTTGCGCACAGGTTTTACGACTGCTTCGCAGCCGAACGGGGATGAATCCCCTCGCCACAGAACCTGGCCCGGTTTTAACACTATTGTTTTCATGGCCACTTAGATGACCACCCAACTGTCCTGCTACCACTGCGCCCTGCCCGTCCCGGCCGGCAGCCGCTTCACCGCTGCCGTCCTCGGGGAAACCCGCGAGTTCTGCTGCCCGGGTTGCCAGGCCGTGGCCGAAGCTATCGTAGCCGGGGGACTGGAAAGCTATTACCAGCATCGCAGCGAAGCCTCGGCCAACCCCGAAGCCTTGCCGGTGCAACTGGTCGATGAACTGGCGCTCTACGATCGCGCCGACGTGCAAAAACCTTTCGTGCGCCATGACGGCGATCTAGCCGAAACCACCCTGCTGATGGAAGGCATCAGCTGCGCGGCGTGCGGCTGGCTGATCGAGAAACACCTGCGCGCCCTGCCAGCCGTCGCCGAAGCCCGTCTCAACCTGTCGAACCATCGCCTGCATGTACGCTGGGCCGATGCACAACTGCCGCTGAGCCAGGTGCTCAGTGAATTGCGCCACATCGGTTACGCCGCCCACCCCTATCAAGCCGACCGCGCCAGCGAACAACTGGCCAGCGAAAATCGCCTGGCCTTGCGCCAACTTGGCGTCGCCGGTCTGCTGTGGTTCCAGGCGATGATGGCGACCATGGCCACCTGGCCGGAATTCAACATCGACCTCAGCCCCGAGTTGCACACCATCCTGCGCTGGGTCGCGTTGTTCCTCACCACACCGATCGTGTTCTACAGCTGCGCGCCGTTCTTCAAGGGCGCCATGCGCGACCTGCGGACCCGCCACCTGACCATGGACGTCTCGGTCTCCCTGGCCATCGGCAGCGCCTACCTTGCCGGGATCTGGACCTCCATAACCGGCGTCGGTGAACTGTATTTTGATGCGGTCGGCATGTTCGCCCTGTTCCTGCTGGCCGGACGCTATCTGGAGCGGCGCGCCCGAGAACGCACGGCCGCGGCCACCGCTCAACTCGTGAACCTGCTGCCCGCCTCCTGCCTGAGGCTCAGCGCCGACGGCCAAAGCGAGCGCATCCTGCTCAGTGAACTACGGGTCGGCGATCAGGTTCTGGTGCATCCCGGAGCGATCCTGCCGGCCGATGGCAAGATTCTCGATGGTCAGTCGAGTGTCGACGAGTCCCTGCTGACCGGCGAATACCTGCCACAGCCACGCACCCAGGGCGATGCGGTGACGGCTGGCACGCTGAACGTCGAAGGCGCGTTGACGGTTCAAGTCCTGGCGCTGGGCCAGGACACGCGCCTCTCCGCCATCGTCCGACTGCTGGACCGCGCCCAGGCCGAAAAACCGCGTCTGGCAGAAATTGCCGACCGTGCCGCGCAATGGTTTCTGTTGTTGTCGCTGATTGCCGTCGCCGTCATCGGCCTGGTGTGGTGGGAGCTCGATCCGTCGCGGGCGTTCTGGATTGTCTTGGCGATGCTCGTCGCGACCTGCCCGTGCGCCCTCTCGCTGGCAACGCCAACTGCGCTCACCGCCGCCACCGGCACACTGCACAAACTGGGCCTGCTGTTGACGCGCGGCCACGTGCTGGAAGGCTTGAACCAGATCGACACGGTGATCTTCGACAAGACCGGCACCCTGACTGAAGGTCGCCTGGCGTTGCGGTCGATCCGCCCCCTCGGCCCACTCGACAGCGATCAATGCCTGGGCCTGGCCGCCGCGCTGGAAAACCGCTCCGAACACCCGATCGCCCGAGCTTTTGGCCGGGCACCGCTGGCTGCCGAAGAGGTGCACAGCACGCCGGGACTTGGCCTCGAAGGCCTGGTGGGTGAACAGCGCCTGCGCATCGGCCAGCCGGGATTTGTGTGTGAACTCAGTGGCGCCGCCGTACCCGTCATGCCCGATGAAGCCGGCCAATGGCTATTGCTCGGCGACCGTCACGGTCCTTTGGCCTGGTTTGTACTCGACGACCGCTTGCGCGCCGACGCCCCGGCGTTGCTGGCCGCGTGCAAGGCCCGTGGCTGGCGCACGCTGTTGCTGTCCGGCGACAGCTCGCCCATGGTCGCCAGCGTTGCCGCCGAACTGGGCATCGATGAAGCCCGTGGCGGCTTGCGGCCGGACGACAAACTTCAAGTCCTGCGACAACTGCACAAGGAAGGCCGCAAAGTGTTGATGCTCGGAGACGGGGTCAACGATGTGCCGGTACTCGCTGCGGCGGACATCAGCGTCGCCATGGGATCGGCGACCGATCTGGCAAAAACCAGCGCGGATGCGGTGCTGCTGTCGAACCGTCTGGATGCCCTGGTACAGGCCTTCAGCCTCGCTCGGCGAACCCGTCGGGTGATCATCGAGAATCTATTGTGGTCCGGGTTGTACAATGGCCTCATGTTGCCGTTCGCCGCCCTCGGCTGGATCACGCCGGTATGGGCCGCGATCGGCATGTCCATCAGTTCGTTGACCGTGGTGCTGAACGCGTTGCGCCTGACTCGCCTGCCGAGTACGCCGACCGTCCGTGCCACGCCAGAAACCCGCCCGCTGCCGGCCTGAGCCGCGCGGGCATGGAGTTGAACCCATGCCAGCCTTATACGTGATGATCCCGGCCGCGCTGCTGATCGTGGGCATCGCGATTTACATCTTCTTCTGGGCAGTCGACAGCGGTCAGTACGACGACCTCGACGGCCCGGCCCACAGTATTTTGTTCGACGACCAGGACCCTAAGCACCAGGCTGCCGTCGACGAAATCAGCGGCCACCCGGCCAAACCGGAAGACAAGGCACCGCCCCATGCTTGATTTGGCGCCACTGCTGGTGTCTGCGGTCATTCTGGGTCTGCTCGGTGGCGGGCATTGCCTGGGCATGTGTGGCGGCCTGATGGGCGCGTTGACCCTGGCCATTCCCAAGGAGCAACGCAGCCGACGCTTCCGGCTGTTGCTGGCGTATAACCTCGGACGCATCCTCAGCTACGCAACGGCCGGCTTGCTCATCGGCCTGGCGGGCTGGGCAGTCGCCAACAGTCCGGCGGCGATGTTCATGCGGGTCATTGCCGGGTTGTTGCTGATCGCCATGGGGCTGTACCTGGCGGGCTGGTGGAGCGGGCTGACACGCATTGAAAGCCTCGGTCGCGGCCTGTGGCGGCATATCCAGCCGGTTGCCAACAAACTGCTGCCGGTGTCGAGCCTGCCCCGGGCATTGCTGCTGGGCGCGCTGTGGGGCTGGCTGCCGTGCGGTCTGGTTTACAGCACGCTGTTGTGGGCGGCGAGCCAGGGCAATGCGCTGGACAGTGCATTGCTGATGCTCGCGTTCGGGCTCGGCACCTGGCCCGTACTGCTCGCCACGGGGCTGGCAGCCGAACGGGTAACGGCACTGTTACGTAAACGCAGCGTGCGCATGACCGGCGGATTACTGGTGATACTGTTCGGCCTGTGGACGTTGCCCGGACCGCATCAGCACTGGCTCATGGGCCACTGACCCTGCAGCATCGACAGCTGCTAAAGGTCGGTGTTCCCCGTACAAAAATTCCTGTGGGAGCCGAGCTTGCTCGCGATGGGGCCATCACCTGCGACTCACATCCCCGACCTTGATGCAAATCAAGATGCCCCAACGCCTCGCCCCCTAGACTCGCCAACACTGCCAGCCTATCCGGGGGAATGCCCGCATGATGCTCGACGCCATTCGTTGGGACACCGATCTGATCCGCCGTTATGACCTGGCGGGACCGCGCTACACCTCTTATCCGACCGCTGTGCAATTCGACGGGCTGGTCGGTACGTTCGACCTGTTCCATGCACTGCGCGAAAGCCGCAAAGCCCTGCGCCCCTTGTCGGTGTATGTGCACGTGCCGTTTTGCGCAAACATCTGCTACTACTGCGCCTGCAACAAAGTCATCACCAAGGATCGCGGGCGAGCCCAGCCTTATTTGCAGCGTCTGGAGCAGGAAATCCAGCTGATTGCGTGTCACCTCGACCCGGCGCAAAAGGTCGAGCAATTGCACTTCGGCGGCGGCACGCCGACTTTTCTCAGTCATGACGAGCTGCGCCAATTGATGGCGCACCTGCGCAAATACTTCAATTTGCTGGACGACGATTCCGGTGACTACGGGATTGAAATCGACCCGCGCGAAGCCGACTGGTCCACCATGGGACTGCTGCGCGAATTGGGCTTCAACCGCGTCAGCATTGGCGTGCAAGACCTCGATCCCGCCGTGCAGCGAGCGGTGAATCGCCTGCAAAGCCTGGAAGAGACCCGCGCGGTCATCGACGCGGCGCGCACTCTGCTGTTTCGCTCGATCAACATCGACCTGATTTACGGCTTGCCGAAGCAGACGCCGGAAAACTTTGCCCGTACCGTTGAAGAAGTCATCGCACTGCAGCCCGATCGTCTCTCAGTATTCAACTACGCGCATTTGCCCGAACGCTTCATGCCACAACGGCGAATCAACAGTGACGAACTGCCGACACCGGCACAGAAGCTGGAAATGCTGCAGCGCACGATCGAACAACTGACCGCTGCCGGTTATCGCTACATCGGCATGGATCACTTCGCCCTGCCCGACGACGAGCTGGCGATTGCCCAGGAAGAATCGACCCTGCAACGCAACTTTCAGGGCTATACCACCCACGGTCACTGCGATTTGATTGGCCTGGGCGTCTCGGCCATCAGTCAGATCGGCGACCTGTACTGCCAGAACAGCAGCGATCTCAATCAGTACCAGAACGCCCTCGCCTCTTCTCAACTGGCCACCAATCGCGGCCTGGTGTGCAATGCCGATGACCGTGTACGCCGCGCCGTCATCCAGCAACTGATCTGCACGTTCAACCTGGAGTTTTCCGACATAGAGCGGTCGTTCAACATTGATTTTCGTGGCTACTTCGGCGAACTCTGGCCGCAGCTGCAAGCCATGGCCAAGGACGGCTTGATCGAACTCGATAACGACAGGATCAACGTGCTTCCCGCTGGGCGATTGCTGGTGCGCTCGGTGTGCATGGTGTTCGACGCGTATCTGGAGCAGCAAAACCGCCAGCGATTTTCGCGAGTGATTTAACACCTGCGGCAAAATCGCCGCGGACTGGCTTGAATGTCCTCTCGTGAGTTACCCTTACGTCTTATGTGTGTTTTTTCCCACAAGGATTGAAGAAATGTCCGAGCCAGTTAAGCTGCGCGCTCATAACCAGGCCCATTGCAAGGATTGCAGCCTGGCACCTCTGTGCCTCCCACTTTCCCTGAATCTGGAAGACATGGATGCGCTGGACGACATCGTTAAACGTGGCCGCCCGTTGAAAAAAGGCGAGTTCCTGTTTCGCCAGGGCGACACGTTCGATTCCGTTTATGCAGTCCGCTCCGGCGCCCTGAAGACCTTCAGCCTGAGCGATGGCGGCGAAGAGCAACTTACCGGTTTCCACTTGCCGAGCGAACTGGTCGGCCTGTCGGGCATGGACACCGAAAAATACCCGGTTTCGGCACAAGCCATGGAAACCACCTCGGTGTGCGAAATCCCGTTCGATCGCCTCGACGAATTGTCGGTGCAATTGCCGCAGCTGCGCCGCCAGCTAATGCGCGTGATGAGCCGCGAAATCCGCGACGATCAACAAATGATGCTGCTGCTGTCGAAGAAAACCGCAGACGAGCGCATCGCCACGTTCCTGGTCAACCTCTCGGCCCGTTTCCGTGCCCGGGGTTTTTCGGCCAACCAGTTCCGCTTGAGCATGTCGCGCAACGAAATCGGCAATTATCTGGGTCTGGCGGTGGAAACCGTGTCCCGGGTGTTCACGCGCTTCCAGCAAAACGAGCTGATCGCCGCTGAAGGCAAGGAAATCCACATCCTGGACCCAATCCAGCTGTGCGCGTTGGCCGGCGGCTCACTCGACGGCTGATTCAGCGATGGCGGCTGAGCGAAACGGTTCAGCCGCCGTTATACTGCGACGTTTGCAGCCTGCCAGGACACCTCGACGATGGTCTTCGACTCCTTCGACATCAAATCCCTGATTCGCCCCGTGATCGACTTCCCGAAGCCGGGCGTTATCTTTCGTGACATCACCCCGCTGTTTCAGTCGCCGACGGCCTTGCGCCTGGTGATGGACAGCTTCGCCCACCGTTATGTCGAGGCCGATTTCACGCACATCGGTGCGATGGACGCGCGCGGCTTCCTGATTGGCTCGGTACTGGCCTATCAGTTGAACAAGCCGCTGGTGTTGTTTCGCAAGCAAGGCAAACTGCCTGCTGACGTGCTGGCCGAAGGTTATGCGACCGAGTACGGCGAAGCGTTTCTGGAAGTGCACGCGGACAGCCTGTGCGAGGGCGATTCGGTGGTGATGTTCGATGACTTGATCGCCACCGGCGGCACCCTGATTGCAGCGACGAACCTGATTCGTCGCATGGGCGCCCGGGTGCATGAAGCGGCGGCGATTATTGACCTGCCGGAGCTGGGTGGATCGCAGCGCCTGGAAGACATGGGTATTCCCACTTTTTGCCTGACGCAGTTTGCGTTGACGGATAAGTAAGCGGCGGCCTCAAGGGCCTCATCGCGAGCAGGCTCACTCCTACAATTGATTCGTGTCGTAACCGGGTTTCGTGTACGACAGCAATTCAATGTAGGAGTGAGCCTGTTCTGGGCGGCATTCCGACGATAGCGTCAGCCGCAACACCACAAATGCCCCTCAAAGCCCCATCTGTTTACTGATAATCTCGTTCATCACTTCCCGCGTTCCCCCACCGATCGACAGAATCCGGTTATCCCGATACAACCGTTCCACCAGACTGTCACGCATGTACCCCATCCCCCCCAGAATCTGCACCGCATCGTTGGTAATGCGATCCGCCGTGTCGGTTGCGAAATTCTTGGCCATGGAAATTTCTTTGATCACACTCTTCCCCGCCGCCATTTTCGCCGCCTGGCGGTAGGTGAATTCCCGGGAGACTTCCAGTGCCGTGGCCATTTCAGCGAGGCGGTGCTTGAGCACCTGGAATTTGCCGATGGGTTTGCCGAACGCCTCGCGCTGACGGGCCCATTTCAGGCTCTCCTCCAGGGCTAGCTGTGCGGTCATGTTGGCCATCAATGCCAAGGCAAGGCGCTCACTTTGAAAATTGCCCATGATGCAGGCAAAGCCCATGTTCTCGGCACCGATCAAATTTCCTACCGGTATGTGGCAATCGTCGAAGAACAGCTCGGCCGTGTCTGACGCCCACCAGCCCATTTTCTTGAGCTGTCGACCCACCGTGAAACCGGGGGTGCCTTTTTCGATCAGCAGCAGGCTGATACCACCGAAACCGGGGTCGCCCGTGCGCACCGCGACGGTATAAAAGTCCGCGCGCACGCCACTGGTGATAAAGGTTTTACTGCCGCTGACCCGATAAAAATCGCCGTCGCGGACAGCGCGGGTTTTCAGGTTCGCGACGTCGGAGCCACCGCTGGGCTCGGTGACGGCCAGGGCGCTGATCTTTTCCCCGGTCAGCACCTGCGGCACCACGCGATCACGCACTTCAGGCCTGGCCCACTTGAGAATCGGCGGCAGACCGATGTCCAGCGAGCCG
This sequence comes from Pseudomonas sp. MDV22-iso1, assembly GCF_058145095.1. NCBI lineage: Bacteria > Pseudomonadati > Pseudomonadota > Gammaproteobacteria > Pseudomonadales > Pseudomonadaceae > Pseudomonas > Pseudomonas sp. MDV22-iso1. The sequence continues at coordinate 21,850 of NZ_JBYVMF010000035.1, forward strand.
AGCCCCGCCACCAATCCTCCGGAGCCGCAACGCATCAACTCTTCACTGGCAGCGATTTTGGCGAACAGATCGCCTTCATGGGAGCCGCCCAACGACTCGGGATAACCGATCCCTAATATCCCGGCTGCACCGGCCTTGAGGTAGAGCTCCCGGGGAAAGCTTTCGGCTTCTTCCCATTGGTCGATGTCCGGGAGAATCTCACGCTCGACGAATCGTCTGACGCTGTCACGAACCAATTGGTGGCTGGGATCGAAGTATTCCTGAAAGGCAGGCATCGGCGAACTCCACTGAAGGTTCAGCGAAGTTAACCGAGCGCTTGCTTGGTTTTCAACAGGAATGTGCGATTCAGATGGACCGAGGTGTTTGCATCGCTAGCAGGCTAGCTCCCACAGGGATTTTGTGAGCACCCTAATTCCTATGTGGGAGCTAGCCTGCTAGCGATGGCGTCAGTACAAGCACTACAAAGCGATCGGCTTACGCCCGGCAAACGAATGCGCCAGCGTCCCGCCGTCCACCAGCTCCAGCTCCCCACCCAACGGCACGCCGTGGGCAATCCGCGAAGCGATCAGACCCTTGTTGCTGAGGAGTTGGGCAATGTAGTGCGCCGTGGCCTCACCTTCCACCGTCGGGTTGGTGGCCAGGATGACTTCGGTAAATGTGCCGGCCTCTTCGATGCGCGCCAGCAGCTGGGGAATCCCGATGGCCTCTGGCCCCAGTCCATCGAGAGGCGACAGGTGGCCCTTGAGCACGAAATAGCGCCCCCGGAAACCGGTCTGTTCTACCGCGTAAACATCCATCGGCCCTTCCACCACACAGAGCAAGGTGTCGTCACGACGGGTGTCGGCGCATTGCGGGCACAAGTCTTCTTCAGTCAACGTGCGGCACATCCGGCAGTGACCGACCCCTTCCATGGCCTGGCTGAGGGCCAGGGCCAGTCGCGAGCCGCCGCTGCGATCACGCTCGAGCAACTGCAACGCCATGCGCTGGGCGGTTTTCTGACCCACACCCGGCAACGTTCGCAGGGCATCGATCAGTTGGCGAATCAAAGGGCTGAAGCTCATGGGGAAACGTCCGACAAATCAACGAGACGCGGTTTATACCCGCGCCTCTCTTTAGCGTCAATTACTCAGTCTTGGGCAACCCGTACGACCAGTTTGCCGAAGTTGCGTCCTTCCAGGAGGCCGATGAACGCCTCGGGGGCGTTTTCCAGGCCATCGACCACGTCTTCGCGGAATTTCACCTTCCCATCACGGACCCACGGCGCCATGGCGCTTACGAATTCCGGCTGGCGATCACCGTAGTCGTCAAACACGATGAAACCCTGAATACGCACTCGCTTGGTCAGCAGCGTGCGCTGCAACTGCGGCAGGCGATCCGGGCCAGTGGGCGCTTCATGGGCGTTGTAGCCGGCAATCAGACCGCAAAGAGGTATCCGCGCCTTTGCATTCAGCAGCGGCAGCACGGCATCGAACACTTTGCCACCGACGTTTTCGTAGTAGATGTCGACGCCTTTGGGGCACGCCAGGGCCAGCTCATGGGAGAAGTTCTCGGCCTTGTGGTCGATGCAGGCGTCGAACCCCAGCTCTTCGACCACATACCGGCACTTCTCTGCGCCGCCGGCCACACCGACCACGCGCAAGCCTTTGATCTTCGCTACCTGGCCGACCACGGAACCGACAGCACCCGACGCGGCGGCAACCACCAGCGTCTCGCCGGCTTGTGGTTGGCCGATGTCCATCAGGCCCATGTAGGCAGTCATTCCGGGCATGCCGAGCACACCCAGCGCCATCGACGGACTCGGCAGCCCGGACGGCACCGGAATGACATTGCGCCCGTCGCTGATGCTGTGGCTTTGCCAGCCCGTCGCGCCAACCACCAGATCACCTTCATGGAATTTCGGATTGCGGGAGCGCTCGACCCGGCTGACAGCGCCACCGGTCATGACCTCGTCGATTTCGACCGGAGCGGCGTAGGAAGGCGCGTCACTCATGCGTCCGCGCATGTAAGGATCAAGCGACAGGTAGAGGGTCTTGAGCAGCAGCTGACCGTCGGCCAGGTCGGGCAACGCCTCGCGCTCCAGGCGAAAATTCTCCGGCGTCGGCGCGCCTACCGGGCGTGACGCCAGGACGATACGTTGGTTGAGGGTCAATGCGTCTGGCATGTGAGCGTCTCCTTGATCGTGAATTTGGGGGTATAGGGAGCAGACCGTTGTGGCGGTGTGGCGTTCGATGTTTCTGCCCGAGACCGGGTCGACTTCATCGCGAGCAGGCTCACTCCCACATTGGAACCCGGTCACCTGTGGGAGTGAGCCTGCTCGCGATTACGGCGTCATGGACACCGAATCTCATCAGGCAGAAACAAAAATGCCAGGCGCGGTGCCTGGCATTTTTTTGTAGCCCATCTGACGCGTTTTGGCGAATCAGAATGGCAGTTTCATTCCCGGCGGCAGTTGCATGCCAGCGGTCACGCCGGACATTTTGTCCTGGCTATTGGCTTCGATCTTGCGGACGGCGTCGTTGACGGCGGCGGCGAAAACAGCCTCCAGCATCTCCCGGTCGTCTTCGCTCAGGCCTTCAACCATGCTTGGGTCGATGGTCACGCGCTTCACGTCGTGACGACCGGTCATGACCACGGTGACCATATCGCCACCGGCTTTGCCGGTGACTTCGGCGTTGGCCAGCTCTTCCTGCATCTTGGCCATTTTTTCCTGCATCTGCTGCGCCTGCTTCATCAGGCCGGCCATGCCACCTTTCATCATGGGAATCACCTCAAAAGTACTTGGATAAAAACGGCGCCCGACGCTTGCGGCCGAACACCTTCAGTTATTAGCCCTGACTGACCAGGGCTTCGACAGGTTCAATAGTATCGTTACGGATGACCGCACCGAACTGCTGCATCATTTGCTGGATGAACGGATCACCGTGGATCGACTCCTCCGCCTCGCGCTGACGGTTGACCCGGCGCCGGGACGCAGCCTGAGCAGGGGTTTCCTGCTCAGGCTTGATCAATTCCATGCTCAGGGACAGCGTACGCCCGTGGTACTGGTTCAATGCATCGTTGAGACGGCGCTGCTGGGTCGCGTTGAACAAGGCGCTGTGGGCCGGGTCCAGGTGCATCAGCCAGTGGTCGCCCTCGATCGAAATCAACGTGCAGTTGGCGGCGATGCTGCCCGTCATGCCGGAGATCGGCAATTTCGGGAACAGCTCAAGCCATTGCAGGGCCAGGCCGGTGGCCGGCATGGCCGCCGGTTCTGGCTCGGGCTCCGGTGCAGGCTCGGCGGCATGTTCGCTGGCCAGTTCGTCGAGGTAGCTGTAGGCCGAATCGATGTCCGGCTCGATGTAGTCTTCGTCCAGTGGCGGCTCGTCATCGAGGTCCACGCCCGGCGTGGCAGCATCGACTTGCGCCACGGTGGGCTCAGGAATCGGTGCAGCCGCCCATTCAGGCGCGTCCGGCACAACGCTGTCGGGCGTCGGCAGGGGCATCGGCGGCAGTTCGGGCTGCTCGCTGGCAGTATCCAGCATGGGCTCGACAGCGGGCTGCTGAATGACTTCAGGTTCGACCGGGTCATTCCAGGGCAGGTCGACGACCGGTTCGACCGCTACAGGCTCGACCACCGGCTCAGGCTCGACGACGGGCGCAACGGGCTGAGGAACGGGCACTGGCGCAGCAACAGGCGCCGGGATGACCGGTGCAACTGCCGTAGCGACTACCGGCGCAACAACCGGCGCGGCAGCCACTGAATTTGCGGAATCAACTGTGGCCTGGCTGATCCCCACTGGCTTTAGCGGTTGCCTCGGGGCGTCCGCCGTGTCCGCCGGCCGGAAGGCGAGCATTCGCAGCAGGACCATTTCGAAGCCGCCACGAGGGTCCGGCGCCAGCGGTAGATCGCGACGACCGATCAGGCCCATCTGGTAGTAGAACTGCACGTCTTCAGCCGGCAAGGCCTGGGCCAGGGCCAGCACCCGGTCGCGGTCGCCGTGACCGTTGTCGACACCCTCAGGCAAGGCCTGGGCAATCGCGACACGGTGCAGCACGTTGAGAATTTCCGAGAGCACGCCATTCCAGTCCGGACCTTGCTCGGCCAGGTGACGGACGGCTTCGAGTAACGCCTTGGCATCGCCTTCGATCAGCGAATGCAGAACGTCGAAGACCTGACCGTGGTCGAGAGTGCCGAGCATTGCCCGCACATCCGCCGCCATGACCTTGCCTTCACCGAAGGCAATGGCCTGATCGGTCAGGCTCATGGCATCGCGCATCGAACCGTCGGCGGCGCGACCCAGCAACCACAGGGCGTCGTCTTCAAACGGCACGTTCTCGACGCCCAGTACGTGGGTCAAATGCTCGACCACACGTTCCGGTGTCATGTTTTTCAGGGAGAACTGCAGGCACCGCGACAGAATCGTTGCAGGAAGTTTCTGCGGGTCGGTGGTCGCCAGGATGAACTTGACGTAGGGCGGCGGCTCTTCAAGGGTCTTCAGCAGCGCATTGAAGGAATGGCTGGAGAGCATGTGCACTTCGTCGATCAGGTAGACCTTGAAGCGCCCACGGCTTGGCGCGTATTGCACGTTGTCGAGCAGCTCGCGGGTGTCCTCGACCTTGGTCCGGCTCGCGGCGTCGATCTCGATCAGGTCGACGAAGCGACCTTCGTCGATCTCGCGGCACACCGAACACTCGCCGCACGGCGTCGAGGTGATGCCTGTTTCACAGTTCAGGCATTTGGCGATGATCCGCGCGATGGTGGTCTTGCCGACGCCGCGCGTACCGGTAAACAGGTAGGCGTGGTGCAGCCGCTGGCTGTCCAAGGCATTGATCAGAGCCTTGAGCACATGGGTCTGGCCGACCATTTCGCGGAACGAGCGCGGACGCCATTTACGTGCAAGAACCTGATAACTCATCGAAAACCGTCGCCACTGGGAAGCAGAAGCGGCTAATGCTAGCGGAGCAAGGCTAAAATTGCATCCGGTGTGCTCGTCTAATCTGGCTAAGATGCATTCAGGGAGCTTTCAAAGGCTCGGGATTCAGCCGTACCGGAGCGTTTATGCGGTGTGCCTTGGGGGCATTGTGCTTGATCAGTTTGAGTGGCGTAGCTGCAGAAGCGCCATTGCGCTTCGTGGTGCCCGATAGCTGGAGCATGCCGATGGTGCAATTCGAATCAGGGCGACCGACGCAGGGCATTTTGTACGACGTGATGTTGAGCCTGGCGACCCAAGTGGGTGTCCCTGCCGAATTTCATGTATTGCCCCGGGCGCGGGTGCAGAGCGCCATGGAGCACGGTGAGGTCGACGTGCGCTGCTATGCTGCGCAGTCCTGGCTGCCGAACCAGTCCGGCGATTACATCTGGAGCATCCCGCTCTGGGTTCAGCCTGACGTGCTGATCAGCCGGCCAGACCCGCTGACCGGGGTGATTCCGGCAGATCTGCCACGGCAATCCATCGGCACCGTCCGCAGCTACACCTACCCCACCCTGCAACCGTTGTTCGACGCGGATAAATTGCAGCGCGAAGACGCACGCAATCAGGAACAAGTGCTGGAAAAGCTCATGGCGGGTCGCTATCGCTACGCGGTGAGTAATCAGTGGGCACTGGACTGGTTCAACCAGCGCCTGCTGCCTGAGCGGCACCTGCAAAGCGTGGCATTGCTGCAGGAGCAGCGCGTGGGTTGCTACGTGCGCAACGACCCCAAGGTGCCTGTGCAACGAATTCTGCGTACGTTGGTGCGGATGAAAATGTCTGGGGAGATCGACGACATCATCCGCCTGTACATCGGCCAGCCTTAGCCCTGAAGTCAAAACCCGGACACAGCAAAAGGCCGCCTGGACAACACCCATGGCAGACACAGCATAAAAGTATTTTTTTCAGATAACGCGAGATGACTCTCGCGGGGCGTTATGGAGGCAACCCCACCAGCCACACCCCGGCACACAATGTTCCCGCTGTGGCTGCTTCCTTCCGGATCTGACCAGGTTCACGGGTAATCGTTGCGGGGGGACCGATGGGGTCACCATAACGACGCTCACCTGACGGCGAGCCGCGCCATTGTACCTATCTGAGACGAAGTTACAACCGTTCGAGCAGATTAAAAAATATGAGGCCGGTCAATGACATGCGCCATTGCCAAAATGTTTGACATTCGGTTAACGCAACACCCGGCACACAGAACACCTGTAGCAGCTGGCGAAGCCTGCGTCCGGCTGCGCAGCAGTCGTAAATCCGGTAAACACGGTTCTCCTGTTACACCGCAGTGTATGGTTTTACGACCGCTGCGCAGCCGAACGCAGGCTTCGCCAGCTGCTACAAGGATCGGTGGTGCTACAAGGATTGATGTTTTGCTTCGGGCCTGTAGTGGCTACAGAACCTGCACCACCTCATCCGCTTTGCCGCCCTCTTCCTGAATCACCAGGTGTATGAAGTGCAGCTTGGCGATCACTGCTGGCGGCAGGACGAACGGATAGAAATCCGGCTGACCCATGCTGCTCGACAACTCGTTGAGCATGCCCGCAAGCTCGATCCACGCGTTCACGAACGACAGGAACGCGGCGCCACCGGGGTGCTGTGGGTCATACAAGGTTTCGGGGGGAAACGGCTGGTAGTCGAAATCCATTTCCCGGGCGCTCATGCCAAACCCGAGGGCGGTGTCCACCGCGTCCATCATGTGCAGGTAGTGAGCCCAGGTCTCGGCCCAGTCTTCCCACGGATGCATGGTGGCATAGGCACTGACGGCATGTTGCTGCCAGTCCAGCGGCGCACCTTGCTGGTAATGGCGCTCCAGCGCATCGGCATAGCTCTGACGCTCATCACCGAACAGGCTTCTGAAAGGTTCCAGCCAGTGGCTGTTGGCGATCAAGCGGTCCCAGTAGTAATGCCCGACCTCATGACGAAAATGCCCGAGCAGCGTGCGATATGGCTCGTGCATCTGTACGCGGATTTTCTCGCGGTGGACATCGTCGGCTTCCTTGATGTCCAGGGTGATCAGACCGTTGGCGTGACCGGTAGTGGGTGGCGTGCCTTCGAGATCGACGCCGATGAAATCGAAAGCCAGTCCGGTCTCTTCGTCGACGGTCTTGGGAATCACCTGCAAACCGAGGCTGACCAGTTGAGCGACCAGACGACGCTTGGCCGTCTCGACCTTGCGCCAGCGCTCAGGGTTCTCGGGAATGGAGAGATCGGGGATGGTGTGGTTCAGGCTGCAGGCGATGCACAACGCATTGTGGTCATCCGCCGCCAGCAACCAGTTACAGGCGGCCGGGGAATCGAGGTTGGCACAGCGACGGAACAGCCCCGCGTCGGGCTCGGCGTCGAGGACCCAGGTATCGACTTGCGGCCCTGGTTGCAACGACGATAACCGGCTTTTCTCCGGCTGATACCCGAGCATTGCCGAACACGCCAGGCACTGGCTGTTGCGAAAGAACAGCGCCTGCCCGCAGCGACATTGCCACACCTTGCTGTTGCGCGAACTTTCACTGATGAAAGGCGCGGCGATGCGTGAGCTAAGTTGTTCGAAGAAGCGGTACATGGCGATCTCTCCCTGGGGCTTGCCAAGACTAGATCATTGCCGCGAGAAGATGGTTCCAACGCCATGCGTGGTGCAATCAAAAGATCGCAGCCTGCGGCAGCTCCTACAAAAGCGGAATCGCACCTTCCAACGAATTGCATACACATCCCTGTAGATACCGTCTTGAATCTCACTGAGCAAGCGCAAGTTTCGGGTCATATGGTTGGCCCGACTTGAGCACGCCGTAAACGAAATGCAGCAGTTTGCGCATCGCGGCACAGATGATCTGCTTGGGGGCCTTGCCGTTGGCCTTCAAGCGATCCTTCATGTCCATGATCGCCTTGTTATGCTTCAGTGCGACTAATCCGGGCATGTAAAGGCCTGCCCGCACGCGTGCGGAGCCAATCTTCGAGATCACGGTGCGGCCTTTGAGCAGCCCCGAGTCCTGCAGCTTGGGGTTCAACCCGGCAGCTGCGACCAGTTGGCGAGGATTGGCATATTTGCGCAAGTCACCCAGCTCGGCCAGCAGCCGCTCAAGTGTTTTCTGCCCGATACCGTCGATGGTCACGATCAAGTCGCGCATCTGGCGCATGTCCGGGTCATCATCGATGTGTTTTTTGATCGCCTTATGCGTTTCAGCGATCTCTTTTTCGATGTGACGTAGCACGGAATTGATCGAATTTTTGACCTTCTCATCAGACACATCGAGACGGTTGAGCTCCATTTTCTCCATTTCCTGAAGGTCATCCAGGCGGCGCACCATGGCTTTCAACTGGCGATACTTCAGCGGCTCCGGTGCCCAGAGCTGCAGCTTTTCATGTTTTTCTTTGGCGAAGTCGGCAATCAGCTTTGCATCGCTTTTATCGGTTTTGATCCGACGCAATTCGCTTTTTGCATACGCATTGGTCGTGGCTGGATTGACTACGCAAACCCTGTAGCCCTTGTTGTAGACGAACTCAGCGAGCTCCAAGTGATAGACGCTGGTGGCTTCCATCACGATCAGGGCAGAAGGCTCGACTTGCTTATGTAACCAGGCTTCAAACTCTTTGAAACCCTTGGTTTCGTTAGCCAGTTTGGCCTTGGTTTTGTGCTTGCCGTTTGGCGAATGTGTAGCGATATCAAAGGTGTTTTTTGCGACATCGACGCCGACGAAACTGGACATTACCGTCTCCCCAATTAGATCAATTTCGATCATCACTGCACTCTGTCCAACCTTGTGAATGCGGGCTCTCGCCAGAGACGGGCCCAAGATACCGTTCGAACTGTACGAGTGAGTGTGGAGGGTTGGAGCACAATCTACGTCACAGGCAAGAAGCCTAAGGAGCTGCACGGCTTCCAGATCCCTCCCTCGATGATCAGTCGAGAACTATCGCTCCTGATGGAGCGATAGTCGAGATACAAGGAGCTGCCGCAGGCTGCGATCTTTTGATCTTACGTTTTCAATCCCCGACAGAAATGCCGTGATCTTTCAGATACGCGACAAACGCCTCTTCATCCAGCACCTTCAACCCCAACTCATTTGCCTTGGCCAACTTCGAACCGGCACCCGGACCTGCCACCACGCAATGAGTCTTGGCCGACACCGAACCTGCCACCTTGGCGCCCAGGCTTTCCAGCTTGTCCTTGGCCACATCGCGACTCATCAACTCGAGCGAGCCGGTCAGCACCCAGGTTTGCCCTGCCAGCGGCAAGCCTTCGACCACTTTCTTCTCGCTCTGCCAGTGCATGCCGAAATCGCGCAGTTGCTTCTCGGCAGCTTCAGCGATCTGTCGATTCTCAGCGACTGCAAAAAACTCCCGAACCGAATTCGCCTGTTTCTCCGGCAGCGTCTGGCGCATGTCCAGCCAGTCGGCGCTCATCACCGCTTCCAGTGAACCAAACTTGTCTGCCAGCTTCTGTGCACCACCCGGGCCCACCGAAGGAATGTGCAGTTTGTCGAGGAAACCACCCAGGGTGGTGCTGGCGGCGAACTCGGCGCCCAGCTCACCTTGATCCTGAATCTGCATGCCGTGTTTAAGCAGATCAGCGATCACCTGCTGGTTGTGCGTGTCTTCGAAGAAGCTATGAATCTCATGAGCCACTTCCAGGCCGACATCCGGCAAGTAGGTGAGTACTTGCGGCAAGGCCTGCTGCACACGCTCCAGCGAGCCGAGAGAACGCGCCAGGACCTTGGCCGTCTCCTCGCCGACATCGGGAATTCCGAGAGCGTAGATAAAGCGCGCCAGGCTCGGTTTCTTGCTGTCCTCGATGGCGCTGAGCAGTTTTTTACTGGACAGCTCGGCGAAGCCTTCGAGGTCGACGACTTGTTCAAACGTCAGGGCGTACAGGTCAGCGGGCGAATTCACCAGGCCTTCATCCACCAGTTGCTCGACACTCTTGTCGCCCAGCCCCTCAATGTCCAAAGCACGACGGGAGACGAAATGGATAATCGCCTGCTTGAGTTGCGCACCGCAGGCCAGGCGACCGACACAGCGATACACCGCGCCTTCACTGACGGTCTCACGACCCTTGCTGCGTTTGACCAGTTGCGTGCGCTCGACGTGGGAGCCGCAGACCGGGCACTGCTGCGGAATGTGCACCGGCCGCGCATCGTCAGGGCGACGCTCAAGGACCACTTGCACCACTTGCGGGATCACATCACCGGCACGGCGGATGATCACCGTGTCGCCAATCATCAAGCCCAGGCGCGCCACTTCATCCATGTTATGCAGGGTGGCGTTGGCCACAGTGACGCCAGCCACCTTGACCGGTTTCAAGCGCGCCACGGGCGTGACCGCGCCAGTGCGACCGACCTGGAATTCCACGTCGAGCAACTCGGTGAGCTCTTCCATCGCCGGGAATTTATGGGCAATTGCCCAGCGCGGTTCGCGCGCGCGGAAACCCAGTTCACGCTGTGAAGCAATGCTGTTGACCTTGAACACCACGCCATCGATTTCATAGGCCAGATCGTTGCGGCGCTCACCGATGTCGCGGTAGTAATCCAGGCACTCATCGATGCCATGGGCGAGTTTCAGCTCACGACTGATCGGCATGCCCCACGCCTGAAGCTGCTTCAAGTTGCCGATGTGGGTGTCGGCGATGTCCGCCGACACCTGGCCGATGCCGTAGCAGCAAAATTCCAGTGGACGGTTGGCGGTGATCTTTGAATCGAGCTGCCGCAAACTGCCGGCCGCAGCGTTACGCGGGTTGGCAAAGGTCTTGCCGCCAACTTCCAGTTGCGTGGCATTGAGCCGCTCGAAACCGGCCTTGGACATGAAGACTTCGCCGCGCACTTCCAGGGTGGCGGGCCAGCCGGTGCCCTGCAGCTTGAGCGGGATATTGCGCACAGTGCGCACGTTGACGCTGATGTCTTCACCGGTGGTGCCATCGCCTCGCGTAGCACCGCGCACCAGCACGCCGTCCTGATACAAAAGACTGACCGCCAGGCCATCGAGCTTGGGTTCGCAGCTGTACTCCACCGCCGCCCCGCCACCCAAGAGGTCGCCGACCGGCAGGTCCAGTCCTTCAGTGACCCGGCGATCGAATTCACGCATGTCGTTTTCTTCGAAGGCGTTACCGAGACTGAGCATCGGCACTTCGTGGCGCACCTGAGTGAACGCCGACAGCGCCGCGCTGCCCACTCGCTGCGTGGGCGAGTCGCTGGTGATCAATTCGGGATGGGCCGCTTCGAGGGCCTTGAGCTCATGGAACAACCGATCGTACTCGGCGTCCGGAATGCTCGGCTCGTCCAGCACGTGATAGCGATAGTTGTGCTGATCCAGCTCAGCGCGCAGCGCTTGAATGCGGTTTTTGGCGGCGGTCATGGGTGTTCTCTCATAAAGCAAAAAAGCAGCCGAGGCTGCTCCTGTTCTATCTCGTTAAGATCAAAAGATCGCAGCCTCGTTTCACTCGACAGCTCCTACTCAGCGCCTACAGAACATCGCGATCGCTGTAGGAGCTGTCGAGTGAAAAGAGGCTGCGATCTTTTGCCTTTATCGCTTCTGGGTCAGGGCACGACGTTCGAATTCAACGATGCGCTGACGGTAATGCTCGATCGTCTGGGCGGTCAGCACGCTGCGCTGGTCGTCCTTCAGTTCACCATTCAACTCCTGGGACAGCTTGCGAGCTGCTGCCACCATCACGTCAAAGGCTTGCTTGGGATGACGAGGACCTGGCAGGCCGAGGAAGAAGCTCACAGCCGGCGTGCTGAAATGATCGATGTCGTCCAGGTCGAAGATGCCTGGCTTGACGGCGTTGGCCATCGAGAACAGGACTTCGCCGTTGCCGGCCATGCTTTCGTGACGGTGGAAAATGTCCATTTCGCCAAAACGCAGGCCGCTTTCCAGAATGTTCTGCAACAGCGCCGGCCCTTTGAAGCCAGCGGCATCGCGGCAGATCACACTGATCACCAATACTTCTTCAGCTTGCGGCTGATCCCGCTCCACGGCCGAACTGGACGGCTTGGTGTCATCCGGGAAATCATCGTCACGGCTGCTGAAGCTCGGTCCGCCATCAAGGTCCAGGTTAAGGTTCAGGTCGCCCTGAGAGGGCTCGCCGTGACCCCGCTTGCCACGCTTGGAACCCGATTCACGGGCTTCACGGGCAGGCATGCTCACCGACGGCAGGTCATGCTCGTCCAGTTGCGGTTCCTTATGGGTATCCAGAACGCGGGGCGGGCCCAACAGCTCGGCGCTGGTGTCCTCGTCCGGCAAATTGGACAGGTTTCGATCAAGACGAAACTTCAGTTTCCCCTTGCCGCCGCGCATACGGCGCCAGCCATCGAAAAGAATACCGGCAATGACAATAATGCCGATGACGATCAGCCACTCGCGCAGACCGATTTCCATGTAATCCCGTGCCTCTATAAAAAATGCTGAAAAATAAGGGGTTTACAACTCGCAAACCGCTTTAAAACGTGGCGCCAACTCTATGTTCTGACAGGCGTTTTGCCCACGCATACGAAAAATTGATATTAAACTAGCACGACCAAAGGCAACTTTACAGGGCTTCGCTGCTACAAGCTCCACGCCAGGTGCCGCAAGCTCGTCACTGACCGCTCAAAGCTTGCCGCTTGTGGCTACGCTGCTAGGCGTCCACCAACGCCATCGCCTCCTCGACATCCACCGCCACCAGTCGCGAACAGCCCGGTTCGTGCATCGTCACCCCCATCAGTTGATCGGCCATTTCCATGGCGATCTTGTTGTGGGTGATGTAGATGAACTGCACTGTCTGGGACATCTCTTTGACCAGCCGTGCATAGCGTCCAACGTTCGCGTCATCCAAAGGCGCATCCACTTCATCGAGCATGCAGAACGGCGCAGGATTGAGCTTGAAGATCGCAAAAACCAGGGCCAATGCGGTCAGGGCTTTTTCGCCACCGGAGAGCAAATGGATGGTGCTGTTCTTCTTTCCTGGCGGCTGCGCCATGATCGTTACCCCTGTATCGAGTAGATCTTCGCCCGTCAGTTCCAAATACGCGCGTCCGCCACCGAAAACTTTTGGAAAAAGTGCCTGTAAACCGCCATTGATCTGATCAAAGGTATCTTTGAAGCGGTTACGGGTTTCCTTGTCGATCTTGCGAATCACGTTCTCGAGGGTGTCGAGCGCTTCGACCAGATCGTCGTTTTGCGCATCCAGATAATGCTTACGCTCCGATTGCTGCGTGTATTCGTCAATGGCCGCGAGGTTGATCGCACCCAGGCGCTGAATCCGTGCAGCAATGCGTTCGAGTTCTTCTTCGGCGTCTTTCTCGTTGGCCTCTGCCGTCAGCGTGGCGAGCACGCCGTGCAGGTCATAGCCATCTTCCAGCAACTGATCCTGCAGGGTCTTGCGACGCACCGTCAGCGCTTGCCATTCCATGCGCTGCATTTCCAGTTGACTGCGAATCAGCTGGGATTGTTGTTCGGCCTGGGTGCGGCGCTTTTCGGCCTCGCGCAATTCGCGGTCGGCGTCTTCCAGGGCGATCTGCGCGGTCTTGAGTTCTTCGTCGACGGTCATGCGCTTGTCGAGCAACTCTTCGAGCTTGAGGCGCAGCTCTTCCAGCGGTGCCTCGCCCTCCTCCAGATTGAGGCTCAATTGCTCGCGCTTTTCGGTCAGGCGTTCGGACTGCATTTCCAGTCGTTCCAATGCTTGCCGTGTTGAATCGTGCTGAGCCTTGAGCGAACCAAGTCGCACCGCCAACTGATGCGCATGATCCTTATGCTGGCGGGCTTCCTGCCGCACGCGATCAAGCCGTTCGCGCAGGCTGTCGCGCTGGGCCATCAGCAGCTCGCGTTGCTCGGTGTCGAGGGCCATGCTGTCGAGGGCCTCTTGCAATTGCAGGCGCGCCTCGCCGATGTTTTCGTGTTCCTGGGCACGTTGCTCTGCAAGTTCGGTGAGCTCTTCGTCCAGCCGTGTGCGGCGCAGGGTCAATTGCTCGACCTTGGCTTTGCCGGCGGACAACTGGGCTTTCAGCTCGCCTTGCTGACGCGCTTCGTCTTGCAACAGGCGACGCAAATGTTCGCGGCCGTTCTCCTGCTGACGCTGCTGTGCCCTGAGATTTTGCAGCTGGGTTTCCAGGGTTTCGACCGTGGCTTCGCGCTCTTCACGCTCAATGCTCAGGCGCTGGATTTCCTGACCGCGAGCCAGCACGCCGCTTTCCGCTTCACTGGCCCGACGCACGCGCAGAAAGTGCCGGCCGACCCAGTAACCGTCGCGACTGATCAGGCTCTGGCCGGCGCTCAGTTGACTGCGCTGGGCCAGGGCCTGTTCGAGGTTGTCGACCGGTTTGACCTGCCCCAGCCAAGGCGACAGATCGATCAGCGCCTCAACCTTGTCGAGCAAACTGCCGGCAACACGCAGCCCGTCACTGGCCGGACTGAGCAAGCGCAGATCTCCTTGGGCAAATCCGGCCAGGTCGTAATCACCAAAATCATCCACCAGCACTGCTTGCAGGTCGGCACCCAGAACGGTTTCCACCGCCAACTCCCAACCGGCTTCAACCTTGAGGCCTTCGGCCAGACGGGGACGGTCCGCCAGGTGTTGCTCACGCAGCCATTCAGCGGTGCCGGTGCCAGGGTCGAGCGCAGCTTGCTGCAGGGCCTCGAGGGATGCGAGGCGTCCGTTCAGACGCTGCAGATCACCCTGTGCCTGTTGCTGATTCTGTAGCGCGAGCTGTAATTCCTGGCGCAGTTGTTCGAGGCGTTCGACCTGGGCCTCTTCACTGGCCTGCAAGTCTTCCAGCGTCGCTTCACTGGCGGCCAACTGCTCGCTGAGTTCCATGATCGCGGCGTCTTCCGGGTCCGCCGACAGCAACGCACGCTCTTCGCCGAGACGCTTCTGACGATCGGCCAGACGCTCCATGCTGGTTTCCAGCTGCTGGATGCGCGACTGCTGAACTTCGGCCTGGCGACGGGGCTCGGCAGCCGTCAGGTTGAACGTGTCCCACTGTTCCTGCCAGCCGTGCATGGTGGTTTCGGATTCTTCCAGCGCGGCGGCGGCTTCTTCAGCGGCTGCGCTGGTGACTTCCTGTTCTGGCGTGAGCATGTCCAGCTCTTCGCCGAGGGTCAGCAGCAGCGTGCGGTCGTGGCCCAGGTGCGATTCGGTTTCCAGGCGCGCGCGTTCGGCTTCTTTGAGATCGTCCTGCAGTTGGCGCAACCGTTGCTGGCCGTGCTGGATACTCTGTTCGACCCGGGCAATATCGCCACCGACCGAATAGAAGCGCCCTTGCACCAGATTGAAGCGCTCGGACAGATCGTGGTGCCCGTCACGCAGGCGTTCGATACTCGCGTCGGCGTTGCGCTGCTCGGCGACCAGGGCTTCGAAGGTGACTTCCTGGGTGCCGATGATCGCCTCGCGCTGGCCGACCTGATCGTTCAACGCCTGCCAGCGCAAGGCCGACAGTTGGGCCTTGAGCTGACGCTCCTCGCCTTTGTATTCCTGATACTTCCTGGCCGACTCGGCCTGGCGATGCAAGCGCTCGAGTTGACGCGTCAGCTCTTCGCGCAGGTCAGTCAGGCGCTCGAGGTTTTCGTGGGTGCGACGAATGCGGTTTTCGGTCTCGCGTCGGCGCTCCTTGTACTTGGAGATGCCCGCCGCTTCTTCAATAAAATTGCGCAGGTCCTCAGGCTTGGACTCGATCAGCTTGGAGATCATCCCCTGCTCGATAATCGAGTAGCTGCGCGGCCCCAGGCCGGTGCCGAGGAAGATGTCGGTGATGTCGCGACGACGGCATTTGGTGCCGTTGAGGTAATAGGTGGTCTGGCTGTCGCGGGTCACTTTGCGGCGAATGGAAATTTCCGCATAGGCAGCGTATTCGCCCAGCAGCGTGCCGTCAGAGTTGTCGAACACCAGTTCGATGCTGGCCTGGCTCACGGGCTTGCGGCTGGTGGAGCCGTTGAAGATGACGTCGGTCATCGACTCGCCGCGCAGGTTCTTGGCCGAGCTCTCGCCCATCACCCAACGAACGGCGTCGATGATGTTCGACTTGCCGCAACCATTGGGCCCGACCACCGCCGCCATGTTACTGGGGAAGTTCACCGTGGTCGGGTCGACGAAGGATTTGAACCCCGCCAGCTTGATGCACTTGAGCCGCACGCTTAGGCGTCCGTCAGGGCGGAAACCACCAGATCGCAGCTGCGTTGGCCATAGGCGGTCAGCACTTCACGGATTTGCGCAAAGTCACGCGCCAGCACGGCGGCGAGCAAGCGCTCGAACAGCTCAAGGAACTCGCTCATCGATGCCTTGCGCTGATCCAGGGCGAGAAAATACGCACGGCTCATGGCCGGCTGCAGATTTTCGACGGTTTCCTGCAAATACGGGTTATTGGCGAACGGATACGCAGCGCGCATCACATTAAAGCTGTCATCCACAAAGGTGCGGATGTCCTGGCGCTCCAAACTGTCGGTCAGGCGCTGCTGGATCTGCACGAACGGCGCCATGTCGGCCTGGACTTTCCAGCCGGCAGCTACTGCATTGCCGAGCAGGATATAAAGCTCGCTCATCAATGTGCACAGGCTCTGAACCTTGTGCGCCGTCAACTCGGTCACGTGCGCGCCCCGTCGCGGCAGGATCGCGATCAGGTGGCGACGCTCGAGGATCAACAAGGCCTCACGAACCGAGCCGCGACTGACATTGAGGGCCAGCGTGACCTTTTGTTCCTGGATCCGCTCCCCGGGCTTCATTTCACCGCGAATGATGCGTTCGGCGAGGTGGTGAGCAATTTGCTCGGCGAGGCTATCCGGCGCCTTGAACGTCATGATTGTCCTTCAAACTCTTTCGATCTGCACAGGCGGCGCAGTGTAGCGCACATGAGGGGTTGTGGCGGAGTGCCCACTCAGCGGTTTTTGGCACGATTCCCGCAAAAAAGCAGGCTATCCCGAGAGGGTCAATACTGATGGAACGCGTTGTTGATCGCCAAAACGGGTTTTCCTGACCTTTAAGTCAGAAAATCATTGACCGAAAAGTCAGACCTGATAAATTCGGTTCAAAGCGGTTAACAACAATAATGAGTCTGCGAGGCCTTCCGTGATCCAGTTTTTACTTAACCAGGAACTCCGTAGCGAGCACGCCCTGGACCCAAACCTGACCGTGCTCAATTATCTGCGCGACCATGTGGGCAAACCCGGCACCAAAGAAGGCTGCGCCAGCGGTGACTGCGGTGCCTGCACCGTGGTGGTTGGCGAGCTGCAAACGGATGACGACGGCCGCGAGCACATTCGCTATCGCAGCCTCAACTCATGTCTGACGTTCGTATCGTCGCTGCACGGCAAACAGCTGATCAGCGTCGAAGACCTCAAATACAAAGGCGAACTGCACAGCGTGCAGAAAGCCATGGTCGAGTGCCATGGTTCGCAGTGTGGCTTCTGCACCCCAGGCTTCGTGATGTCACTGTTCGCGCTGCAAAAGAACAGCGACCAACCAGACTCGCACAAAGCCCACGAAGCCCTGGCCGGCAACCTGTGCCGCTGCACCGGGTATCGCCCGATCCTGGAAGCCGCCGAGCAGTCTTGCTGCGCTAAACAGCCGGACCAATTCGACGCTCGCGAAGCCGACACCATTGCCCGCCTGAAAGCCATCGCACCCACCGACATCGGCGAACTCAACAGCGGTGACAAGCGCTGCCTGGTGCCGCTGACCGTGGCCGACCTGGCCGACCTCTATGATGCATACCCACAAGCTCGCCTGCTGGCGGGCGGTACCGACCTGGCGCTCGAAGTCACGCAATTCCACCGCACCTTGCCGGTGATGATCTACGTCGGCAACGTCGCCGAAATGAAGCGCATCGAACGCTTCGACGACCGTCTGGAAATCGGCGCCGCGACCGCCCTCTCCGATTGCTACGAAGCGTTGAAATCCGAATACCCGGACTTTGGCGATTTGCTGCAGCGCTTCGCCTCTTTGCAGATTCGCAACCAGGGCACGCTCGGCGGCAACATCGGTAACGCCTCGCCGATTGGTGACTCGCCGCCCCTGTTGATCGCCCTGGGCGCGCAGATCGTTCTGTGCAAAGGCGAAACCCGTCGCACGATGGCGCTGGAAGATTACTTCATCGATTACCGGGTCACGGCGCGCCAGGAAAGCGAGTTCATCGAAAAGATCATTGTGCCCCGCGCCAGCGTCGAACAACTGTTCCGCGCCTACAAGGTTTCCAAGCGCCTGGACGATGACATTTCAGCGGTCTGCGCTGCGTTCAATCTGCGCATCGAAAACGGCGTGATCGCTGATGCCCGCGTCGCCTTCGGTGGCATGGCTGCCACGCCGAAACGCGCGAAAAGCTGTGAGGCGGTTTTGCTCGGCTCACCGTTCAATCACGCCACCGTCGAACGTGCCTGCGCCGCCCTGGGCGAAGACTTCACGCCGCTGTCGGACTTCCGCGCCAGCAAGGAATACCGCCTGCTCAGCGCGCAAAACCTGCTGCGCAAATACTTCATCGAACTGCAAACACCGCACATCGAGACTCGGGTGACCGCTTATGTCTAATCATCACGCTGTAGAGAAGACCCAAGCCGAACTGGCTGAACTGTTCGCCAAGGACCTGACCAGTGGCGTCGGCCGCAGCGTCAAGCATGACAGCGCCGCCAAGCACGTTTCCGGTGAAGCGCAGTACATCGACGACCGCCTGGAATTTCCAAACCAGCTGCACGTATACGCCCGGCTGTCGGACCGCGCCCACGCGAAAATCATCAGCATCGACACCACGCCCTGCTACGCCTTCGAAGGCGTGCGCATCGCAATCACCCATGAAGACGTCCCGGGCCTGAAAGACATCGGCCCGTTGCTGCCCGGCGATCCGCTGCTGGCCATCGATGACGTGCAGTTCGTCGGTCAACCGGTGCTCGCCGTGGCCGCGAAAGACCTGGAAACCGCACGCAAGGCCGCCATGGCTGCGATCATCGAATACGAAGACCTCGAACCGGTACTGGATGTCGTCGAAGCCCTGCGCAAACGTCACTTCGTGCTCGACAGTCATACCCATCAGCGGGGTGATTCGGCCAGTGCATTGGCGAGCGCTGAACATCGCATTCAAGGCACGTTGCACATTGGCGGCCAGGAGCATTTTTACCTGGAAACCCAGATCTCTTCGGTGATGCCGACTGAAGACGGCGGGATGATCGTCTACTGCTCGACCCAGAACCCCACCGAAGTGCAGAAGCTGGTCGCTGAGGTGCTGGACGTGTCGATGAACAAGATCGTCGTCGACATGCGTCGCATGGGCGGTGGTTTTGGCGGCAAGGAAACCCAGGCGGCGAGCCCGGCGTGCCTCTGTGCCGTGATCGCTCACCTCACTGGCCAGCCGACCAAGATGCGCCTGCCGCGTGTCGAAGACATGCTGATGACCGGCAAGCGCCACCCGTTCTACGTCGAGTATGACGTCGGCTTCGACAGCACCGGTCGCCTGCACGGGATTGCTCTGGAACTGGCCGGCAACTGCGGCTGCTCGCCAGACCTGTCGGCCTCGATTGTCGACCGTGCGATGTTCCACGCCGACAACTCGTACTACCTGGGCGATGCGACCATCAACGGTCACCGCTGCAAAACCAACACCGCCTCGAACACGGCTTATCGTGGCTTCGGCGGTCCGCAAGGCATGGTCGCCATTGAAGAAGTGATGGACGCGATTGCCCGCCATCTGGGCGTCGATCCGCTGGCGGTGCGCAAGGCCAACTACTACGGCAAGACCGAGCGCAACGTCACCCATTACTACCAGACCGTCGAGCACAACATGCTCGAGGAAATGACCGCCGAGCTGGAGGAAAGCAGCCAGTATGCCGAGCGTCGCGAAGCGATTCGCCGCTACAACGCCAACAGCCCGATCCTGAAAAAAGGCCTGGCGCTGACCCCGGTGAAATTCGGTATTTCCTTCACTGCCAGTTTCCTCAACCAGGCCGGTGCGCTGATCCACATCTACACCGACGGCAGCATCCACCTGAACCATGGCGGCACCGAAATGGGTCAGGGCTTGAACATCAAGGTTGCGCAAGTCGTGGCCGAGGTCTTTCAAGTCGAAATCGACCGCGTGCAAATCACCGCCACCAACACCGACAAGGTCCCGAACACCTCGCCGACTGCGGCTTCCAGCGGTGCTGACCTGAACGGTAAAGCCGCGCAGAACGCCGCCGAAATTATCAAGAAACGCCTGGTCGAATTCGCTGCCCGTCAATACAAGGTCAGCGAAGAGGACGTGGAATTCCACAACGGCCACGTGCGGGTTCGCGATCACATCCTGACCTTCGAAGCGCTGATTCAACAGGCCTATTTCGCCCAGGTTTCGTTGTCGAGCACCGGCTTCTACAAGACCCCGAAAATCTTCTATGACCGCAGTCAGGCCCGTGGCCGGCCGTTCTATTACTTTGCGTTCGGCGCAGCCTGTTGTGAAGTGATCATCGACACCCTGACCGGCGAGTACAAAATGCTGCGCACCGACATTCTTCACGACGTCGGCGCCTCGCTGAACCCGGCCATCGACATCGGTCAGGTCGAGGGCGGTTTCATCCAGGGCATGGGCTGGCTGACCATGGAAGAGCTGGTGTGGAACAACAAGGGCAAACTGATGACCAACGGCCCGGCCAGCTACAAGATCCCTGCGGTCGCGGACATGCCGCTGGACCTGCGGGTGAAGCTGGTGGAAAACCGCAAGAACCCGGAAGACACGGTGTTCCATTCCAAAGCAGTGGGCGAGCCACCGTTCATGCTCGGCATCGCGGCGTGGTGTGCGATCAAGGATGCAGTGGCGAGTCTGGGCGACTACAAACATCAACCGCACATCGACGCGCCGGCGACCCCGGAGCGGGTGTTGTGGGGCTGCGAGCAGATGCGTCAGTTGAAGGTGGCGAAGGTGGTTGAGGGCGAGCCGGAGTTGGCTTCGCTTTAAGACCGAGTCGCCTCCAATCGCTAGCAGGCTAGCTCCCACAGTGGATTTTTAGTGAGCACACATTCTGTGGCTAACAGAGATCCAAAGGTGGGAGCCAGCCTGCTGGCGATGAGGCCCGAACTGACTACACAGATGTCGAGGTGAAACATGTACAACTGGATCGACGCCCTCGCCGACCTGCAAAACCGCGGTGAACCCTGCGTGTTGGTGACCATCATCGAAGAGCTCGGCTCGACGCCACGCAATGCCGGCTCGAAGATGGTCATCAGCGCCCACCAGACGTTCGACACCATCGGTGGCGGGCACCTGGAATACAAGGCCATGCAGATCGGCCGCGAAATGCTCGCCAGTGGCAAGCAGGACACGCACCTGGAGCGCTTCAGCCTCGGCGCCAGCCTGGGCCAATGCTGTGGCGGCGTGACCGTGTTGCTGTTTGAACCCATGGGCCAGGTCCAGGCGCAGATCGCCGTGTTCGGCGCCGGCCATGTGGGCCGTGCACTGGTGCCGCTGCTGGCGAGCCTGCCCTGTCGCGTGCGCTGGATCGACTCGCGGGATGCGGAGTTCCCTGAGCTGATTCCCCACGGCGTGCGCAAGATCGTCGCCGAAGAACCGGTGGATGAAATCGACGATTTGCCCGCCGGCAGTTACTGCATCGTCATGACCCATAATCACCAGCTCGACCTCGAACTCACCGCCGCAATCCTCAAGCGCAACGACTTCACCTACTTCGGCCTGATTGGTTCGAAGACCAAACGGGTGAAGTTCGAACATCGCCTGCGTGATCGCGGTTTCGACAGCGCCGTGCTGCAACGCATGCGCTGCCCGATGGGCATCGGCGACGTCAAAGGCAAATTGCCTGTGGAAATCGCTATCTCCATCGCCGGCGAAATCATCGCCACCTACAACGCCAATTTCGGCCAGCAAACGTCCAGCGCCGAACCGATTGCCAAGCTGCTGCCCGCTTCACGTCGCAGCCACGCTTCAAACCTGAAAGCCACGAATTGAGAACGACAATGCCTCTGACTCGAAAAGCCTACCGCGCCGCCATCCTGCACAGCATCGCCGATCCCGCCGAAGTGGGCATCGAAGCCTCCTACGAGTATTTCGAGGACGGCTTGCTGGTGGTCGATAACGGCCAGATCAGCGCCATAGGCCACGCCAGCGAATTGCTGCCGACCCTGCCGGCCGATATCGACATCACCCACTATCAGGACGCCCTGATTACCCCGGGCTTCATCGACACCCACATTCACCTGCCGCAAACCGGCATGGTCGGTGCCTACGGCGAGCAACTGCTGGACTGGCTCAACACCTACACGTTCCCGTGCGAAAGCCAGTTCGCCGACAAGGCTCACGCCGACGAAGTCGCGGACATTTTCATCAAGGAATTGCTGCGCAACGGCACCACCACGGCACTGGTATTTGGCAGCGTGCACCCGCAATCGGTGAACTCGTTCTTCGAAGCTGCCGAGCAGTTGGACCTGCGCATGATCGCCGGCAAAGTGATGATGGACCGCAACGCGCCGGACTACCTGACCGACACCGCTGAATCCAGCTACGTGGAAAGCAAGGCATTGATCGAACGCTGGCACGGCAAGGGCCGCTTGCACTACGCGGTCACGCCGCGCTTTGCCCCGACCAGTACGCCGGAACAATTGACCCTCGCCGGGCAGTTGCTCAGCGAGTATCCAGATCTGTACATGCAGACCCACATCAGCGAAAACCTGAAAGAGATCGAGTGGGTCAAGGAACTGTTCCCGGAGCGTAAAGGCTATCTGGACGTCTACGATCACTACCAATTGCTCGGCGAGCGCTCGGTCTTCGCCCACGGCGTGCACCTGTGCGACGACGAGTGCGCGCGACTGGCAGAAACCGGTTCGGCCATCGCTTTCTGCCCGACCTCGAACTTCTTCCTCGGCAGCGGCCTGTTCAACCTGCCGATGGCCGAGAAGCACAAACTGAATGTCGGTTTGGGGACGGACGTCGGCGGCGGTACCAGTTTCTCCCTGCTACAAACCTTGAACGAAGCGTACAAAGTCATGCAGCTGCAAGGCGCACGACTGAGCCCGTTCAAATCCCTGTACCTGGCGACCCTGGGCGGTGCCCGTGCGCTGCGTCTGGAAGACAAGATCGGCACGTTGCTGCCGGGCACCGACGCGGATTTCCTGGTGCTGGATTACAACGCTACGCCGCTTCTCAGCTATCGCTTGAAGCAGGCCAACAACATTGCCGAGACGTTGTTTGTACTGATGACGCTGGGCGATGACCGGACGGTGCTGCAGACCTATGCGGCGGGTGCACTGGTGCATCAGCGCTAAGTCTTCAGGCATAAAAAATCCCCCGCCGCTTTTCAGCCCGGGGGATTTTTATTGCCTGTCAGAAAGATCAAAAGATCGCAGCCTTCGGCAGCTCCTACAGAGGAACTCGTACTCCTGTAGGAGCTGTCGAGTGAAACGAGGCTGCGATCTTTTAAAGCTTGGCCGCTGGCCGCCCAGGCTTCTTGGTCTGCAACAAATGCGAGAACACCGCGTGCAAATCATCCGACGCACTTTCTTCGTCAAGGTTGAGCTTGCTGTCGATGTGATCCATGTGGTGCATCATCAAATCTACCGCCAGCTCACCATTGCGCGCTTCGATGGCATCGATCAACTGGGTGTGCTCGTCGTATGAACAGTGCGAGCGATTGCCGCTTTCGTACTGGGCAATGATCAGCGAGGTCTGCGACACCAGGCTGCGCTGGAAGCTGATCAGCGGTGCATTCTTTGCCGCTTCAGCCAGTTTCAGGTGGAACTCGCCCGACAGACGGATACCTGCACCGCGATCGCCACGGGAAAAGCTGTCGCGCTCGTCGTTGACCATCTGACGCAGCTCGGCGATCTGCTCGGCTGTCGCGTGCTGCACCGCCAGTTCGGTGATCGCTCGCTCCACCAGACGCCGGGCCAGGAACACCTGCCGTGCCTCTTCGACACTCGGGCTGGCAACGACTGCGCCGCGATTGGGACGCAGCAGCACAACCCCTTCATGGGCCAGGCGCGATAGCGCACGGCGAATGATGGTGCGACTGACCCCGAAAATTTCCCCCAGCGCTTCTTCGCTCAACTTGGTGCCGGGCGCCAGACGCTGCTCGAGGATGGCCTCGAAGATATGCGCGTAGACAATATCGTCCTGGGTACCGCTGCGGCCGGCTTTGCCTGCTCGCGGTTGTTTCTTGAGGGGCTGCAACTGTTCGTTCATGGGCACTCGAGTCGGGAGAACTGCGGCGAATTGACCGTGACTGTAATACGGCACAGTGGGTCGCTGGCAAGTATCGCGTAAAAAACACCGCGATTGTACACAATGGATGGTGGCAACACGACTGTACGGCTGTTTGTTGCCTCCGCTGTATTGCAACGCAGGGTTACGTTTGAGTTTAGGCTTGAATCCATAACCCGCGCGTTAACCTGGGTCATGTAGCCGCTGGCGAAGCCTGCGTCCGGCTGCGCAGCAGTCGTAAAGATTTGGGGCCGCTGCGCGACCCAACGGGGATAAATCCCCTCGCCACACCGCAGCCGGACGCAGGCTTCGCCAGCTGCTACAAAGGCTCGGGCATCTTCACTAGAGCAAGGAACACCCCGTCATGAACGACGCCACGCACACGCAGCTCCGCCCTCTGGCCGATACGTCACCTTCGGCGATCGTTGCCGGTTTCATCGCCATGATGACCGGCTACACCAGCTCCCTGGTGTTGATGTTCCAGGCCGGCCAATCCGCCGGCCTGACCAGCGGGCAGATTTCGTCGTGGATCTGGGCGATCTCGATTGGCATGGCGGTGTGCTCGATCGGCTTGTCCCTGCGTTATCGGACGCCCATCACCATCGCCTGGTCGACGCCCGGCGCAGCGTTGCTGATCACCAGCCTCGGCGGTGTCAGCTACGGCGAAGCGATCGGCGCCTACGTCACCTGCGCCGTCCTGGTCACGATCTGTGGTTTGACCGGCAGCTTCGAGCGTCTGGTCAAAAAGATTCCGGCCTCCTTGGCGGCGGCGTTATTGGCGGGGATTCTGTTCAAGATCGGCAGTGAAATCTTTGTCGCGGCGCAGCATCGCACGGCGCTGGTCTTGGGGATGTTCTTCACTTATCTGGTGATCAAGCGCCTGTCGCCGCGTTATGCCGTGCTGGCTGCATTGCTGATCGGTACGGCCTTGTCAGGGTTCATGGGGTTGCTGGACTTCAGTGGCTTCCACCTGGAAGTGGCGACGCCTGTGTGGACCACGCCGCACTTCTCCCTGGCGGCCACCATCAGCATCGGCATTCCGCTGTTTGTCGTGGCCATGACCTCGCAAAACATGCCAGGGATCGCGGTTTTGCGCGCCGATGGGTACAACGTGCCCGCGTCACCGCTGATCACCACCACCGGGATCGCCTCGCTGCTGCTGGCACCGTTCGGTTCACACGGGATCAACCTGGCGGCCATCAGCGCAGCGATCTGCACCGGGCCGCATGCCCACGAAGATCGCAACAAGCGCTACACGGCGGCGGTCTGGTGCGGGATTTTCTACGGGATCGCCGGTGTGTTCGGTGCGACACTGGCGGCGCTGTTTGCCGCGCTGCCCAAAGAACTGATGCTGTCGATTGCGGCGCTGGCGTTGTTCGGCTCGATCATCAATGGGCTGAGCATTGCCATGAGCGAAGTGAAGGAGCGTGAAGCGGCGCTGATCACCTTCATGGTGACGGCGTCGGGGCTGACGCTGTTTTCCATCGGTTCGGCGTTTTGGGGGATTGTGGCGGGGGTGGTGACGTTAGTGATCTTGAATTGGCGTAAAGCCTGATCCCTTGTAGGAGCGAGCTTGCTCGCGATGGACTCGAGGGCGCCGCGTGTATTCAGAAAAAACGCGTAATCGTTAACGTCCATCGCGAGCAAGCTCGCTCCTACAAAAAGCAGGCATAAAAAAACGGCGACCCTTGGGTCGCCGTTTTTTCTAACATCAAGCTACCGGATTGATTGGCTTTTCCGGGTACCAGACGTCGATCAGCGGGCTGACGGTTGCTTCGGTCAGTTCGCTGCGGCCTTTGAGCCAGGCTTCAACAGCAGCGCGCTGCTCTTCGGATACCGAGCCACGTTTCTGCAGGCAAACCAGACCGAAGTCGTCGCCGCCAACATAACCCAGACCGTTGGCTTCCATGGCTTCTTGCAGGAACGCATCGAGGAAAGCATCAATGGCTTCATCAGCCAAATCTTCTTTGAAATCCAGGTTCAGTTCGAAACCCAGCTCTTGAAATTCATCAACGCACAGTTTTTTGCGCAGACGCTGGGAACGGTTAGTCGCCATTGGAACAATCCTCATAAGTAATAACGGGCGGCACTTTAGCAGTTTAAGCCGCCAATTGCCCGACTCTCTGGGCGCGGCGACCTACCGTCGGTAAAAAAATAGCTTATTAGCGGGCCAGGTCACGGCACAAGCCCCTACACCTTGGGGCATAATGCCGACACTTTCATGACTACTGAGGGAATTTATCTTCATGCCCTCGTCTTTTTCCCCTCGGCTGTAGGGTTCTATTTCATATGATCAAATCTTTGCGTCCATTGTTGCTGGCCGGTTTACTTCTCCCATTGGCCCTCCCGCTTGCCGCTGCGCCCATTAATACCGGTTTGACTCCCAACGTTGAAAAGGCCCTCAAGGCCAGCAAACTGCAGGACAACGCCCTGTCCCTGGTGCTGATTCCGCTCAACGGCCCGGGCACACCGACCATTTTCAATGCGGACGTCTCGGTCAACCCGGCGTCGACCATGAAGCTGGTCACCACTTACGCGGCGCTGGAAATGCTCGGCCCGAACCACCAGTGGAAAACCGAGTTCTACACCGACGGCACCCTCAGCGGCGGCATTCTCAACGGCAACCTCTTCCTTAAAGGTGGCGGCGATCCGAAGCTGAACATGGAAAAACTCTGGTTGCTGATGCGAGACCTGCGCGCCAATGGCGTCACGCAGATCACCGGCGACCTGGTGCTGGATCGCAATTTCTTCACGCAACCGCAACTGCCCGAGTTCAACGATGACGGCAATGACGAGAACAAGCCGTTCCTGGTCAAACCCGATTCGCTGATGGTCAATCTCAAGGCCCTGCGCTTTGTGGCCCGCAATGACAACGGCCGGGTACTGGTGTCGGTCGAGCCACCGATTGCCTCGATCCGTATCGAAAATCAGGTCAAGGCCATCAACTCCAAGCAGTGCACCGGCGGCGTGCGCTACAACCCGGTGACCCAACCCGATGGCAGCGTGACCGTGACGGTTGGCGGCCAGTTGGGCGATGGCTGCAGCTCCCAGACGTACCTGTCGCTGCTGGACCACGCGACCTACACCGCCGGTGCGGTCCGGGCCATCTGGAAAGAGCTGGGCGGCAGCATTCAGGGCAAGGACGTTCTGGCGCCTACGCCGAAAAATGCCAAATTGCTGGCCCGGGCTTTTTCGCCGGACCTGGCGGAAATCATCCGCGACGTCAACAAATACAGTAACAACACCATGGCACAGCAGCTGTTCCTGAGCCTGGGCCAGCGGTTCCGCACCGACGCCGATGGCGACGACGCCAAGGCTGCCCAGCGCGTGGTTCGTCAGTGGCTGGCGAAGAAAGGCATCACCGCGCCGCACCTGATCATGGAAAACGGCTCCGGCCTGTCCCGCGCCGAGCGTGTCAGCGCCCGGGAAATGGCGGCGATGCTGCAGGCCGCCTGGCGCAGCCCGTACGCTGCCGAGTTCATCAGCTCGATGCCAATTGCCGGCACCGACGGCACCATGCGCAAGCGCTTGAAGACCACCGCGATGCGCGGTGAAGCGCACGTCAAGACCGGCACCTTGAACACCGTTCGAGCGATCTCCGGCTTCAGCCGCGACATCAACGGCAATACCTGGGCGGTGGTCGCGATCCTCAACGACAAGGCTCCCTTCGGCGCATCGTCGGTGCTGGATCAGGTGCTGCTGGACCTGTATCGCCAGCCGAAACTGCCAGAGACGGCGTCGGTGCTGTAACCGACTCGTCCAGACACAGAAGATCAACTGTGGGAGCAAAGCTTGCTCGCGAAGGCGTCGTGTCAGTCGACACTTAATGGTGAATGACACGACGCAATCGCGAGCAGGCTCACTCCTACAGGGTTTGGGTGCACCTTCAGGTTATTTCTGCCTCTACCCGATCCCTTCCCGCCTGTTTCGCGGCATACACCCCCGAATCCGCCCGCAGCAACAGCGCGTCCGCGCCCTCCCCGACTCGCCAGCTGGCCACACCGAAACTCGCCGTAACGATCCCGACGCCGTCAATCGGCGAACTGCGCAACGCCTGCCATAGCTGTAACGCCAGCACATGCGCATGCTCGCCGCCGATATCCGGGCAGAGCACCATGAATTCCTCGCCTCCCAAACGACAAAACACATCCGTTCGACGCAGGCGAGCGCCGATACGCTCGCACACGGCCTGCAGCACCCGGTCACCGATCGCGTGACCGTGCTGGTCATTGATCCGTTTGAAGTGATCGACATCGAGCATGATCACCGACAACTCGCCGCCGCCACGCTCGACCCTGGCCATTTCGGTGGTCAGGCGCTCTTGAAAGTAGCGGCGGTTGTGAATACCCGTCAGTGAATCCGTCACCGACAGCGCCCGCAGTTCTTCTTCCACGCGCTTGAGGTCGGAGATGTCTGAAATGTAGCCATGCCACAGCACACCGCCGCCGGGCAGTTCCTCAGGGGTCGCTTCGCCACGGACCCAGCGCAGCCCACGCAGGGGCAATTGCACGCGATACTCCTCGCGCCACGGGCTCAGGTTGTCCGCCGAAGCGCGGATCGAGGCGCGCACCCGCGTGGTGTCCTGCGGATGAATCCGGGTGAAGATCGCTTCGGCATTGAGCAGCAGCACATCCGGTTCGAGTTCGTAGATCTCGCGAATCCCGTCACTGGCGTAGATCACACTGAAGCGCCCGTCGAATTCCATCTTGAACTGGTAGATCCCGCCCGGCACATGGGCACTGAGCTTTTTCAACAGCAGGTCACGCGCCGCCAGTGCTTCGTGGACGCGCTTGCGTTCGGTGATGTCGATGCAGATCGCCAGGTGTCCGACCCACAGGCCTAGTTCGTCGAGCACCGGTGTCGCCAACATGTTCACCGCAAGGTGGCTGCCATCGCTGCGCACCAGCGTCCATTCCCGCGCTTCATGACCGCCCTCCTCACCGCCCTCGACCAGCATCGCCTGACAGGTGGGAATCGGCTTGCCATACCGCGCGCTCAACTCCGCCGAACGCGCCACCAATTCCCGGGGCAGGTGCAGATTCTCCAGGGTCATGTGCCCCACCACTTCGGCACTGGAATAGCCGAGCATGTGTTCGGCACCGGCATTAAACGTGGTGATGACGCCGCGCAGGTCGGTGGCGATGATCGCCACCTGCGTCGCGGCGTTCAGCACACCACGCAGTTGCCCGTGGGTGCCGCGCAACTCCTGCTCGCGGGCACGCAGTTCCTGGGTCCGTTGCTCGACCAGTTTCAGCGCCCGCTGACGTTGGCTGACCAACACGTAAAGCAAGGCGCTGAGCAGCAGACTGAGTAAGCTGCCCAACACCACCAGGCTGCTCACCGAAGAATGGTTGGCCTGCAGAAACGAGGTACTGGGCCGCATTTCAACCTGATAATCATGGTCGGCCAGACGGATCAGTTGCGTCGATGACAGTTCGCTGACGGCGGGCGTATTGCTCGACTCATACAGCACTTCATGCTGATCCCCGGTGGACAGATCAAGAATGCGCACCGAGAGGAAATCGTGATTATCCTCCGGCAATCCGTCTGCAAGCAGTTGGCGCATGCTGATAACGGCCATGACGTAACCATCCGGCATACCCCCCGCCGCCGGCTGCCGGCTGACCGGTGCCACCAACAGGATTCCCCGGGCATAGGTCGGCTCAATCCCCAGCAGATACAGTGGTTGCGACACCGCCATGCCACCATGGCTGTCGGCCCGCTCCAGCGTGGCGCGGCGCAACGGTTGCGCAAGCAAATCGAATCCCAGAGGGGTGGGAAGACGGCTTTGGGTCTGGGTGTACAGCACCGGAGCGTACTCGTCCCGCTCAGCAGCCGTTTGCAACTGCCCGGTGGCATCCAGTTCGCGGACACGAAACTCGCTCAACCCTTCTTCCTGCACCTCGCGTTCAAACGCAGGCCGCGCGGCACGGGAGATCCGCGGCGCCCATGAGTAGGCTTGGGTGCGATGCAACAGTGGCCTGGCGTAACCGTCGAATTCCTCGCGGGACACCGTGCCGGAATTGGCAAAGAACCGGCGCAACCCGTCCAGGCGCTGTTCCTGATCTTCAAAACGTTCTTCGATACGGCTGTAACGTTCACTGGCGAGCAGTTGGAAGCGTTGCCGCAATTGATGGTGAAACAGATTCAGTGTCGACCAGGCCAGCAGCCCCGTGAGAATGCCGCCGACGAGCAATACCAGCAGCGCAACCAGCCAGGCCGAAGCATCTTCACTGATGAAACCCAGGATCTTTGGGCGCATGACGTGCAACGACATAGAGGCAGACTCAAAACGCCAAGCGCCGGGAAAGCTCAATGGCCCTGAGTTGAGTTATAGCTATTAGCCACTAATTTGACCAGCATTGAGAGGAGCCAAGAGCCTTTTAAAAACAAGGCTCTGTGGATGCAACAAAATTAGCAGTAACACATACCCCTGTAGCAGCTGGCGAAGCCTGCGTTGGCTCCGGGGTCGCGCTCGACCGAAGCGGTCGCTTTTTGGACGATTTGATGTCTCCCTGAAAATCGGGGCCGCTTCGCGCCCCAACGCAGGCTGCGCCAGCTGCTATGTATGGACTCGCCCCCCACTGTCTACCCGCTTTCAAAAAAAC